>JAEFAM010000109.1 GCA_016287565.1 Clostridia bacterium
AACAGACCCGGAAGACTTCCTTACAGTTACAGGGTGCGAGATCACGCTGGACGAGACCGCGGTCCGCGGCAATACCGACGGTCTGACGCTCCCCATGGGCACGAAGATCAAATCGCTCAAAAATCAGGAAGGTCAGGTCAACGGCCGCGAGACTTACGGCTGCTACGTGACCATGATCCCGGCGAGGGACGCATACGGAGCGCTTTCCTGGGAGACCGTGCTCATACCCGTGTCAAAAGAAGTTACGGCAGGATATCTGACCATGACTTCTGACGCGGTGATCGAACAGGCGTTCAAGTTCCTGGGCAAGATATACGGCTGGGGCGGATCTTTCGCTTCAAACGACTGTTCCGGAATAGTGCGTCAGATATATGCCTGCTTCGGATTCGAACTGCCCCGCAACAGCGCCGCCATCGGCCAGAATTACGACCTGGGCGCCCGGGATTTCTCCATAATGACCGCCGATAAAAAGCTTGACATTATAAAAAAGCTTAAGCCCGGATCCCTGCTCACCATGGACGGACATATGATGATATATCTCGGCACGGTCGACGGCAAACCGTACGTCATCAGTTCATGCGGCACGTTTTACGCACAGGATGACCAAGGCGGCAGCCCGGTCAGGGCGTACGGCGTGTTCGTTTCCGGCCTTGACCTTTTAAGAGCTGACGGCAGCACCTGGCTGGAGAGCCTCACGTATTTTCAATCCAAAGATTATTGAGGGCGGCATTGCCGGTCGCCGCGCTTTTTTAGATCGTTCCCTCTGCGCCTGACCTGACGCTTTTATTTAGTGCGCGTTTATGGTATAATAAAAACGTATGAGCCCGGGCATATCCGGGCGGAACGACATCCATATCGAAGGAGGTATGAATTATGGAACTTAAATTTTATGAATGTGAGAATTGCGGCCAGATCATTGCCAAAGTCAAGGATACGGGCGTTAACGTTATGTGCTGCGGAAAGCCTATGAAAGAGATCGTGGCCGGGACCGTGGAAGCTTCCAAAGAGAAGCACATCCCCGTGTATTCCGTAGAAGGTGGAAAAGTCACGGTAAGAGTAGGTTCCGTTGACCATCCCATGCTTCCGGAGCATTATATCGAATGGATCGCCCTGCAGACCGACAAGGGAAACCAGAGGAAGGCATTGACGCCGGGCAGTATTCCGGAAGCCGTTTTCATGATCTCCGAAGGTGAGAACGTACAGGCGGTATACGCTTACTGCAACCTGCACGGGCTCTGGAAGGCGTGAGCGGCCATGAGGATAACTCTTAACGAAAACGAAGAGATCGTGGCGGTGGTAAAAGAAGGGCTGAAGAAGACGGGAGGGTATTGCCCCTGCCGTACCGAAAGGACGCCTGCCTTCAAATGCATGTGCGAAGAGTTCCGGAACCAGATAAAAGATCCGGAGTTCGAAGGGTATTGCCACTGCATGCTGTATTACAAGCATAAGGACTGAGACGAAAAGGAGTGAATACGTATGTCTGAAATAACCGTAACGTCCGCAAATTTCGACGAGATAGTTGCCGGATCCGAGGTCCCCGTACTGGTGGATTTCTGGGCCGAATGGTGCGGCCCCTGCCGCATGCTTTCTCCGGTGATCGCCGAGATCGCGGAAGAGAGAAAAGATATAAAAGTGGGAAAGGTCAACGTTGACGAAGAACCTGCCCTGGCAATGAAGTTCGGGATCCAGGCCATTCCCACGGTGATCCTGTTCAGGGACGGAAAAGCCGCGGCGAAGTCAATGGGATACAGGCCCAAGGCGGAACTGCTGAAAATGCTGGACTGACCGGCTGAAAACCGTATTATTTGCATCGTTTACGAAAAAAGGAGCAAGAAATGAAGATAACTGATTCTGTCAGATACGTCGGCGTGAACGACCGTAAGATCGACCTTTTCGAAGGCCAGTACGTGGTGCCGAACGGCATGGCGTACAACTCCTACGTCATCCTGGACGAGAAAGTCGCCGTAATGGATACGGTTGACAGGAACTTCTCCCACGAGTGGCTGGACAACCTCAGGAAGGAACTGGGCGGCAGGAAGCCGGACTATCTCGTGGTCTCTCATATGGAGCCGGACCATTCGGCCAACATCAAGAACTTCGCGGATCTCTATCCGGGCGCCGTCATCGTCGCCAGCGCCAAGGCATTCGCCATGATGGCAAACTTCTTCGGCACCGATTTCGCCGGCCGTAACCTGACGGTAGGAGACGGGGATCAGCTGTCCCTGGGAAGCAGGACGCTTACTTTCCGCACCGCGCCCATGGTCCACTGGCCCGAAGTGGTGATGTCCTACGACTCAAAGGACAAGATCCTGTTTTCCGCGGACGCCTTCGGCAAGTTCGGCGCTCTGGACGCGGAGGAGGACTGGGCCTGCGAAGCCAGAAGGTACTATTTCGGCATAGTGGGAAAATACGGGGCTCAGGTCGTCAACGTGCTTAAAAAGCTTGCGGGACTGGACGTGAATATCATATGTCCTCTCCACGGACCCGTGCTTTCCGAAAACCTGTCCTACTACCTTAATCTGTACGGCATCTGGTCCACTTACGGAGTAGAGACCGACGGCATATTCATCGCGTACACCTCGGTATACGGCAATACTAAAAAGGCCGTGGAACTGCTGGCGGACAAGCTGAAGGAAAAAGGCTGCCCGAAAGTTTCCGTGGCGGATCTGGCCAGGGATGATATGGCGGAAGCCGTGGAAGACGCTTTCAGATACGGCAAACTGGTGCTGGCCACCACCACGTACAACGCTGATATCTTCCCGTTTATGAGGACTTTCATCGATCACCTTAAAGAGCGCAACTACTGCGGCAGGACCGTGGCGCTGGTGGAGAACGGCTCCTGGGCGCCCCAGGCCGCCAAAGTGATGAGAGAGATGCTGTCCGAATGTAAAAATATAAAATTCGCCGAGAATACGGTGCATATCAAGTCCGCGCTCTCCGACGAGTCCAAGAAGCAGATCGACGCCCTGGCAGAAGAACTTTGCGGCGAATACGTTGCCCGTAAGAGCGAGACCGCCAACAAGAACGACCTTAAGGCGCTGTTCAACATCGGATACGGGCTTTACGTCGTCACGTCAAACGACGGCGAGAGGGACAACGGCCTGATCGTGAACACCGTGACCCAGGTCACCAACACGCCCAACCGGGTGGCTGTCACCATCAACAAGGACAACTACTCTCACCACGTTATCAAGCAGACCGGCATTATGAACGTAAACTGCCTGTCAACGGACGCGCCTTTCTCCGTGTTCCAGAATTACGGTTTCAGAAGCGGCCGCAACGTGGACAAGTTCGAAGGCGTGGAAGAGATGCGCTCCGACAACGGCCTCAGATTCCTGCCTCAGTACATCAACTCCTTCATGTCTCTTAAGGTGGAGCAGTACATCGACATGGGCACTCACGGCATGTTCGTATGCTCCGTCACCGAAGCCAGAGTCATTTCCAAAGTGGAGACCATGACCTACACGTACTACCAGAACAACGTAAAGCCCAAGCCCGAGACGGAAGGGAAGAAGGGCTTCGTGTGCAAGGTGTGCGGATACGTTTACGAAGGAGACGAACTGCCCGAAGACTTCGTTTGCCCTCTGTGCAAGCACGGAGCCGCGGATTTCGAGCCTGTGAAGTGATATCGACCTGACCGGCGCGCCGGGCGAGAGCCCGGGGAGAGGAGAACGAAATGGACGAAAAGAAGACTGGATTCGGAGGATTTGTTGCCGCATTCTTGGTGAGCCTTATGTACAACCTCGGATGGCTGCTGGCCGCTGTTGCCGCGTTGATCGTGTGCCTTGCCACCGGTTTTCCCATCTGGCCCATGTATATAGGCCTTGGGATATGGGTATTGTCCGCGCTCACGAACGCCCTCATCATCACCTTCGGCAACGTGAACGGCAGATGGGTCCGGCTTGACCAGGACAACGTGAACCCCTATTCTAAATCTAACGAGGATTTTCCTTCAAATGGGAAGCGCTGAAGATTACAAAGTCTTAGGACTTGAAGAAAACGCCAGCCGCGAGACTGTAGAGAGAAAGTACGGAGCCATGCTCCGCGCTTACAAACAGCGCACGGACGAGTACGGCGCCACCGACGAGGATATGGAATATTACCGGACGATCACGGAGGCCTACGATAACATAGTAGGCACGGTCCACGATTTTTCGGACCCCAATCCCACGTCGCCGCTGCCT
>JAEFAM010000038.1 GCA_016287565.1 Clostridia bacterium
GCCTCGGAATTACCGTGAGGGGAAAGGCACGAATACATATACTCGACGTTCACGTTCGCGTCGGTTATGATGCCGAGAAGCTTGTTCAGCCCGCCGGCTTCGTTCGGTATTTCAAATGCGAGCACCGGCGTGAGGCTGGCAACGAAACCCGCCTCTTTTAGAGCGTTCATTGCCCCCAGCGTATCGTCGGCGATGATGCGGGCAATTCCGAAGTCTTTCGTCTCGGCCAGAGAAAGCGCGCGCATATTGACTCCGGACTTCGCAAGTTCGGCGGTCAACTGGTTCAGCATGCCCGGTTTATTCTCCAAAAAAACAGAAATTTGTTTAACACTCATTGTCAGACCTCCTTTTCTGTAATCGCGCCTCATATCTTGCGCCTGTCGATGACGCGGACCGCCTTGCCCTCGCTGCGGGTGATGGATTTGGGAGCCACCAGCGAAACTTTCGCCTTGATGCCCAGCATCGACAGCAGACCAGCGGCAAGTTTCGACTGCCTGTCGGAAATGTCGCCGAGGTTGTCGGTGAACATCTCCGGGGTCATTTCCACCAGAACTTCGAGAGTGTCCGTGTTGTTGACCCGGTCCACCAGTATCTGGTAGTTGGGAGCGTATCCCTGGTTGAGCAGCACGGTCTCGATCTGGCTGGGGAAAACGTTGACGCCGCGGATGATAAGCATATCGTCCGTGCGTCCTTGAGGTTTGCGCATGCGCACGTGGGTGCGGCCGCAGCTGCATTTTTCACGGGTCAACACGCATATGTCCCTGGTGCGGTAGCGGATCATGGGGAACGCCTCTTTATCGAGGCAGGTGAACACCAGTTCTCCCTGCTCCCCCTCCGGCAATACTTCGCCGGTATCCGGGTCGATTATTTCTGCATAGAAGTGGTCTTCGTTAATGTGCATGCCGCGCTGCTCGGAACACTCGAACGACACGCCGGGGCCGGATATCTCGGTGAGGCCGTAAATGTCGTAGGCCTTGATGCCGAGAGTCTTTTCGATGTCGCGGCGCATCTCCTCGCTCCAGGCCTCCGCGCCGAAAATGCCTGCCTTAAGAGGGATGTCGTCCGGACCGTAGCCCATCTCCTTCATTGACTCCCCCAGGTACGCGGCGTAGCTGGGAGTGCAGCAGAGGATGGTGGCCTGAAGGTCCATGATGAACATGATCTGGCGCTCGGTATTGCCCGAACTGGTGGGCACCGTCAGGCATCCCACTTTATGGGAGCCGCCGTTGAGCCCGGGACCTCCGGTGAACAGGCCGTATCCGTACGCCACCTGGCACACGTCTTCATTGGTGCCGCCTGCGGCAACGATCGCCCTGGCGCAGCATTCTTCCCAGATGTCTATATCGTGCTGTGTGTAAAAAGCCACGACTCTTTTTCCGGTGGTGCCGGAAGTGGACTGGATCCTCACGCACTCTTTAAGCGGCTTTGCCAGCAGTCCGTAGGGATAGGCGTCCCTGAGGTCTGCCTTCGAAAGAAACGGCAGTTTCCTGATATCGTCGATGGTCTTTATATCATCGGGCGTGACGCCTTTCTCCTCCATCTTTTTGCGATAGTAAGGAACAGCGTCCCACACTCTTCTGATCTGTTTTACCAGTTTTTCGTTCTGGATCCGGACGATCTCGTCCCTTGACGCCCGCTCTATCTCGGGCTGAAAGTATCTTTCCATGCTGCCGTACCTCCTTTTTTACCGCCGAGACCTTCGGCGTCAGCTTTCCGATGGCGCGAGAGATGTAAGAAAGCCGAAAAAACGCGCCTGCGGGAATTATATATTATCCCCGCAGGCAAATTCAAGAAAAAAAAGACGGCAATAAAACGGCAAAACGATGGCAGCCGCTTTCCGTACACCATGCCGGCGATCCCGGCTCAGGACGCGGCTCAGTTCACGTCAATAAACGGCGTGCAGCTTATGTAATTACAGCCTCCCGCTCTCACAGTGAGCTCGACGTAGTAGCTGTACGCATCCTCCGGCAACGTCACGGAAACCGTTCCGCCATTGACGTCGCAGCTCACGAAATGCCACTCCTGGTCGATGGTGTCCTGGCCGGATATCTTCAGCCGCCCGCCTGCGGAATAGCTGAGAGGCGCGTCGACGTAGCATACCCTGGCGGAAAAAACGGAAGCGTCGGAAGGGAGCTCGACTTCGAAAGACACATTCCTGCCCTTGCCCGGCAGCGTTTTGGGCACCGCAAGAGGCTCTCCGCCCTTGACCGCCCAGTCCGCGAACCTGTATATCTCTTCCCTGCCCCAGCCCTCGAAATGGCCGTGGTTCATATTCTGTATGATCGAAAGCACGCCGCGCTCGGTGTCAAGGCAGGACTTGCTGTTGGAGTTGACGGAGAAGCAGTTGTCGTCGGCCCAGCACAGCCACAGCACCGGCATTTTCACGTCCTTCAGTCGGAGGGAAGGTTCCCAGAGCTCCCTGGTGCCCGTAGAGTTGAAATTGTCCTTCTGCCACGAATGGGCCTCGTGCAGGTATCCGCTGCCGTACACGGGGACCGCGAAAGCGAACCGGCTGTCGTAACCGATTGCGATAGAAGCGATGACGCCGCCCCATGAGATGCCCGTGAGGCCGATCTTGTCCGGGTCGATCCGGCTGTCGGACCTGAGCAGGTTGTTGGCAATTATGGTCTGGGCTACCGCGTGGTACATCCACATACGGTCGATGCTGCCTGTCGACGAGTACATGCCGTCGTTGTCCGGAGGCATCACACGGGGGTCCGTCTCCAGCACTTCTTTAGGCACGCTCCTCGTCCAGGAAGAGGCGCTGAAGAAGTCCGTGATCCCTGTTTTGGCGGGATAGTAACCGGTGTTGCACACGGCGATGGCGGCGTATCCACGGTCGTTCCACAGTTTCACCCAGTTGGGATATGCGTACCCTCCGCCTCCGTGCATCAATACCACTGCCGGGACCTTTTTAGACGCAGAAGCGCCTTCCGGAAAACCTATATAGGCAAACACTTTCGTATCTTTGCGGCCGAATTTTACTCCGTCCAGCCACAGCGCCTTGACGCCGGGATAGCCCACGGGGTCGTATTCGGGACAATATTGGAAAGTCGCTTCTCTGGTCAACAATTCTGACAGCATATAGTCCAGTTCCTCGTTTTTCGTGGCAAACACCGGCCCTTCCTCCTGGCCGCTCTGGTCCGATCCGTCGGGTTGGAGCGCGGCAACCGGGCTGTCGGATATGCACAGGGCATCAAGCACGTACCTGTCCCCGACGGAAGTGACGGAAGGCCGGGCGTCGATCTTGAGATAATTTACGTTTTCCAGCGCGTCGATGCCGTCGTAGTTCTTCCAGGGTATCAGCTCGCCGAGGGGCAGTGCCACGTAGCCCCGGAAACCGGAAGGGACCCGTAGAGAGGAATTCTCACCGGCGTCGGAGGTGTCGTTGCCGATAACGCATTTTTCCACCCGGCCGCTCACGTCCGTGACGATGGCCTTGGAGGCGTCTAAATAGCTGCGGTATTTGCCGCTTTTGGTGCCCAGGCAGAAAGTGAGTCCCACGTCGGATTCGTCGGGAGCGGCCACCCAAATGCGAAGGTAGTATTCGGGCTTGGCCTCTTTAAAGACGTTCAGGCGCTTTCCGGTGAGTTCGAAGGCCTGGCACCAGGTGGAGGAACTCAGGGTGTTTACCAGCGCCAGACCTTCCTGGGCGTATTCGCCGTCGAAGGAGAAGACGGGATCGGTGATGCCGAAGTAGCTGAGGTCCAGAGGGCTCAGTGATTTCTTTACGTCGGTGATATCGTTGAAGTCCTCTATGACCAGCGTCACGGTTGAAGGATCGGGCACGGCGGTGGGCTTTTCGGTGGGAGTTGCCGGAGCAGGGGCGTCGGTGGCGGAATGGCCGTCGGTGGACGATGCGGGATCGCCGGAAGTGCCGGTGACGGTTGCCGCGGCGGGTTCCGTATCGACCGGGTCCGGGCCCGTTCCAGAAGAATTGCCGCAGCCCGTCAAAAGCAGCGCCGGGAGCGTCAATAAAAGCATTATTTTTGCAGATCTGTGTTTCCTGTTCTTATCCATTTTGCGCCTCTTTCATCCCGCGTTTCCTTCGTTTCGCGCCTTTTACGTCAATCGCTTTTCGCGGCGTTTCGCTTCAGGTGAACGTAAACTCTTTCGTGAATCCCGAAAGCTCCGTCTCCGGCCTGAACGGCTTCCCGTTCAGCGTAAATCTTTCCACTCTTATCCTGTCGAATTTGTGCGCGTCGTCAACGCTTTTCAGCACGATCTTCGGCGCCGGCATCCCCTCGTCGGTATGGACGGCAATATCCCGGTAGGTCACGTCGTACACGTTGCCGTATATGCCGTCCCGGGTCCACAGATTGTTGTACATCCAGCCCAGTATCACCGGTGTGACGGAATACCCGGGGGCAGGCTCGTATTTCTTATCGTCGCCCTGCTGGAATATTGACGGAAGGTCGTATCTGGAATATTCCACCCTGACGTCGTCGTACAGCACGTTGTGGATCACGGCCCTGTCTCCGCTCTGGATACGCATCGCCCCGTCTGCCACGTGTATTATGTCGCAGTTGCGGTACGTTATATTTGAATATTCATCCGCCACCGTCTCCGCGCCGATCTCCATGGCGCCGCCCCAGTCGCACCAAAGCACGCAGTTTTCGACCAGGTAGTTCCGGGGGCTCACCAGCTCGTAGGGAGGACGTTTCTCGCCTTTTCCGCCTTCGTTGTATCCTTCCGCCATCTCCCTGATCCGGAGGCCCTTGAACACTATAACGTCGTCGAAATTGCGCAGGAAGCAGCCGTCGACGTGCACGTTCGTGCAGTTCACGAAATCGAATCCGTCGGAGTTGTATCTCCACATTCCCACGGCCTTGAGGCCCCGGAAGGTCATATTATTGCAATTGAACGAGGTGATGGTCCACCAGCTGCTGTCCCTTAATATGATGCCTTCTACCGTCACGTTTTCGCATCTCACGAAATTGACGATGCCGTCTTCTTCCCAGTGGAGCGGATCGTGGCGGCTCATTTCGGAATAGTCGATGATCCCCCTGCCGCATATGTGAATGTTTTTAGCGTCCCTGGCCTGAATTGCTCCGTGGACCACGGCGCCGGCGGCAACGTAAACGCTCTCCCCGGAGTTCAGTTTTAAATTGCCCACGCGGTGCACTCCCGGGCCGAAATAATACGTGAAGCGGTCCCGGGCCGAACGTCCGTATTCTCCCCTGTTTTCAGGCGGATCCGCGAAAAGGTGCAGGTTGCGGCGGCGTCCGTTGATCTCCACAGAGTATTGACCCGGCTTCATGAGCGTAAACCTGGCGGTATCCCCTTCCGCAGTCGCTTTTACACCCTTCGAAAGGGGCCTCACGGCAATATCTTCTATAGGCTCCCGGGCCTTTACGGCTATTTCAGCGGGAGAGTTCATTTCGAAATACAGCATTGCCGCTTCTTCGGTCTGGTCAACGGGTCTCTCCCGGCCGGGCCAGGGCCTGTTGAAGGGTATGGCGGAGACGCGGAGTTTGTACAGCCCGGCAGGCTCGCCGTTGACCGTGACGTCGTAAAGCTCGCACGGAGGTTCGCCGGGCGGCAACGGCCTCAGGACCGCTGATCTGTTCATAAATATGGCCTCCTTTTTTTGCCGCGGGCTCGCCGCGGTACCGTTGTTCGTTCCGTGATAATTATATTGCGGCAGACAGGCCGAATCAAGTGCCGGAGGCTCCCCGTAGGCTCGTTGACGCGAAAAAACGGCGGTGGTAAAATACGGGCGGAAAAAAGTTTTTTGCGGTGGCTTACGATGGATCGGGACTGGACCGGACTTGCGGAAAATCAAAGAAGGATAATCGCCGGAGGCTTTTCCTCCGGGAACGCCCTTATCTGCGGAGACAGGAACGGCGTCTTTTTCGAGAATTACGAAGGGACCGTCCGGGGCGGCAGCGGAGCGCGGCCTCCCGTGACGAAAGATACGCTTTTCCACCTGTTCTCCATGACTAAAGTATTTACGGTGACCGCGGCGTTGATGCTCCTGGAAAAGGGGCTGATCGGCATCGACGATCCGGTGAGCGACTATATAAAAGAATTTGCCCGCGTAAAAGTTTTCACGGACGGAAAATCGTTGCCCGTAAAAGAGCCCGTGAGGCTGCGCCACCTGTTTACGATGACTTCCGGCCTTTCGTATTTCCTCGACGACGAGAGCGGCTGCGGCAGGATGATGGCGGAGCGCTGGAAGCGGGATCTTAAAAACGGTCTCCACTGGGACACGGTGCGGTTCGCCCGGGAACTGGCTTCGGCCCCTCTCGAATTCGAGCCGGGAAAACGGTACATATACGGCCTTTCTCACGACGTGCTGGGCGCCGTTATAGAGGTGGTTTCCGGAAAGACTCTCGACGTTTTCTTCCGGGACAATATCTTCCGCCCCCTGGGCATGGACCGTACGTTTTTCAGGCGCAGGCTCCCCTCCGAACTGGAGCCGCTGCTGGCGGACAACACGGCTTTCATAAACGGCGATTATGAAAATATCCCGCTGCCTCCTCAGCCTGTGCCCATACCTGCCTTCGAAGGCACGGAGGACTCGGCGATGCTGTCCGGGGGCGCTGGTCTTGTGGGCGCGGCGCGGGACTACGGCATTTTCCTCAATGAATTCCTGCAGCCGGACAACCTCCTACTGAAGCCCGAAACGGTTGCGTTTATGACCTCCCCCAAGCTCGATGCTGCCCAGCGCGCCTTCTACAACGCCCCCGGCTCGGACGATTCCATCTCGGGCCCCGAGCACACTTTCGCTTTCGGCGTGAGAGTCCAGGACAGAGAAGCTCCTTCCGGCTACGGCTCCGTGGGAGAATGGGGCTGGTCCGGGGCGCTGGGGACCTGGTTTTTCGTCTCCCCCGCAGACGGAGTCTGGTTCGTGTACATGCACCAGCACACTCCGGCAAATCACGGCGCTTTCATAACGGAATTGAGGAACACGTTCTACAGGATACTGAGAACGGGCAAGTAAGTAAGCAGGCAAGCAGGTAAGCGGACAAGCAGGTTTAATAAGTACACAGGTAAGTAAACAGGCGGACGTACAAACAAACGGACAGGTGAATGAAATGATCATGAGAAAGAAGCCTCTTGAAGGCACGGTGGGAATAGTCGGAGTCGGTCACGCGGTATACTGGGGACAGTTCGAGGGCCTAAGGGAAAAGTTGCTGGAATACCACGAAGAACTAAAAAAGATGATTGGCGCGTGCGGCGTCGATATCGTGGATTACGGTATGGTGGATTCCAGCGAAAGGGCCTTCGAAGTTGCCGGAAAGCTTAAGGGCGACGGCGTCGACGTGCTGTTTTGCAATATGTTGACCTACGCCACTTCCTCCGTTTTCGCGCCGGTGATCCGGGAAGCCGGGATGCCTGTGGTATTGACCGCGCTCCAACCCCTCAAGCACCTGGACTACTCCCGGGCAAATACGAGAGAGCAGCTGGAGAACGACTGTATCTGCTCCGTGCCGGAGTTCACCGGCGTGGCGGTGCGGATGGGCAAAAAGATATCCGACGTGATCATAGGCACGCTGTACGGAGACGGCAACGCGGCGGCGGAGATCGGCGAATGGTGCGATATCGCGAAAGTGCTCCACGGCCTCAGGGGCGCCAGATTCGGGCTCATGGGCCACGTGCTGGAGGCAATGTACGACATGCACGCCGATCCCACGGCAATTTCCGCCGCTTTCGGAGTCCACGTGCCGCTGCTGGAAGTCGACGACCTCATCGACGCGGCCGCTTCGGTAACGGAGGAGGAGACAGAGCAGAAAAAGCGGAAGATACTGGAACTTTTCGACACGCCGGACCCAGTGTCCGACCCGTTGACGGAGAAACTGACTCCGGGCGATCTGGAGAAATCCGCCAGGACTGCCGCGGCCCTGGACCGGTTCGTGGAAAGGCATCGATTGTCCGGCCTGGCATACTATTACAACGGCCTCCCCGGGTCTGAGCACCGCGAGATCGTCAGTTCCCTTATAGTGGGCAATTCCCTGCTGAACGCTGAGGGGATCCCCATGTGCGGCGAGTACGACATCAAGACGCTCATCGCCATGTTCATAATGGACAGGCTGAACATGGGAGGCAGCTTCGCAGAATTCCACCCCTTCGATTTCGACGAGAATTTCATATTCGTAGGCCACGACGGACCGCACCACATCGCGGTGGCGGAAGGCCGGCCGGTCGTCCGCAGCCTGAAAAAATATCACGGAAAACCCGGTTCAGGCGCCTCCGTGGAATTCAAACTTAAAGAAGGCCCCATAACGATCCTGGGCATCACCCAGACCGCCTGCGGTTTCAAATTCGTGGTGGGCGAAGGCGAATCCAAGAGCGGCCCCATACCTCCCACGGGCAATACCAACACCAGGGGCTTCTTCCCTCCAGACACCAGGGAATTCGTGAAGCGCTGGGTCATGGAAGGCCCTACTCACCATTACGCGCTGGGTATCGGCCACAGAGCCGGAACGATCAAAAAGATTGCCGAGGCCCTGGGCATCGAATGCGTCATAGTGGACAACGGCTTTTCGCACTGATCCGGAGCCGTTCGTGCGTCAATTCGTTTTCCGCTCCCCTTGCATTCCGAGAGCGCATTTGGTACAATAGCGTCAGCGATATCTCACTAAAGATTGCAGATAAAAAAGGCAAAATTCGATCATAAAGGAGAAGCAAACATGAACAAGAGATACGAATCCGCAAAAGCGATATTCGCAGGCTATGGCGTCGATACCGAGGCCGCCATCGAGAAACTCAAGAATATCCCGGTCGCTCTTCACTGCTGGCAGGGAGACGACGTTACCGGTTTCGACCACGACGGACCGCTCACCGGCGGAATCCAGACCACCGGCAACTACCCCGGAAAGGCCCGCAACCCGAGAGAGCTTATGGCGGACATGGACAAGGTCATCAGCCTCTGCCCCGGTAAAGTAAAACTGAACATCCACGCCTGCTACGCCATCTTCAAGAAGGGCGAGTTCGTTGACCGCGACAAACTCGAGCCGAAGCACTTCAAGAAATGGGTGGATTTCGCCAAAGCCAGAGGCCTGGGCATCGACTTCAACCCCACCTTCTTCTCTCATCCGAAGGTTAAAGACGGCCTGACCCTCTCCAGCCCCGATCCCGAGACCCGCAAGTTCTGGATCGAGCACGGCAAGGCCTGTATCCGTATATCCAACTACTTCGCCAAAGAGACGGGCATCCCCTGCGTCATGAACATCTGGATCGGCGACGGCTACAAGGACATCCCCGCGGACCGCATGGGACCCAGGCTCCGCTATAAAGATTCCATCGAGCAGATCCTCTCCGAGCCCTACGATCCCAAGATGGTCAAACCCTGCGTCGAGTCCAAAGTGTTCGGTATCGGCGTCGAGGCTTACACGGTTGGTTCCGCCGAATTCACTCTCAGCTTCGCGGCAACTCACGACGGCGTGATGCCTCTGATGGACAACGGCCACTATCATCCCACCGAAGTCGTGTCCGACAAGATCCCCGCCCTTATGTGCTACTATCCCGAGTTCGCGCTCCACATCACCAGGCCCATACGCTGGGACTCCGACCACGTGGTGCTCTGCGACGACGAGACCAGAGAGATGGCCAAAGAGATCGTGCGCTGCGGCGGACTTGACCGCATCTATATGGCGCTGGACTACTTCGACGCCAGCATCAACCGCATCGCCGCCTGGACCACCGGCTTCAGAAGCTGGCAGAAGGCGCTGCTCTTCGCGCTGTGCACTCCCAACGAAGCTCTCAAAGAACTCCAGGACAAAGGCCAGCTCACCGAACTCCTGGTTCGTCAGGAAGAGGTCAAGATGCTGCCCTTCGGAGACGTCTGGGCCGAATATTGCGAGCGCTGCGGCGTGAAGCCCGGACCCGAGTGGTTCGACGAGGTCAAGGCGTACGAGAAGGACGTGCTCTCCAAACGTAAATAATTGACCGGCGCGCTCCACGGCTGCGGCTTTTGCGGCCGGGACAACGTGATACGGACTGCCGGCGCGGAAGCTGAAAAGCTGGCCGCGCCGGCAACTTTTTTTGCCCTTTTTTTTGAACATTTTTTGTCCCCTTATAAGTGCGGCAGTGTTTTTCTCTTGAACACGGACCGCAAATATTGTACAATCGCTTTTGCCTTCCAAAAATCGCAGCGGGAAGGCGCAACACGGAAGGACGGTACGCAGATGAACAAGGTCATTATTCCCAGAGGCTACAAACCTACGCTGGACGCTTACGACACCCAGCGGGCCATCGCATATATCAAAGCCACGTTCCAGGAAGAATTCTCGAAAGCGCTGAATCTGAAGAGAGTCTCGGCGCCGTTGTTCGTGACGGAAAATTCCGGCCTCAACGACAACCTCAACGGCTACGAGAGGCCCGTGGCTTTCGACGTGCCTGCCATCGGCGCCGAAGCCCAGGTGGTCCATTCGCTTGCCAAATGGAAACGGCTTGCCCTTAAGCGGTACCGTTTCGGCGTGGGCGGCGGCCTTTATACCGACATGAACGCCATCAGGCGGGACGAGGAACTGGACAACACCCATTCCATCTACGTTGACCAGTGGGACTGGGAGAAGATCATCACCGCCGAAAACCGCAATCTCGACTACCTTAAACTGATCGTACGCGCCATCGTCAACGCCATCTGCGCCACCAACGACAGGCTCCGGGTCCGCTACCCTCAGCTTACCACGGAATTGTCCCGGGAAGTGTCCTTCGTGACCTCTCAGGAGCTGGAAGACACCTGGCCCGAACTCACTCCCAAGCAGAGAGAGAACGAGTATCTGAAGCGCCACAGGACCGCCTGCATTATGCAGATAGGCGGCAGGCTCCGTTCCGGGAAGCCTCACGACGGCAGAGCTCCGGACTACGACGACTGGGATCTGAACTGCGACATATTCTTCCGGGACGACGTGCTTGACTCCGCGCTGGAGATCTCTTCTATGGGCATCAGAGTCGATCCGGAATCCCTCGACCGCCAGCTTACTTTGGCCGGCTGCGATTCCCGCAGAGAACTGCCCTTCCATAAAATGCTGCTGAACGGAGAATTGCCCCTCACCATCGGCGGCGGTATCGGTCAATCCCGTCTTTGCATGCTGATGCTGGGCTGCGCTCACATCGGCGAAGTCCAGTCGAGCATCTGGGACAACGCCACGGTTGCCGCCTGCGAGAGCGCCGGCATCCCTCTTCTCTGACGGCATACGCCATACAGGCCGCGGACGATCCGTTCACGCATCGAACTGCCGCTCTCGGGCCCGGGCCCTGTTGTCCGTCTAAAAATCTGCACGCGCTCAAAAAATTGCTTGATTTTGCTTTTTGACTATATTATAATTTGATTATTCGAAAATAACCCATTGGCTTCGGAGGCGCCAAATATGTCTGCTGACTACTTAAAAACCGCTAAAAATATTTCAGGCATAAGTTCGAACATATCCTACGTCCGTGACGTGGCGTCCGGAACCGATGTTTCCCTGCGTGCCGAGACCGTGATCATACACTCGCTGAAAGACCGCCTGTACGTAATGACCCGCGACAACTGCCACACGGTGGAACGCGGCAACTTCATCGCCATCGATCCTTTCGTGCCTTTCTCCGTGATCGTCCATCCCGAGCGGCCGCCCCAGGAATACGAGATGCTGGCCTTCAGAGCCACCACCGACAGCTGGAACAAGACCTCCTGCTTCTCTTTCGACTCCGATTTCATAACCGTCAACTCCGGCGACAGAGTTTATGCTGAATTCTCCGAAGCGTACTCCAAGGTCGTTGACGCCATATCCCGCCTGAACGGCGGCGACGCCCCTACCTTGTCCGGGCTCCTGAACGTACACGCCCTCACCGAGCTGCTCTGCGCCCTGATGATCGACACCCTTTCCTGGCACGAGTCCCCCTCGCCCGTGTTCGAAGCCTGGGACATTTTCCAGAGCTCCGCCGAATACGTCTGCGGCAACCTTGCCAGCGACCTTTCGCTTGACGAGATCTCCGCCAGATCCGGCCTCTCCACCTTCTACTTCTCGCACAAGTACAAAGACATTTTCGGCGCCACCGTCATGCGCAACGTCAACCGCCTGAAGCTGTACAAATCCGTGGCAATGCTCATCCAAAGCAACGCCAGCATCTCCGACATCGCTCTCAGCTGCGGCTTCGGCTCCGTGGCAACGTACTGCAGCGTCTTCAAAAAATTCTACACCTTCACGCCCATGGCAATGCGGCGGAAGAGATCATTGCTCAATAAGTGACAGTAAAAAGCTAAATTGGACCCTGACGGCCGATGCGAACGAGCTGTCAGGGCTCAGCTAAATTGAAGCCGTGCGAACTCAGGAGGACCGGGGACGCACGGCTTCAGCTAAATTTGCCCTGCGGGCAAGCTAAATTGCCGCGTTGCAAGTAGCTAAATATGCCCTGCGGGCAAGCTAAATTGCGCGCGTTGCGCGCAGCTAAATTTGCCCTGCGGGCAAGCTAAATTCACCCTGACGGGTGAGCGAAATTCGTCCTGACGGGTGAACTAAATTGAACCCTGACAATCTGGTTTAACTGTCAGGGTTCAATATCACTCCGCGAAGCGGAATATCGCTCGGCGAAGCCGAATTTAGCTGAAAACCGCCGGCTTCCTTGTCGAAAACCGGCGGTTTTCAATATCACTCCCTCAAGCCTCATCCTATCACCACCGTCGCGATAGCGATCGAGGCAGTGTGTGAAAGGCTGACGTCGATGTGTTGACCGGGAAAATGTTCTTCGAAATAGTCGAGGGCGGTGCCGTAGAGGCGGAGTTCCGGACGGCCGTTGTCGCCGTTGACCACTTCGATCTCGTGAAGGGCGGCGTTCTCGCCGATGCCGGTGCCTGCGGCCTTGGAATAGGCTTCCTTTGCCGCAAACCGGGCCGCGTAGCTTTCGAACCTGCGTCTTGTCCCACGGTCGCAATAAGCCGCTTCCGCCTCCGTGTAGACACGGTCAATAAACGCCTGCCCTGTCCGTTCGATGGCGGCTCTGATCCTTTTTACTTCAACTATGTCGGTTCCTATTCTCATTGATCCGTCGATGATCGGCCAAAGCTCTGTCAATCCGAAGCCGGAGTGGGTTCGGACGGTATCTGGGCGTCGGGAGTGGGAGTCTCAAGCACTCCGGTAGGCTCCGGGGTCTCCTCGGGAGTGGGAGTGGCCGTAGGCACAGGCGTGGCGGTGGGCACGGGCGTAGGAGTAGCCGTGGGCGCCGGAGTCGGAGAAGGCGTTGCCGTAGGCCTGGGCGTAGGAGTCTCCACTACCTTCTTGGAGATGGTCACGGTGAATACGTAGTCGTCGACTACCGAGTATTTGGAAGTGTCGAGCGCTCCGAAGGTCAGCGGGATGTTGTACACGCCTACGGTCCTGTTCTGGAGATCCAGGGTGGGAACGGCGGAAGCGAGAGTAAACGTCTCCATATCTTCCTGACGGCCCTTGACGGAGATTGTGTACTGGCCGGGAGTGATGCTGTAGTCGTACTCGGCGTCGTTGCGGCCGGGGATCGTAAGCGTCGACAGGGTGACGATGTAGGTCCTGGTGACGAAGGAACCCACTTCCGCGGTGACGGTCACCTGCTGATCCCCTGCCACGGTGATGCCGGAAGGCAGGTAGTCGGACAGGTTGAAAGTACGGACCACGTTGGTCCTGGCGCCGTCGATATTGACCTCGCCCAGGTCGATCCGGTTGATATCACGGAGCACGTCGGCGCTGCCCTGGAGCACGGCGCTGAGAGCGGAGCTGTTGTCCCCGTTGAAATAGAAGCCGTTTTCGGGCGTGCCGGTGACAGTGTAAGCCAGGTCGACGCGCTTGCCCACCTGCACCTCCACCGTGACCTTCTCCTCGGAGAAGTTGTGAGAAATATTCTCGCCGGTGACGGAGATGTATTTTACGATGAACGCGGCGTTCTTGTTGGAGTCAAGCGTTCCCGCTTCGATGCTGTCGCTGAGATCCACGCTGATGTAGTCGCAGGTGTCCAGCAGTGATTTCATTCCGGCAAGGGGTATGCTGCTTAGCGAAGGCGTTACGGAAACGTATTCGTATCCTTCCTTCAGGAGCTTGTCGTCGTAAATCACTCGCACGTCAAGATTTTTGGTGGCGGTCTTGTCGTAATTGAACGTGATGGACTTGGGATAATAGTCAGATATGGTGACGCCCAGCCGCTCGCACACAGGCTTTTCGATCCTGATCTCGGTCTCTCCGGGCTCGGTTATGAGCTGCATATCGCAATACACGCTGATCTCGGAAACGTTGAGATTGTTCAGGGTATCCTGTCGGCCCGACACGGTCACGGAGGCGGTCTTGGGGTACGTCACGGTGCTGTCCTTAAGGTCCAGCGTTGAAGGGGCGTTTTCGTTTTCGAAGGTGATGGGCACTTCCAGCGTACGGGAAATGATGGGGTTGGAAACGCTCAGCACGGCTATCCAGGAGGCGATGGCCAGCACTATGGCCAGTACGATGTAGAATGATTTTTTTCCGAGAATGTTCTGGAGTTTTTCTTTCATTTCGTACCGCCTCCCTTCATTTATTCTTCCGGTCCTTCTGCGCGGACCGGTCTTTCTGGGTCTTCTGGACTTTCTGGTTTTTCTGATTCTTCAGATTCTTCTGGTTCTTGTTCTTTTTCGAATCGGTCTCCGTGTAGAGCGCCTCTTTAAGGCACTGCACCAGCTTCTCTCTGGAAACGTTGCGCTGGATCTCTCCGGCCTCCACGAAGGAGATGTAGCCGGTCTCTTCGGAAACTATGACGACCACGCAGTCGGAATTTTCGGTGACGCCGATACCGGCCCTGTGGCGGGTGCCCAGATCTTTATCGAGGCTGTTGTTGGCGGACAAAGGCAGGTAGCAGGCGGCGGCATGTATCTTGCCGTCCCTTATTATCACGGCGCCGTCGTGGAGCGGCGTGTTGGGCACGAATATCAGGCGCAGCAGCTGAGTGGAAACGGTGGCGTCGACAACGGTTCCGGTGCGAACGATCTCGCCCAGGTTCGTTGACCGCTCGAACACGATCAGCGCTCCCACACGCTCCCGGCTCATTGCCGTAACGGCGTTGGCAACTTCGTTGATCAGCGCGTCGATGTTCTCGTTCCTGGTGCTGCTGGACAATGAAAACAGCCCCCGGATATTGCTCTTGCCCATATTCTCCAGCCAGCGCCTGATCTCGGGCTGGAACATGACGACGAACAGCACGGGCAATACGTTGAAGAACGCCTTGATTATATACGAGAGCGTCGTCAGCCTGAGCGCCAGGGCAAGGATCGCCGCCAGCACCAGCAGGAAGATGCCCCGGATCAGCTGGAATGCGCGGGAGTCCTTCAGCGCTATCATGATCTTGTAGAAAATAAACGAAATGATAGCCACGTCGATCACGGCCCTGAGCACGTCCCAGAAGCTGTTGAAGGACAGGAATTCCTTGATATATATCATCAGCTGGCTGAATTTATCGCTTGCGGCTAATATCGTCATCTCACGTTTCCCTCGCTGAGCGCCTGTGGGAAAAAATCATTTAAAGGCGTTGATCAGATACATCACAATGAAGTAGATGGTGGTTATCACCATCGACACGGCAAGGACCAGGCATATTATCCTGATCGCCATCTTCTTCGCTTTCTGCTTTGCAGAAACTTTCTTTTCCGTCGTTCCCATACTGTCCCTCTGTCGTTCCGTTATTTCTGTACAAGTCTTCGCGTCCCGCCTTCCGGGCGGCCGCTCCCCGGGCTTCAGTTCTTCGCCGTTACCGGCAGCACCATCGACGGATATTCCGCCGCCAGCCAGGGATCTTCGTAATAACCGTTCTTGAATCCGAACCTTTTGGCCACGTGCCTTGGAGGCTTCGAAGCCAGCGTCAAGGGCCTGTAGCTGCCCGTGGCGCTGCATCCCACGTACACCGTCTTCATGCGCCTTTTAAGCGCCTTCTCGTCCGTCAATTTCACCGTCACGGAGAACGTTCCGGCCTCCGGATCCACGTGAACGTAGGACGAGGCGATCTCTTCCAGCTCCGGTCCCTCGGGCACCAGGGCGTCGAAAGTCACTCTGTCCGGCGGTTCGGCGCAGGCGTCGCACAGGCACCCGAATCCCGCCTCCCTGTCTTTCGCGGCAACGGCCAGAGCCATCACCAGCATAGCCGCTGCGCCTTCGGGAGTGGCGATCTTCTCTTCCAGAAGCGCCCTGAATTCCTCCCGGGTCCCGGGAAGCCGGTCAAAAACTACTTTTTTAAGTGTCTCTCTCATCCGACCCTCTCCCCCGCGGCGTCAACAGAGCGACGGCGCGCTTCTTTGCCAAAGATAAATATACCACAAAAAGGGCCGGGTTTGCAATATACCGGCAGCAGGACCGGCGTCAAAGAAACAGCGTGCAGCCGCTCATTCTGAAATATTCTATCTTCTCTCGGAGCTTTTCTTCCGGGATGCCGAGAAAACCGCTCAGGCAGGGCACGCAGAAAAACAAAGAGGCGCCCCTGTTGATGAACTTTTTGTGGGCGCCGGCGTCGTCCCGGGACAACGTTCTTCCGCACCTCAGACAGTGAGCGGCGTCAATGCCTCCGCCGCCGGCAGGGGCGTTGACGGAGCCCAGCCGTTCGGGGGTGACGCACGCCATTGCGGCGATCCGGTCGATTTCCAATGCGTCTGCGGCCATATCGTCCCGTTACCTCATTGCCGCCCGGCGGCACTTCGCCGCAGCCTTAGAGTTCCTCTACCCTGCAGCGCAGCAGGAGAGACTCGTGGGCCTTGACAAAAGGTGTGATAAGTTCTTTCTTGAGGCCCCAATCTTCCCCGGTCCACAGGTTCCTGATCCTGAGTCCCCTGCCGCAGATCCGTCCCAGACCCAGTTCGGAGAAAGGAATGAAGAAGGATGCGTCGTGGTCGTTGATATTGAATATGCCTATCACGATGTCGCCGTTGGCCATGTGGCGCGCCCATACGTCCTGGTTGCAGTCTACCTGGTAAGGCATGCGGTAGGCGGGATCCTGGTCGAGCGCTATGACGTCTTTGTTCAGCAATATCGACTTGATCTCGTCGCTTGCGCCTCGAATGTCGGACCCCATCATCAGAGGAGATCCGAAGAAGGACCAGATGGAGAAATGGGTGCGGTACTCTTCGAGGGTGCAGCCGGCTTCCACGCCCACGTGGCCTTTTCCGAACATTCCCACGATCAGCATGTCCATATCGTTGAAGCAGCCCTGGCCGTTGTACTCGTAGATGCCCTTCTGGACGTTGTACAGGTCCTTGATGGAAGACCAGGTATCGAACACGTCGCCCGTTGACCGCCACATTCCGGCGCCGGTGGATTTGATCCAGCGGTGCGTCTCCTCGGCTCCCCAGCTGCAGGCGGACAACAGTATGTCTCTGCCGCAGTTGTCCAGGGCCAGCGCCATACGGCGGTAAAGCTGGGCTCCCACCGCGGACCTGGGCTTCCAGCAGTAGTCCAGCTTCAGGAAGTCCACGCCCCATTCCGCGAAGGTGGCGGCGTCAATAAATTCGTATTCGTATGATCCTGGGAATCCGGCGCAGGTGTAATTTCCCACGCAGGAGTAGATGCCGAATTTGAGCCCTTTTGAATGGACGTAATCGGCCACCGCTTTCATGCCGTGGGGGAATTTGGCGGGATCGGGCACCATCCTGCCGTTTTCGTCGCGCTCCCTAAGCGCCCAGCAGTCGTCTATGACAAGGTACTCGTACCCGGCTTCCAGGTATCCCTCGCCTGCCATAACGTCTGCCATATTTTTGACTATCTCTTCGTTGATATTCGCGGCGAAAGTGTTCCACGAATTCCATCCCATAGGCGGTCTGCTTACTACCATCTTCCTGTACCTCCGGTCGTTGTTTTATTGCGTTTGGATCGTTGTCGTATTATTATGCCGCCTGTTCGTACGGCCTTCGCTTTGGGGCGCGGCGCTGCCAGGGTCATTGCCCGTCTGCACATGCCACCAGCTTCACTCCGGTGCCGCACAGATCCTCTGCCACCACGTCCCCTGCCTTGACGGGGCCTTCCGGCAGCTCGATGGCTTTTACGGCTTCCATGCACCGGAAAAGCATGCTTTTGGGTACCGGAGCCGCGGTGCGCACGGGTAGCATCAGCCCGGACCTGAGCCTCACCGTGGTAGTGAGCGTCCTCACGGGGTTGGTGACTTCGGCTTCGGCGTATCTTTTGCCGCGCACGCAGGAGTAACCGGTTATGACCGGCGCCTCTCCGCCTGTTTCCGTTTCTATTTCGCACCCTTTCGGGCAGATTATGCAAGTAAACGTCTTTTTCATTTCCTCTGGCTCCTCTTAAAGCTCCGGCCCTTCGTCAGACCAGCCCGAACTCGATGGTGTAGCTGTCCGGCACCCTGTCGAGCATCTCCCTGGTGAGAGTCACCGACTGCATTGTCCCGGGGATGAGTTTCGCGTAGCGTTTCCTGAACAGGAGTAACGGCTCTCCGCTGCCGTCGGGATATTCGATGGCCGGGCAGCGCACTACCAACGTGGGATCGTTGAAAACGTCGGAAACGCGGAAATAAACTTTTACGTCCTCTTTGGCGCTGATCCTCTGGGGCACCACGTACCGCACCTTGCCGTCGGTGTGAAGTTTCGCCGTGAAACGGCCCTGGGCATTGCCCAGATCCTCTGCCTCCGCCTCTGCGCAGTCGGAATCGCAGGGCCACTGTCCGGAGGCCCTCAGTTCCTTGACGCGTTTTGCGGCGGCCTTTCCGGCTATGCGCGCTTCTTCGGCGGCAAAATCAGCCAGGTCGTGGACGTGAAGCACGTTGCCGCAGGCGTATATGCCGGGCACTTCGGTCTCCCGGTGCTGGTCGACTTCCGGCCCCTTTGTGACGCGGCTCAGCGGTATGCCGCACTTCCTGGTCAATTCGTTTTCCGGTATGAGTCCCACGGACAACAAAAGCGTGTCGCATGGTATGTACTGTTCGGTGCCCTTGACCGGCACGCGGCCTTTGCCCGGCACGGTCTCGACTTCGGCTATGGTCACGCCGGTGAGTCTGTCTTTTCCGTGAGTCTCCACCACGGTGTGGCTCAGCAGGAGCGGGATGTTGAAGTCGTTCAGGCACTGCTCGATGTTCCGGGCAAGTCCTCCCGAATACGACATGATCTCGCACACGGCCTTCACGTGGGCGCCTTCCAGCGTCATGCGCCGGGCCATTATGAGCCCGATGTCGCCGGAACCCAGTATGACCACTTCCCTGCCCGGAAGATAGCCGTACACGTTGACGTACCGCTGCGCCGCGCCCGCTGTGAATATGCCTGCGGGCCTCGTTCCCGGGGTGTTGAGGGCGCCTCTGGGACGCTCCCGGCAGCCCATTGCCAGTATCACGGCCCCGGTGCGCACGGTGTACACGCCGCGGTCCGGCGAGGTGGCTGTGACGGTGAGGTCCGGGTCAACGGAAAGCACCATCGACCTGAGGGCGCATTCTATGCCGTACTCCCGCACTTTCGCCTCTATCCTTCCGGAAAATTCCGGCCCGGTCAATTCTTCTTTGAACATCTCGATGCCGAATCCGGGGTGGATGCACTGGTTCAGTATGCCTCCCAGCTTCACGTCGCGCTCGATTATGAGTACGTCTTTGATGCCGTTGTCATACAGCTCCAGCGCGGCGCTCATTCCGGCGGGACCGCCTCCCACCACCACGGCGTCGTAACAGTATTCGTTCTTTTCTGGATCAAATGATTTCATTTCTCTTTAGCCTTTATTTGGTTTTGCCTACGTTTAAGTAAGACTCTCTGCCGTGCTTGGTGACCTTTTCGAAAGGTATCCCCATGGTGTCCGCCAGTATCTTGGTGATGAAGGGGCCGCAGAATCCGCCCTGGCAGTGGCCCATCTGCGTTCTGGTGCGGCGCTTGATGCCGTCCATGTCGGTGGCTTTGGGGTTCTGGGTTATGGCGTATATGATCTCACCTTCCGTCACGCTCTCACAGCGGCAGATCATGTGGCCGTAGGCGGGCTCGGAGGCGATCAGTTTTGTCTTCTCTTCGTGGGAAAGGTCCCTGAACCAGTGGAGCGACCGGCGGGTCCTTACGTGGGATTGTTTGCGGGCCGGATCGCCGGTAAGTTTGCGCACCATTTCGGCAACGTAAACCCCAATGGCCGGAGAGGAAGAGAGGCCCGGGCTCTCGATGGCGGCAACGTTGACGAACCGCCCGAAGGGATTGTTTATGATGAAATCGCCTGTGTTGCCCACGGCGCGAAGCCCGGTGAAAGACCTGATGACGGAACCGGTATTGACCTTCGGCATCTCGGGCCTGACCTGTGAGAGTATGCGGTCGATGCCCTCCTGGGTGACGGATTTGTCTTCCTTGTCCTCGATGTCTTCGGAGGTGGGTCCCAGGATCAGCGTTCCGTCGACGGTAGGCGAGATTAGGATGCCTTTGCCCATTTTAGTGGGAGTGCGGAAGATGGTGTGGGAGCAGCAGTTGCCCTCGGCTTTGTCAAGGAGTATGTATTCTCCCCTTCTGGGAGTGATCTTTATGGAGTCGTCCCCGGCCATCCGGGCAACCTCGTCGGCGTAGATGCCGGCGCAGTTGACAACGCAGGAGGCGGTGATCTTCCGGCCGTCCGCGGCAGTGACCGTGTAACGGCTGCCGTCGTCGTCAATAGAAGTTACGGCAAAGTTCAGCAAAAGTTCGACGCCGTTGTCCATGGCGTTGCCCACGGCGGCGAAGGTCAATTCGTAAGGGCATACCAGGGCGCCTGTGGGAGCCACCAGCGCGCAGTCGAATTCGTCGGAAAGCCCGGCTTCCATCCTGTGGAGTTCTTCTTTTCCCACGACGTAAAGCCCCTCGACCCCGTTTTTAACGCCGCGCTCGTACAGCTCTTTTACGGTGGCCAGATCCTCCGGCCCCGAACCGATAACAAAAAAAGGCAGGTTCGCGCTTTCTTTGATATATCCTTCCCGCGATTCTTCGATCCCGAACCAGTCCGGCAGTGCCTCCAGGATCGTACGCGCGATCTTCTGTTTTTCGGCAGGTTCCTGTATTTCCCTGATCATTTTATCTTCCTTTCTGTCACCGTTCCGCCGGTGAATTCATAATACGGCCTGTCCCCGATGAATTCCATCCTTCCGTCTTCCACATAGATGGTATCCTCTTCCGGGATGGCATAGACAGGCTTGGTTTTTGACAGTTCCAGCAGGTATTTCCTGCTCAGCTCGGTCCTCTCCCGGTTCCGGCTCGTATAGTGGCAGAGCAGGGAATAGCCGCTGATCATGTTGAACCCGGTATGGTCGGCCAGGCCGACCTCGTTCTCGTCGTCCGTGTTGCACGAATCCAGGTCTTTCCCGAAAATAATGGCGCCGGCGGACCCGCCGTAGACGATCCCGTCTTCCTCCGTCAGGTACTTCCGGATCTTCCCGAAAGCGCCGCTTTCCTTCAGGTCCCTCAGCAGCTTGTAGGTGTTCCCGCCGCCGATATACAGCGCGGCATAATCCGGGAAATTCCTGCTCATCAGCTCTTCGGTCGACCGGATCATCTCGATTCCCGCTTTTTCCACGTCCGCCAGTTCACCCGTCATGAATTCCAGGCAGCCGCGGCAGGTCGGATCCGGCCAAGCCAGCGGAATATACAGGATCTTTTTGCGGTGGTCAATCACGCGGTTCAGCAGCTGTCTTGCCGATTCAACAGCCTTTCCGTCCCCGCCGCCGTTCAGGATCAGTTTCATGGCAGTAATCTCCTGTGATCTGTCTTGGCCTCTCCGGAACCCGGTCAGCAGCTCAGCACCTCAATGCTGTAGCCGATAAACAGTCCGGATTCCAGCACGCCCGTAATCTGTTTGATGGATGCTTCCAGCGTTTCACCGACCTCCGGAAAATGCGCGTCGAGGAT
>JAEFAM010000039.1 GCA_016287565.1 Clostridia bacterium
CGCGCGGTGCAGCTCGTGGGGCACATCGGTTTCGGCGGCAAGGTCAACGTCGTCCTTTCTGAGCCCGCGGCTCAGAAGGGCGTCTTTCGCTTCCTGCCTGAATTTGGATATTTCTATCATATCGTTCTCGCTGTTATCCGCCCCGTTTTCCGGGGCAATGGCTGTCCGCATCGCGGCCGTTCCGGTCTGCGCTTTAAGTGTAACATAGTTCGAACCGTAAAAGCAATTTCGAACGTATGAGGCGGTCAATAAAAAACGAGGACCACCCGCTCGGCAGGTGGTCCTTCACTGCCCGGACCTTTTAAAGATCCGGCTTTAAGCGGTAATGATCATTTCTTCTTTTTGCTCTTGGCCGCGATAATGACGACTACCACGGCGGCCAGTACTACTGCGCCGCAGATGATACCGATAAGAGCGCCGGTGGGAAGACCTTTGCTTTCCTTGGTGTCATCGCCCTTGTTTCCGCCGTTGTCGGTGTTCTTAGGAGCATCGGTAGCGGGAGCGTCGGTGGCAACTGCCTCTTTGGTAGGCTCGGCGGTTGCCGGAACTTCGGTGGCAGGAGCGTCCGTAGGCTTTGCGGTAGGCTCGGCGGTAGGAGCCGCGGTAGGCAGCTCGATGGCCTTTTCGGTGCCGTTGATCAGGGTGATCCAGGAAGCCGGGAACCAGGAGTCGTTCTCTACGTCATCGAAGTAGAATATGGCGTCGTATCCGGTTTCGTCATAAGTGCCGTTCCAGGCGCCGATGGTATCGTCCTCGGCCGTCATAACGATCACGTATTTTCCGGGAGGCAGGATGACTCCGAAATCCATTTCGAGTTCCATGTTGTCGACGTGCTTCTCTTTGCGGAAAGTGCCGAGCTCGGTTCCTTCGATGGTAGTATCGTAGTCTCTGTTCCACGCATAGATAACAGCGTCAAGGTTGGCGTTCTCCTGAGCGCCCCACGTAGGAGAGGACAGGGTGAGGGACTTGAAGGACATTCCTTCGGGGACTACGAACTCGATGGCCGTGCTGGCGTGGCCGGTAAACGCCTGAGGATTGTTCGAACCGGTATCGCGAGGGCTTAGAACGTATTTGACGGGAGCGTCTTTGGGAGCCTCGGTGGGAGCGACCGCTCCTTCGTCGGTGTACCTCTCGGCCTTAAGGTTATTGGCTCCGTTGAGCAACAGCAGATTCTCGACGTCAAGGATGCAATAGGGGGTATTCTCTTTTCCGGTATAAGCTTTGGCGTCATCTTCTTTTTCGAAGAAAGCGATCCATGCAACGTCGATGTAGTCGCCTTCGTTGACCTGGCCGCTGCTGCCGTCAGCCGCGGTGTTCTCGGGATCGCGGTCGGGCTCCAGAGGGTCGAACCTGATCGTGGTGGTGGCGGTGTAGAACGTGCCGTCCCACTTGGAGTCGAGATCGGTGACGTCGGATACCGAGGTCAGATCGATGATTGCGGTCTCCCAGTTGCCAGAGAAGTTGTACCTGATGGGTACGCAGGGCTCTGCCGCAGGGCTGATGTAGAACTGTGCCGTGTACTCAACGCCCGTGCTGTCGTACTGAGAGCCGGTCTTATAGCGGATAGCCGCCCAGGTGACAGTATCGGGATCGATCCTGTCGTGGTTGCCGTCCATGCTGAATGAGAAAGTAGCATAGGGGTCGTTTCCGCCGGCGGTAAATCTTACGAATTCTGCCTCGCCGGCTTCGGCCGCAGTCGCGGGAAATGCTGCGAACAGCATCGTAATGACCATCACTACTGCAACTAAAAACGCTGCTTTTTTGAACATTTTAACATTTCCTCCGTTCTGTTTTTCATGTCGGGTCCGGTCAATGCCGGAATTGTTCTCAACTTTTTTTGAATTATATCATTTTTGTTTTGCCGTTTCAATACGGGTCAAAAAAATGATTGCCTGCGGTCCGGGCAAGAGTTAAAATTTCCGCCGGACGATGACTTTAACTGCGTTTTGCTGACAACGGGAGGGTATGCGTATGGATATCATCAGGATCGATCAAAGTTATGATAGAGATCAGAAAGCCATATAAAAAAGAAAGGCTGACGGCCACGATACCCGTTGCCGGCAACCTCTTCGATTACTGATAGTTGTTTTTATTGACCGCTCCGCCGCCGGTCAGGCAGCGCTGCTCGCAAGTCCGCTTATTTCACGGTGATCCTGAACGTGATCTCCGCGTCCGGGTCCTCCGTCTCGTACACGAAAGAATATGCGTAGGTGCAGTCTCTGCCGAGATGCACGCCGTAGCCGTCGTAATCCTTCACGTTCGTCACGTAGGGAGTGGCATTGCCGTCCTTATCTATTATCTCGATGGCCGGGCGTCCCAGCGCCGTAAACCCGTCGACACGCACCACGTTTCTGTTGCGGCCGCCGGTAACGGTGAATTCCGCCTCATTGTCAACGCAGAGCACTCTGGCCAGGTAGGGTTCTTCGACAACTGTCCCGGTCTTTACGGAGGCAACTTTCAGCGGCTTCTTAACGGAATCTTCGAACACCATAAGTATGTTGGAGTCGGAGGTCAGGTCGCGGTTGGCCCAGGGGAGCATGATGAACTCTAAGTAGATGTGGTCTCCGGCCTTGAAAGTGGTCTTGCCCAGGTCGAGGGTAAGCACGGAGAAGTTGACGTTGCCGCCGAAACTGTCGCGCAGTATGAAATTGCCGTTCCAGGCCTTGCCGCCGATAACTATATCCGAACTCTTTATTATCACCGCGTAGTTCATGGGGTCGTCCTCGCCGGTCACGTGATCCGGCACTGGCCTGCTGGAGTGATAATAAGCGTACCAGCCGTTTTGAGAATTGATGACGTAATCTGTCTCGCTCCGGTCCTTGGTCACAAGATCCACGTGCTGCCTGTTGCCGTCGGGATCCATATAACTGAGTTCCGAGAAGTAGTCGGACCGGCTGTCCTGATACAGCAGCGTGAACTGCTTTTTAACGTCGTCGAGGGTGAGATCTTTAAGGAACTCCAGCTCTAAAACGTCGTACGTCCTGTTCTCGTCGGTCTGCGGGAATTCCGTGTGGCGGAGCGTATATTTAAACGCGCCGCCGTCTGAGATATATGAATATTCCAGATCTGCGTAGGTAGGGCCGGAGCTGTTGATCTTGGAGCCCAGATACTCGTTCATAACGAGCTTGCCGTTGTTGTCGATATATGAGGTGGCTTTTGAGGTGCCCACGGAAGTGAACTGCGGGTCATAGTCCCATCTGATGCCGCTGTGGCCTCTGAAGTCGGGGAGCAACGAACCGTCTTTGCCGAAAACACCGTAGAAGCTGATGCAGTTGGACTCGCTGCAGCCGGTCGACAGGTGGTAGTAGGACACGAAGAACTGTATTGCCGAGAGCTGCTTGAGCTCGAAGATGCCCCAGTTCACGTACAGGTGGACGTCAGAGAAGGAAACGCTTTTGCCGGATCTTACCACCAGCGGGAAGATGGAGTTGCTGAAGGAGATGTCCAGGGGATCGTACACGGCTTCTTCTTTTTCGCAGTCGAAGTTTTTGATGACCTCCATAGGCATCGGCACCAGCATATTCTTGTCGTCCAGCAGCACTGCGCATTCCAGCGTTCCGGGCGTGGAGGTCACGCACAGATAGATCTCTCTGTCCGCGGAATCTCCGTTGACGGTGATGTTGGAAACGAAATAATCATTGCGGTGGCCTTCCTTGAACACGTTGGGCCAGTGGGTGCCCGCCACGGAAGTGACGTAGTAGCCCTTGATGGCGTCGTAGCCTTCGACCTTGGCTTTGTCGGATCCGGGGTTCACAGTGAAAGCTCCGGCGGAAAGGGGATTGCGCTCCAGCCAGGCGGGGTAGTCCACGGCGTAGATGTCATCGGTGGGATTCGTGTATATTCTGTGGCCGAATTTGCAGTCTTTACCGGAACGGAAATCCAGCTTTCCGGAGGCGGTCTGGCGTACCACGTATTTGCCGTCCTCTTCGGTGACCCTGGTTTCCTTAGTTGACCCGTCGCTCGGTATTATGATCGCCACGATACCGGCGCCCTTCACTTTGAAGGCAACGTATTCCACCGTGGCAGGGTCGATATTGACGTCCCTGTGCGCGCCTGCCGCGTCGCGGATCAGCACGTCTTCCACGTTCTCTTTGGGCAATTCCCAGATCATTCCGAATTCGCTCACCGCTTCGTAACCGTCTCTGGCCAGCAGCCTGAAGCTCTGGTGGACCTTGTCGGGATACACGTCCAGCGTCTTTTCTCCCACCGCCTTTATGGAGTCACCGATGGTGACCGCCCTGACGTCGGTGATCTTATATTCGTCTCCGCTGGTCCTGCCCGCGTCGAGCCTGACGCCCAGCAGATCGCCCTTCAGGATGCTGCCTATCTCGATGACGTAGGTGTGAGGCGTTCCATCGCAGGCCATTTCGAAATTGATCATCTGCTCGGCGTTGAAGTCGCCGGTCTTTGTGTCGTATATGAAAAGCTGGCTCCTTCCGCCCGAACCGGTGGCGGAAACGGTGATGGCAATGTGGGTGACCTTGTCCCTGGGCACCGGCGTCTTAAGGGTCTTGAAGATGTACGGGTCAAGGCCCTGCGTCAGCACCATCGTCACCGACTTGCCTCTTTCATAATTCGCGACGCAGTGGCCGGAGCAGCCCCAGTCGTTGTCGAAATTGCTGAGCGACGTTTCGTCGGCGAAAACGTAGCTGCCGTTCTCTTTGGTGCCGAAAGTCTGGTCCCGCAGGAACACTTCGTAGTAGTAATAGCCGTGCCTGGTGGTGTTGATCCTGCCGGCGGTGGTGGAATAATTGTCCGACCACACTTTGCCGTTTTTGTCCACCACGTAGGAGTGCATGGAATCGGTCACGTAGGTGCCGCCGCTGCTCCTGTCGGTGATGCTCGCGATGCCCAGCTTCCCGTCGGGACTCAGAGACTCCACGATCTTGACCTGCCTGTTGAAGATCTCATAGGCGGCCCTGTCCGAACCGTCGACGTATCTGGCCTGTACGGTGTTGGCCGCCTGGTTCGCGAAGATCAGCGACTCCGCGAGAGTTGTGTCGTTTGATAGATCTTTAATCACGAATGGTTCCTCCGTCGGTTCTGTCAGAGCCGGTCTATCATCGTCCGGGTCTGTATTGCCCTTTGCGCCGCATCCGGCGAGAACGATTGCCGTTAAAAGCAGGAGCGGTATTATAAAAAACAGTTTTTTCATGCGGATCCTCCAGACGCCGAATTCCGGTCTCAACAGGCTATTCGTCGGCCGTACCGCGGCCCGGAAAGGGGCCGTCGGTCTTCAGGTTATAAAAGGCGTCGGTCAATTGTAGCACAAAACAGGCCGCCGTGACAATACGGACCGCATCTCCATCGACGGCCTTAAACATTAAATTTCAGGTCGAAGTCATTTATCAGGACCTTTTAAGGCCTTACTTTCGTAAAATTGAAATCTTCGAACCCCGCCGCCTCTTCGGCTTCGCTCCTGAAAACGAAGCAGAGACCGTGGGTGCCGTAGGTGTTCTCCAGCTCGGTGCTGAACGTGACGTACCTGTCGAAGCCTCCCGTATCGCCCACGCTGATGATGCCCAGCATGGCTCCGAAGGGGCTGCCCTCCCGGATCTCTACGGAACAGGGCCTGCCGCTGCCGTTGGACAGGCGCACCTCTATCGGAGCGTTCTGCCTTATGTTCGACACGTTCTGGAAATACAGATAGGAGCCGTTTCTGATGCCGCGCATCTCGAACCCGTCCGCGTTCTCTTTTTTGTATATCCCGTCGGATGCGGCAAAAAACCACTCGCCCTTGATCACGTCCCAGGAAGCGTCGTATTGACCCACGCCGGCGATCTTGATGAACTCGTCCGTAACGATATTGCCGTTCTCTTTATAGTGGGCGTAAACGATCTTCGTCGTCCTGTAGTAGGGGTCGATGACCTTGTCGCCCAGATTCTCCGGGATGCCGTAGGTGAAATAAGTCTGGTTGTGGTACGTGAAGAAAGTGCCGTGGTCCACGGTGTAGTCCGACATAAACGTGCCCCGGAAAGTGTAGGGGCCGTAGATGTTGTCCGAAGTGGCATAATAGGAACAATGGGTGTTCAGATAGTAAAGGCCGTTATGCTTCGTGATCCAGCAGGCGTCGCTGTCCCAGCCCTCTATGCGGTCGATGGGCCTCGGCTCCTCCGCCAGCGAGATCATGTCCTCGTTCAGCCGGGCAATATAATACTGTTTCCCGAACACGGTGTACCCGAACATGATGTACGGCGTTTTCGCTTCGTCGTCGTCAATAAAAACGGTGGGATCGTAGCAGGCGGTGTCGACCAATCCTTTAGGCAGCAGCGCTTTTCCCAGAGCGTCCCGATAGGGGCCGCCGGGGCCGTTGTCGCTCACCGCCACACCGGTGCAGTCCTGGTCCTGGGAGAAGTAGAAATAGTATTTGCCGTTCCGTTCCGCCGCGTCGGTGGCGTAGCATTTGTTGAACTTTCCCATAAAAGTATCTTCCGGCCGCAGCGTGTATTCATATTTCCAGTTGACAAGGTCGTCGGAGGAGAAGATCCTCCAGTCGTCCATCCTGAAATCCGGATTTCCCGGGCATCTGTCGTGGGTGGAAAACATATACGCTTTGCCGTTGAAAATATGCACATGGGGGTCGCAAACGCCTTTGTTGTGGATTATACGCATGAACGTTTCCTCCTTTATAAATCGAGCCTTATCAGGCTTCGGGTCCTTCCGCTTTCTTCTTGCCTTTGACGAGCATCACAGCTGCCACGGCCGCCGTTGCGATCAGAACAGCTCCCGCCGCGCCCAGGCCGATCAGGAGTCCCGTCCGGCTGCCGCTCCTGGTGTCGGATGTGTCGTTCTTCGACGCGCCGGATTCGTTTCCGGCATCGCCCTCTGCCTCGTCCGCACCGCTTCCCACCACGGTCTCCGTGTCGTTTTCAAATTCCGTGAAAGAGTAGGAAGGGAGCGTTACCGAAAGTTCTGACAATACGGTTCCGAGGCCGGAGGACAGTACGGAAATATATCCGTCCTTGTGGATCTCGTGCCTGTAATTCACCGATACGGGGGAGAGGGATCCGTCCGCGTACTCCATAGTCACCGTGCTGCCGTCTATCCTGCAGCGCGCCGCTTCCACCTTGTTGCCCTGATCTTCGAAATATACCGTCACTTCGCCAAGATCCGCATTGTCCTCGATATACACCTTTCTGCCTTCCGTGAAGGGATAGCCGGTCTCCTGGCCTTCCACTTTTTTGCCGTTGGCGGAGGAGAGGCCCAGCTTGCCGATGGAATTGACGCATACGTAAAAGCCCTTCAGTTCCGCGGGAGTGTCGGTATAGTCGCCCAGACGGAGGCCCACCTGCACGTATTTGGCGGTCTTGCCCTCGGGCATTTTCAGATCGAAAGACACGGTGACCGTGCCGCGGCCGGGAGAGGGGCGCCGGAATCCGACTCCGAACCAACCGCTTTCCGTGGCGGCGTATCCGCCGATGCTTCCGCCTTCCGAGTATGCGTCAAACAGCAGATCCCAGTTGCGGTCTCCGTTCCGGACGCCTTTTTCCGGGTCCGTTACGTAGGTGGTGTGTTTAACGTATTCCTTACGTTCTTCCGCCCTTGCCGCGGCAAAAAAGGAGGTCGCGAATAAGGCGGCGGTCAACAGGGCCGGTATCAGTTTTTTCATCGTGCTGCCCATAGCCGCGCCTCACTTTCCCGCGTTAAAAGCGTAGCTGAATCTTCCGTAAGGCATGGTGTCGCCGTGAAGGTAGAAGTCTTCCACCGTCTCCAGCACGGACCTGGAATCGGCCCATTTGAAATTCACAGAATATTCGTCTCCGGAGATGCCTAGATCCGACTTGGGTATCTCCAGCATGAGCTGGTTGCCGTAAACTCTGTACTTAACTTCGGCGGCTTTCACGAATCCGAAACCGTCGAACTTTTCCAGCTTGAGAGTGTTTTCGGAAGCGGCGCCGTTGACCCTGTATTCGTAACCGTTCCAGCCGTTCGACAGATCTCCGTCGACGTCAAGATACAGGTTCATCCAGGTGCCTTCCTTGTCAACGCTTATATCAGCCGCGGTCTGAACGTAGAAGTACAGCTTTTCTGCGTCCTTTGCCACCTTGGCCAGCAGCATGTTGTTGCGGCCCGTATCGTCGACTAGCCTGTCTTTTCCGTGGTATCTGCTGTCTCTGGGCTCAGTGCTCTTTTCCATGTCGACGAATTCGGTGCCAACGCTGTTCCACTGGCCGAAAGCGCCCTTCACGTCGATGGTATCGTTCTCTGTCGTGACCCTGCGGCTGCCCGTGTTCTTGAATCTTCTGATATTCTCCGCCAGCTGCATATAGTAGTTGTCGAAATAGCCGCCTTCCATAGGCTCGATGTCACGGCTGTACTCGGCAGTCATCTGATCGAATATTGCCAGTTTTCCGCCGGTGGGCCAGACTCCGGCGCGCCATTCGTTCCACTGGAGCACCATCGCGGTCTCCGCCTCGGAAGCCACCGCGTTGTCCCATTCCTCCTGGAAATTGTAACCGTAAACGTACGAATCTTCGGTGATATTGTCCTTTCCGTCGTGCCAGCTCCGGCCTCTGCTGCCTCCGGTCTCGCCGGTCATACCGTAGAGCACGTTGTCGGAGAACCAGGCGTTGGGGGAGCAGTTCTGGGCAACGGAAACGGGTATGACTCCGTGCTTTCCGTTTTCATCGTAATATATGCTTGCGTCGTCGTCGAAATCGATCCAGGGGTATCCTCCGGGAGTTTTTACGTCCGAGTTGGGCCATTGTGCGTAACGTACGGTGAAGAAGTCGTATATGGTGCCGTTGGCCACGGCGGTGATGATCAGCGGCTTTCCGTCTATCATATACCAGGTGTCGGGGTACTTGTTAAGCGCGTAAACGTCGTTGTACGCGGCCAGCGCGGTGTTCAGGGCGTCGGTGTTGGTATAGAAGACCACCTTCGGGGCGTTCCAGCCTGCCTCGTTATATTCGTGCAGCAGCTTCATAAGCTTCAGCGCCGTCTCGGTGTATGCGTGGCCGTTGGTGGTGTCGAAGACCAGATAATCCACGCCGGCGTATATGAACATCTCTATATGTTTCCTGAGGACCCAGGTGTCGTCGATTACGTAAAAGTCGAAGAGCGGCTTGCCCCACCAGTAGGATTTGCCGGTGGACAGCCGCTTTCCGGTGGGATCCAGGTCAAGGTAATCCTGGAAAATGCTGGTGCCTTCCGTTCCGAAATGGGTCAACGTATAGAACAGCGCCACCTGCCTGCCGTTGTCGCCGCTGCCGTCGGTCTTGAGCGTCCTGCCCAGCGCGTCGGTGGCGACCACCGAATACACGTCGAACCCGTTTCCTCCGGCGGCAACGTAGTCTTTATCGCTTTTGTCCAGCGGGATCCCGCCGAGCGAGCTCACGTACCGGCCGCCCGTATAGTCTTTCGACTCTTTGCTCTTCTCTGAAGAAGTGACGTTTTTGATGAAAAATGCCATAACTACCCCCAGCAATATTAAAGATGATATGAGAATGCATACCAATATTTTGCGTTTCATCCGGAATTACCTCTCGATTTTTATACGCTGTCCGCCTCGTCCGCCTGCGTTTCTTTATTGTTATTATCTTTATCTGCGGCCTCCGAGTCAACTCCCGGCTTTTCGGCGCCGGACGCTTCAGTCTCTTTTTCGGCGGTTTTTTCGGCCGCTTTTTCCGCCTTTTTTTCGCTCTGCCTGTTTTGATCAGTTTTATCGCCGCCACGGCCGCCAGCGCCGCCAGAGCGAGCCCCAGGACGCCGGACAATATCATCCGGGCCAGGGCACCGTAATCGACGGACGGCTTTTCTTCAGCCGGCTTCGTTGTATTCGTGAAGCAGACGCATAAGTTTGAGCAGGCAGGTGGTGAACGCGCTACCGTTGGTGGCGTCGATGACCAGATAGTCGATATCCGCGTAAATAAACATTTCTATGTGCCTTCGCGTCACCCAGGCATCGTCGGACAGATAGAAATCGAACAGGGGCTTGCCCCACCAGTAATACTGGCCGAACTTTAAAGGCGTGTCGGTGCCTAAATAGTCGGTGAACAGCAAAGTGCCGTTGTCGCCGTCGTGCCAGAGAGAATAGAATATGGCGGCCTGCCTGCCGTTGTCGCCTTTTCCGTTGGAGGGCAGGGACCTTCCCAGATCGTCCACCGCCACGACGGACGAGACATCATAGCCCCGGGCGCATATTTCCACGTAATCCGGGTCCGTTTCCGGCAGGATCGCTCCGCCCGTGGATCCGTAATAGGTGACGTCGGTCTCGAGACCGAATTTACCGGGCTTAAGGTCTTTTGCGCTTTTCATAAACAACACCGCCGCGCAGCAAAACAAGATCACGGAAACGGTCAATATGCAAATCGTGAGCTTTCTGTTCATGGCGTTCCGGTCTTTCTTGCAATTCCGATCATTCCGGTCAATTTGGTCAGTCCGGCCGTTCAGGCCGTCCGGAGCTCCGGCGTCTTTTCTCCGTTCCCGGGGCAGAGAGCGGCCCCGCAAGGGAAGTAATGCCGCAGCCGGAAGACCGGCCGCGGCATCTGGAGGTTTTTATTGAAAAAGTATTATCGATCTGTCAAAACGATCTCTTCTTGGAGAACACTATTGCCGTTCCGAGAGCGAGGACGGCTATCACGGCGAACAGCGCCACTCCGGCGTCTCCGGTCTGAGGGATCTCTTCATCGGAAGCCGTAACGTTGACGGTCCAGAAGACCTCGGTTCCCGCTTCGGTGATGACGACCGCTTCGATCTTGTAATTGCCTGCAGTTATGGGGACCATAATACCGTAGCGGGAAGCCTCGGTTGCGCCGGCAGCCTTGGCCGCATCGACGACGCCGCCTTCGGGAGCTACCGCAAAATCACCGGTAACGATGTCTCCACCGTTGATCTTGTATCCGAAACCGGTAATGGGCGAAGTCGTTCCGACCCAGCCCCAGATCTTGAGCTCTTTGCCTACGTCGGCCTTGAGATCGACGTCCGTAACTGCGTCGTTGCCGCCGAAGGAAGCGCGATCCGCGCCGTCTACCAGCAGCTGGTCGCGTGCGATTTTCTTAAGGAATTCCTCGGGCTCGTCATCGCCGGTACCGGGCTCGTCCACGTCAACTACAAGGTTCATTTTGGTCTTGGGATAGAAGTTGGTGGGTTCGCCGTTCTTGAATACGAGATGATCTCCGTCAACGGAACTGTAAGTCCAGAATCCTATTGCCTTCGTGCCGGTGGATTCGAATTCCACAAGATAGTCGCCGGATTTGACCAGTTTGTCGAAGGCGAAAACGGCATTGTCATTGTCGGCGTGGTCGACGATCTCGGCAGAGGTAGCAACGGCTCCCGCGGCTTTGCTGGAATCATAATCGCCCTTCCAGGCATAGACCGTGGCAATGGCGCAGCTTCCGCCGTCCGGGTTGCTCCACGTGGGGCTGTCCATACCGATGATCTCTTTCATGGCGTAATTCTCGGGGACGGTGACAACGATGGCGATGGGGCCTCCGTTCATCTGCTGAGGATCTCCTCCGGCAAGGCCGGTGTACACCTCGACGACTTTGTCCTCAAGCGGGATCTCGACTTCTTCGGCAGTGATGGTAACGTCGATCTGGAGAACGTCGATCCTCCATGCGTTGCCGCGGTCGGACTGATAAGCGCCCTGCACCAGCTTAATGGAGTTCTCTCCGCTTTTAACGGGAACGTTGCTTAGCGTATGCTCGAAAATGCTGCCGGAAGCTTCGGGAATCATCTCCTGGACGAAATCACCGCCGTTGACGCTGTATCTCAGGCTGTAGGTGTGGGCGCCGTAGGGCTGGTCGGGGCAGACCAGAAGGAACTTGAATGACGCGAAACCGTTGGAACCGGAGTTGAACTTTACTTCGATGCCGTTGTCGTAAAGGCCCAGTTCAGGAGTGGCGTCGCCGCCGTCTTTCTGGTTGATCAGGTACGCGCTGACTCTGTCTCCGGTGGCCCATTTCTCGGATTCGGAGTATTCGCATCCGTTTCCGAAAAACGTTCCCATTGCGCGGCCTTCTTCGGTGTTGAAGTCGATGGTTATCGTTTCATCGGCATTGACAGCGAACGCGAAGAGAGCCACAGTCATAATAGCAACGAGTGCTAAGGCTAAAAACTTTCTCATTTTGATCTTCCTTTCTCTATTTTCAGTATCTTGACACGATCTTTACAGGTCGGGAATTATTATTTTTTGCGCTTTTTGGCGATGACGGCGCCTGCGACAACCGCGGCCACGGCGACCACGCCGACGGCTATGCCGATAATGACTCCGGTGTTCGATTTCTTCTCACTGTTGTCCTTACCGGGAGCGTCGGTGGTTTTGGGCGCCTCGGTAGCAGCGGGTCCGTCGGTGGTTTTGGTATCCTCCGTGGGAGCCTCTGTCGCAACGGGAGCTTCTGTAGGAACTTCTGTAGGCGCTTCGGTGGCGGGAGCTTCGGTGGGATCGGGCTTTACGTCGTCGATCCAGGTAATGGCGCAGTTTACGGGCGGATAAGTCTCTTCTCCGTTGACGTAGTAGCCGAAGAGTGAAGCGTATTCGTCAACGAACTTGCCCGCGCCCCATCCGCCGATGTTGCCGGTGTAGTCGGTGCACACGATCAGGTAGTCGCCTGCGGGGACGTATTCGTAAACGATATCGAGGTTGGCGTTGTCCTTGTGGTCGACTTCGTAGTATTCATCCAGCGCTTCGTTGTCGGTGGATTCCTCGAAATCTCCCATCCATTTGTAGATTGTGGCGGTGAGGCCGATGCCGGTGGGAGGCCCGTTCCACGTGGGTGCGCTTGAGATGGTGAATTTCACGAGCTTCTTTCCTTCGGGAACGTTGATCTTGAACGCTACGCTGCTGGAGGTGCAGAAGTTGAACGCTCCGCTGCCGCTGCCTGTGGTCAGTTCGATGATCTCGGGCTTCGCCTCTTCTTCGGCGGGCTTGGAACTGTAGTACACGTCTAAAAAGGTGGCTTCCAGAACGGTGCCGTCTTCAAGCATTACCACGGGTTTGACGAGAGTCTTCTCTTCGCCGAGTCCGGAAACGTCTATGGTGATATCGAAACCGGTGGCGTAATTGACGCCGGACTGGGTTCCGTACGCGGGAGGAGCGGTCTTGAACTCATCCTTGAACACCGGATCGTTGTCGCCGATGGCGTAACCGACTTTTATGATGTCCATATTTGTTCCGAACCAGCCTTCGTAGGTAAGCGTGCTGAAGGGGCCGTGCACGGTCTCTTTGTTCAAAAACAGGTAGTCCACCGTGGCGCTCTGGGTTCCATCCGCCGCCTGGGTCAACAGATCCACGCCGTCGCCCTTTATCATATTCAGGGCAGAGTTGGTGGCTTCGCCGTACTCATCCATGCTGTCGTATTTTACCTGAGCGCTGCTGCTTACGGCTCCGAAAAGTCCGGCAAACAAAAACACTGCCGCTAAAATGGCTATTGTTCTTTTCAAGTGAAATCCTCCTCTCGAATATGCGAATTGCTGTTGTCGACTATATTTTATAACTGGGGCGTTGACGATTCAAGCCAAATTATGCGTGAATTCTGGACAAAATTCTATTTTTTATACACCGCGCCCATTGCTTTTTCGCATAAATTTCAATAATATAATAGACAAAATTCGCTATAAGGGGATCGGGGCAATGATATATCAGTACAACCAACTGGGAGGAGACCCGGAATATCTGGCAAGAGTCGACGGCCGTAACGTGACTTTTCCCGAACATATGCACGAAAATTTCGAGATCATCTACGTAAAAGAAGGCGAGACGCACGTCACCGTCAACTACGTGACCGAGACGCTGGGCAGGGGAGACGCCATACTGGTATTTCCGAACCAGGTCCATTCCCTCATTGCCTCGGAATGCCTGGACGTAACGCTGGCCTTTTCGCCATTATTCGTCAGCGGCTATTCCAGGACAAAAAAGGACAAAATTCCATTGTCCGGCAAGTTCAGGCCCGACGGCTATCTGGCAGAAGCGCTGGAGCACCTGTCGAACCGCGATTCCACAGCATATAAGAAAGGCATATTGTATCTTTTGCTGGACCAGTTCGAGCACCAGGCCGTTTTCACTGCGAAAAAGCACCTGAACGACAGCCCGGTGTCGAAACTGATCCTTTTCGTGGAAAACTCATATGCCGGAGAATGCAGCCTGCAGGACGCTTCCGCATGGATGGGGTATGATTACAAATACCTGTCCCGGCTTTTCAAGCGGTCCGTCGGACTCAATTTCAACGAATACGTGAACAATTACCGGCTGGCGTCCGCCTGCCACCTTATGACTAACACAGACAGATCGATCCTCCAGTGCTCGGAAGAAAGCGGGTACAGGTCCATAAGGTCTTTCAACAGGAATTTTAAAGAACGGTACGGAATGTCGCCTAATCAGTACAGAAAGCAGAACGGCAGGTTCAATACGGCGAAAAAGGATTGATCCTGCCGGATATGCGGCTCAGCCCATCTGCTGCTGTTCCAGATATGCCGCGCTCCTGTACTCCTCCTCGATGGACGGAGCACCGTTGGCGGTGAGAATGAATACGCGGTCATGCTCTTCCAGGCCTACGGGCCAGGGCAACGCGTATCTGCCGTCCGCCTTGACCGTTATCCCGTCGCTTATCAGCGTATATTCGCCTGTAACGGGGTCGAACCAGCGGGCGGTATACGTTTCGTTCTTGCTAAGGCCCGTGAGGATGCTGCCCCGGGCTTCCGGATACGTATCCGCGTTGACCGTCTCGTTGTTCATCGGGTAATAGATGACAACGCAGCGCTTGTCGGAAGTGGTGTTGACCGTAGGCCTCAGCACCCCGTCTCCCTCCGGTTCCGCGGTCCATCTGACCGACTTCGTATCGTAGTTCAGATCCCAGAAGGGAAGAGACGTGAAGAACGCTTTCATATAAGGCATCTGCGTGGTGCCCACGATCTTGTTCAGGGCAACGTACCAGGGCGTGGGTTTGCGCCAGTAGGTCTGGAACTCGTCCTTTTCGTCCCTGGTGTCCTGCCAGCCGCCTTCCACGCCGTACGAATAGCCGAAACTGCCGTTCATAATGGCGAGGTACGCGATCTCTCTTGTCTGGTCCGTGGGTATCTCCCAGATGTCTTCGTATTTGGCCTCGGCCTCCAGCCAGGGCATCTTTATGCTGCTTTCCCGGTAGTCCTTGTACTCTTTGTAGAAGTGCACGTAGTCGCTGCCGGAGCCGTTGTCGTAATAATCGAAGGTGGGAGCGTGGCCGCCTTCGCTCATGACGAATGAGAACCACTCCTGGCCGCGGAAATAGTCGCAGGGGTAATAGTTCGAGCGGGGGCCGTGTATGGTTTCAAGCGTACCGTAGGGATCAACCTCAGAAATGAATTGACCCAGCTGCCCGTAGCATTCCAGGTCGTCGGAGTTCCGGGAGTCGTTGGCGTATTCTCCGCACAGATTCCAGACGATGGGGTAGGATGCGTACCTTGCCACGGCGTAGCGGACGATCTTGACGTAATCGTCGTAGTTGTCCGTGTTGAGGGCGCCGCCCCAGTCGAGCCCGATCACCGGCACCATGCCCTTGCTGACGATATATTCTACCCGCTTGTCGACGTTCCGCCAGTAAGAAGGTGAGGGCTGCTCCCAGCGCTTTATCCAGGGCGAACCTCCTTCGTTTTCGGCGGTGTGCCAAACGTCTTCGCTGCTGACCCAGATCATGGCCTGAAACGCCGTGTATCCTTCTTCGGCGCGCTGGTCAATGGTGCCGTGGAACATGGTCTCGTAGTCCGGGCTGTTGGAGCTGTCGAAGCTCAGGCGCTTGCTGAATCCGAACCAGTGCGTGTCCGCGAGCCAGAAGAACGGGGTGCCGTCGCCGTAGGTGAGATCTTCATTGTCGCAGCTCACGCGCAAACGGCCACGGAGCAGAAACTCGTTGTCCCCGGTGTAGGGTTCCGCGGTAAGGGCGCCTCTGACGCCGTGAAGCCCGGTATCTTCCGTATTGGTGCAGGAAACTTCGTAACGCCATTCTCCTTCGGAAGGAGCGGCAAATCTGATCTTCCAGGTGTGCCCTCCGAACCAGTAGCCGGGTACGGTCATAGTCTGGCCCTCGGGGCCGGTGAATACGGCTTCTATGGAGGCTTCGGCGTAAGGGGAACCGTAATCCAGGACGCTGGTTAGCACGATCTCCTGAGTCACGTTGACCATTTCCGCTTTTGGGAATGAGTTCTGGGGCACGGCGGAGGAGACCGGACGGTACCGGAAATCCGGGTCGGGCGTGACGTATACTGGTTCGCGCTGCCCTGTCTGTCCGGTGCAGGAGGACAGCAGAAGCATCGAAGGAATTACGGCGGAAAGGAAAACGCTTATTTTTTTTCTAAACATGATCATCCTGCTCCCTTCGCGTTATGGTTAAGCTTTTGATATCGTTTGCGGCAATGCGCCGCCTGTCTCGTCTGTGCGTTACGTTTATTATACATATTGCCGCGTTTTTTGCAATACGAAACGGTGCGTCAACTCATCCGCAGAAGGGTCAGGAAGACAGTGCGGCAGGCGGTCAGGATGGCGGTCCGTCAAATCGTTCGTCCGCGGTACCGGATGCGGCTTTTGGCAGTTGCGCCCCGGCTTCCGGAATGGTATAATTTCACCAGTTAAAAACTTATCAACAGGAGGTTCTGTGTGATGAAGAGACTGTTTTTATTGACCGCCGTACTGACTGCCGTAGTTTTGCTGCTTTCCGCTTTTTGCGTTTTTGCGGACGACGAAATGCTTGCTATAGAAGTGACCGACGACGAGCTTATCGTTACGGTGACCGGCGATTTCGGCTACACTGACTGGATCGGTTTTTATCCCGAGGATCACGACGGGTACCAGGGTTCTACCATCTGGTGGTACGTGGGCGACGAGGGCGGCGAGTGGACGCTGCCTGACGACGATTACGTGGTCCAGAGAAACACTCCCGGCGTGTTCGACGAATACGGGCTGGTGCCCGGCAGATATTTCGTGATATTGCTGGCCAACGACGGATACGAGCCCATCGACGATATGGAGCCCATCTATTTTGAGATAAAGGATCCCAACGCGGCTACGGAAGCGCCCACTGAAGCGTCTACGGAGGTTCCCACGGAAGTGCCCACGGAAGGGCAGAGCGGAGATCCTACCGAAGGACCGGGCGACGCCACCGATGCTCCCGCTGCCACCGAAGTTCCCACCGAAGTTCCAACCGAAGCTCCTACCGAAGCTCCTACCGCCGCGCCTACAGATGCACCCACGGAAAAGCCTGCCACAGCCGCTCCGGCAACGGAGGCTCCTGCCACCGACGCGGACGTTGACGCGCCTACGAAAGCTCCGGACGACTCCGGCGACGACAAGACCGATGCGAAACCCGGCGTCAATAAAGGCCTGATCATCGGCATCGTGTGCGGCGTCATTGCCGTTGCCGCCGTCATCGCCGTGGTGCTGATCGTGAAGGGCAAAAAGAAGAAATAATATAGTTTTTGCGGGTTTGCCGCCCGATGATCGACGTTTCTTTTTGAGAATAAAAAAGGGGCTGTTTAAAAACCTCATTTTAGCGAGACTGGTAAACAGCCCCTTTTCCATGTCAATTTAAACGTCAAATCACGTGACCAAATTACCGATTTTAGGTTTTTAAACAAGCTGCGCTTTCCTGTCAGCTGTAAGAGAAGCTTTCCGGGAAGCTGGAGCTTTATTAGTAGTGCTTCCAAATCTTAAATATTCTGGAATAAACGGCGCTACTAAAAAAGCGATGGGAAAATGACGCTTATAGTAAATGACCATAGGCACTATGCCGATACTTTCTGGTTTACCCTTTTCCATGAAATTGGCTGAAAATTTATCATTCCGGCCACCGTTAGGCCGTGGCGTTATGCCTTCAGCTCTGATCCTGCGCGGCAACAGCGCTTCCCAGCTGCGTGTACACCAGGACGCCGTTCCTGTCCCTTGAAGATTCCATAAGCGAAAACCGTTCGACCCTCATTTCCGCCTCTGCAGGTTTGGCATCTGCCTGACGGATCACGCCGGGCAGGGAACACTTCCGCAAAATCGTCACGTGGGGGTTGAACTTTTTTTGATCGAAAGGTATTCCGGCAGCCGTCAATGCCCGCCTAAGCTTCCCGGCCAGGGCTGCCAGTTCCGGGCAATCTCCCACGCCGCACCAGACGATGTCGCCGAAATTGCCGGACTCCGAAAGCTTCAGCGTGAAAGGCCTGAAGCTTACCGTTTTCATCGCGCGAAGCACGAATTCCGGGTCGCCGAACTCGCCGATGAAGGCGAGGGTCAGATGGAGATTGTCCGAACGGGTGTAATTGCCGCTGGCGCCCCGGGCCTTTAGGCGGTCCTGGACGTCGCGCAGGGCGCTTTTGAAATTGTCGTCGAAGGGGATAGCTATAAAAAGTCTCATTGTCGTTGCCTCATGCCGACTGACTCGCTTAAAAGTTCTTTCTATCGTCAATACGGCTTGCTTTTCTTGAGCCAGTACAGCAGGCATTCCGCATATGGGCTTTCGCAGCCTGCGTCTTCAGCGTTCCTGAGCTCCTGCTCGGCGGCGTAATAAACTCTGGAATAATCTTCCGTTTTCATAACCCGGCCGCAATCTTTGCAAAAGAATTCCACGTCGCCGCCGTTCATGCGGTAGTCCCAGTTGCGCCTGTCTCCGTGGCCTTTGGAAGCGTCGACGGCGCCGCAAATGGTGCATTTACCGCATTTGTAACTGTGCCCTTCGTCTCTTATGAAGCCGCATTTCAGGCATTTGCAGTAATAAAAATCGTGGTCGCTCATTTTTCTGACGCTGCGGGTCTTGCCGCACTTTTCGCATTTGCAGCCGTTCCATTTGTGAAAAAAGCAACTCATGGCGGGGCCTCCTTATCTGGTTTGATCTGCGTTTGTTTCAGCCGTGTGTTCGGGGGCAGGTTCCGTGATCGGCTCAGCTGCAATTGACGCCGCGCCGCTCTTTTTGCGCCCGAGAGTTGGACCGAAACCGATCCGGATGGCGGAAGCGGGGCAATGAAGCGCGCATTGACCGCAGCGTATGCATTCCGTATCGTTCGGGGAGACGGTTGGGTCAACTCCCATCTGACAGGCGCCTGCGCAGGCTCCGCAGGAGACGCATTTGTCCCGGTCAATTTCCAGCCGCACTGCGGATATCTTGTTGAACGGGGCGTAGAACGCGCCCAGAGGGCAGAGATATTTGCAAAACGGCCTGTATATCAGCAGCGAGAGCAGCACAACGATCCCGAGGATGCAGACTTTCCACATAAACTGTCCGCCGAACAGTCTGCCTATGGAAGAATCCGCGATGCCTGCGAGAATGCCGGACAACGTCCCGGAAGGGCATATGTATTTGCAAAAAACGGGCACCAGTTTGAAGCAGAGGGGCAATACGATCACCGTCACGATCAGCACCGCGTATTTCAGTTTCCGCAATATCCTGTCGCCTTTAAAGGTGCGTATCTTTTTGAAGAACGGTATCTTGTGGATGAGGTCCTGGAGCAGTCCGAAGGGGCAGAGGAAGCCGCACACGGCCCGGCCAAGCAGGGCTCCGAAGAAGATCAGGATGCCCAGCACATAGTAGGGGAAGCGGAATTTGCTCGAGTTCAAAAAACTCTGGAGCGAACCGATAGGGCAGGCGCCCAGGGCTCCGGGGCAGGAATAGCAGTTCAGGCCGGGAACGCAGACGGATTTGGAAGCGCCGGAAAAAGGTTTGCCGGTGAAAAAGCCTTTAAAGTTGGCGTTCTGGACCAGCGCGGCAATGCCCTGGAACACTATGCGGTAGCGCTGGAAAAAGGCTCCGATCCGGTGCTTCGGAGCGGAGGAGTGAGCGTGGCCGCAAGAGGAGCAGGCGTCGGCGCAGCCTGATTTTTCGCGATCGGTTTCAGCCAATGCCAACACACTCCAGACACAGTTTGGACGCCTTGTCCCACACCGCAGTAAGCTGCTTCGAGGCGATGCCCACGGCGATCAGCGCCAGGGCGATGACGATCAGCAGCAGGGGGACGATGATCCGGGCTATTCTCTTTTTATTGTCATTCCGGCATTCTTTCATACGTTAATAATCAGCCCAGAAGCTGGTCGACGATGGCTTTCCAGCCGCTGTAGTCGTTGGCCCCCACGACCGCTTCGGCGATCACTTCGCCGTTGGCGTTAATAAAAAGCGTGGTGGGTACCGCGGAAGGGGAGTAATTCTTCAGGTTGTCCTCGTACCGGACCACCGGGTAGGTGAGGCCGTTCTGGCTTATCAACTGCCGCGCGTCCTCGTCCATATCGGTAGAAGAGAAAACGCCAACGATGACCAGGCCTTTGTCCTTGTATTCTTCGTACAGCCGCTCAAGTTCGGGAAGTTCACGGATGCAGGGCGGGCACCAGGGCTCCCAGTAGTTGAGCATAATAACTTTCGAGGAGGAGAAGTCCTTCAGTTTCACCACGTTTCCGTCGATATCGTGGGCGACGAAGTCGTATTCGCCCCGTTCACCTTGGTCGTCTCCGTTCAGCTCGTCCTGGATCTGCTGGGACAGGTTTTCTATCTCGTCCTTGATGCCTCCGAACAGCTGCTTCAGCCTCTCGCAGGAAGCCGCGGTCAACGCCAGCGCAGTTATGCAGAGTAACGCCGCGATCTTAATTAAAACGTTCTTTTTCACGCAGGATACACTCCCTTCTTCTCCGATTATACACGATTCGGCTGCGCTTTTTCAACTTGACGGGGGGGCAATGACGTGGCAGTGGCAGGCCGCGTCCGAAGCGAAGGCTCCCCGGCCGTTTTCACGAAACGTGGTCAACAAGGAGCGGTAAACGTGCGAGACAGGCGTCGGAAATGCACGAGGAATCGTAAAAAAGTGCAAAATAACGGCAAAATAAGGTTGTCTTTCCCGTTTTGATGATATATAATCAAAATATTAAAAAAGTGTATCAACCAACTTTACACGAGTATTCAGGAGGTTTTTTTTATGAAAAAGATTATCGCAGTACTTGTTGCGCTCGTATTGACGACGGGTCTGTTCACCGCTTTCGCCGGCGCCGTTGACGCGTCCGACGTGCTGGATTTCAAGGATGCGAACAGCACCCAGATCGGCATGAGCCTTGACGTCATTCTGTGGAACGGCGGGCAGGTAGGTAACAGAGTCGCAGCCGACGCGTACCTTTCCGAAGACGGAACGCTGGACGCCGTAGCTCTCAGCGGAGAAAGCATCGGCTACCACGGCTGGGTCTGCTTCAAGCAGGAAGTCAAGCAGTTCGGTTATATGATCGACGACAAGGTCGTATTCGATTCCAGCTTCTGGTTCGACAATGAGCCCGGCCTGGTAGATACCATTCGCGGCTGGGGCGGAGACTGGGCCAACGGCTATCCTCAGAGATTCCTCGTTACGGTCCCCTTCGAAGGCCTTACCGGAACCAAGACGGTCTGCGCCATCGTTGAACTGGCGGACGGCACCGTGGTCAAAATGAACGATGCCACTCCCGGCGACAACAGAGATACCACTTACGCCATCAAGTTCCCCGCAGGAAGCCTCTTCGATGAGAACGACTACACCGTTTCCTACTTCATCGACAAGACCAACGCCACCAACTGGTCCAACGGAAACATCGGCGAAATGAAGGTCACCTACTACTTCAAGGTAGAGGATGACGGACTTGCCATCGCCGTTAAAGCCGACGGCCTGGATGCCGGCAACTACGTTCAGCTGAACTTCAACCCCGGCAACTATCTGTGGGATACCACCGGCCAGTTCGTTTCCTTCGTACTGGGCGACACTCTCACCGCTCTCCAGCACAACCACGCCAACGGCCTG
>JAEFAM010000110.1 GCA_016287565.1 Clostridia bacterium
CGTTGCCGGATCCTACCGCTGGTAGAATTTTGCCGTAAATTTCCGTAATATGCCTGTAAATTCTCGAAAATCCCGGGAAAAGGTGCGAACGCAAGTCTGTCCCCCGTTCGCGGCAGGATCGGCAACCATGTGGCAACGGGGGTGGCAACGGGGGTCTGTCCCCCGTTGCCGGCCGGTTTTCTCCCCCGTTGCACTTCGAAAAGGAGTTATGGTAAAATTGAGCCACTTAATAGGCAGAACGAAACGGAGGCCTGAAAAAATGAATACACGGATTGACCGGAAACGGTTGTTGATAGGAACGTATATCCTTGACAAATACGCCAGGACCGAGGAGCACGTGAGGCAGCTGAAGGAAGCCGGGATCGACCTGGTGGTGTGCCTGAGGGACGCGGATAAGAACATTCTTGACCTGCTGGACAAATACGGCATCGGATGCGTGCTGTGCGGAGTTGTCCCGGGATGGTGGGGCGGCGACGGAGAGAACGCCGGAACGATGTGTGAAGTCAACACGCTTGACAGATTTGTTGACGGTGCGGCGGGATTCGTTGACCACCCGGCGGTGTGGATGATCGACATCGGAGACGAGCCGTCGGCCAGGGATTTTAACCATATTGCCAGGATCGTTTCGAAGATGGAGGAACTGTTCCCGAGGCAGTTGTCCTACCTGAATCTTTACCCGAACTACGCGTCGGTGGCAGAGAATTCCGCCAGCCAGGCGCTGAATCAGCTGGGCACGGTTAATTATGCGGAGCACATCCGTGAATACGTGGAGAAAGTGCCTCTTCCCTATATAAGTTACGACTTTTACGTGTACGCCATGGGAATCGGTGGACTTGCGAAGATGTATGAGAACTTCGAAGTGGTAGCCAAAGCCTGCAGAGAGACCGGACGCGATTTCTGGTACATTCCCCAGTGCAACGGCCGCAACGAGACCGATTTCACTTCAGCGAATCAGATGCGCTTCCAGGCGTACTGCGCTCTCTGCTACGGCGCCGCGGCTATCAACTGGGCGTGCTGGACAGCAGGATGGTGGTGCAATTTCATCCTGGATTCCAGGGGCAACAAGACGGAGCAGTACGACAAACTTAAGGACGTGAACGCAGAGCTTCGGCGGCTCGACGCCCGGTATATGGACTATCGCGTGGTGTCAACGCATCTGGTTGACTTCAGGAACGTTCCAACAGTGAAAAACGACAGTGAACTGAAAGTGGTTGACGAGCTGAACTGCGGGTTCGTGAGAAGCTTGACAGCAGCGAAAGCAGACGGCAGTGGCGCTCTGGTAGTCGGTGAGATGGTCGGCCGCGACGACCCTGAAAAGCATGCGCTGCTGATACTTAACGCAACCGATTTCCTTGACAGTGAAAACGAGAAAGATCCCAAAGCGAATTCGGTGACAGTCAGTTTCGAGACTCCCGGCCGCGACGTCAAAGTGACGTGCTTTACACCGGACGGCGAGATGCCGCCGGAAGAGCTCGTGATCTCTAAAATGGGCGAAGAGAACGTTGCCGAAAAGGTATCGTTCAGGCTTGACAACTGCCGCGCGGCGCTGGTGGAGATCAGGCTGTAAAGTCCGGGAAGTTGTAACATCCGTGAAGCTGTAAAGAAAAAACGCGTCAATAATAATCTACGCGCCTCGTGTTGTTAAATACGGGGCCGTAAATGTTTTTGTCCGGATCGATCCCGGCAAGTTTGCAAACGGCTCTGTGGGCACGGATCACAAGGTCTGTCTCACGCTCTTTGGGCTCCAGCGATTCGTCTGCCATGAGCGGCTCGCCGATATTCAGGTTGAACAGCGCGATCTGTCTGAAAAAATGCTTCCTGATCCAGCCGGGCTCCCGGTACGAAAAGGCCATTGGAATCACCGGTTTGCCGGTCTTTGCGGCCAGGTATCCGATGCCGCGTTTGAAGGGCCTGATCGGGCAATAATATTCCCACATACTCCCCTCGGCGTACAATTGTACAAATTCTCCCCTGCCCAGAGCCCCTTCTATCGCCGCAAGTTCTGCCTTGGTGGCGGCAACGCCGCTTTCTGGCACGGGTATCCCGCCTACCATACGTACGAGATTGCCGGATTCGCCGTTTACGTTGGGCGCCCAGACGATTACGTGGGTCTTTTTAGGGTCAAAAACGTTTAAAATTGCCAGATAATCCCACAAATGGACGTGATTCGAGCAGGTTATGGCTCCCCCGCTCAACAGTTCCCTGTTTTTGCGGAGGTTTTTCTTCCCTTTTATCCTGAGGCCCAGCCTGATCCGCGTCAACGGCAGCACTATCAGCCTGAGCGGTATTCTGAAAAGCGTCTGCTTGAACCTAAAAGCGCGGCTGCGGTCAACGTACGGATAATCGGCGTCGAAGACTATCCCTCTGTTCTTTTTGACAACGAGATAATGCCTGTCGGTCAATTCCGGATAAGGATATTTTTTCGTCTTTGGGTCAAACATCGACCTGCCCCTCTCAAGCGCTTCTTTTTCGGGGCAGATACTACCACACGGGGCCTGAAGGTGTCAATGCAGGAAACTGGGGACAGACCCTCGTTTTTGCGCTCTTTTGCCCTCGCTTTTGCAAGGCTCCCGGCGGCTTTTTTGTCGCAAAAACGAGGAAGGGAACGGGGAGTGGGCAGCGGCCTTCGCGCCTCTACCGGCGGTAGAGGCCGCGGGTAATTCCGGTGATAATGCCGTAAATTTCCGGAATTACCCGGAAAACCCGGAAGGCCGCTGCCCTGCCCCGTTCCCTCGCCCGGTTTCATGGCATTTTAAGTCTCCGGTCATCCCCGGAAACCGGGGTCTGTCCCCCGTTGCAGATTATCATTCCCCCGGCAACGGGGGTCTGTCCCCCGTTGCCGCCCCCGTTGCCGGACCACTTGCCAAGGCGCCTTTATTAGGTTACAATAAACAAAGAACAGAAACATATCAACAGAAAAGAGGAAAGCTTATGTCGATCTTCCGAAACAAAAAAGCGATTGACCGCGAGAAAAGAACGGCTTTGAAAGCGAAAACGAGGACGAAGTCGCTGGCGCGGTTCATGGCGCTGGCTGTGTTGTTCGCGTTGTCGTTGACCTCCGCCTGCACCGTCAGAAACGGAGGAAAAGAGCCGGGAGACGTTGACGGAACGCCGGATAAATTGTCCCCGACGGCATTGCCGAAGGAAGACCCGGTGGTGACGAGCGACGATAATTACGTCAACACCGCGGCGTACACGCAGTACGTGACGAGGGCGGTCGACAACCTTGATCGGCGCCTGTTGACCGAGTCCGAGACCACCCAGGCCCGCAGCGGCAAGTACGTTGGCATATTCTATTTCCTGTGGCTGGGTGAGCACGGTACGACGCTTTACGACAACTCGATCATCTCTCAGGTGGAGGGCGCGCTTGACTCGGAAGAAGGCTGGATGGAAGCCGGCGGAGGCAGAGTCAACGAGTTCCATTTCTGGGGAAAACCCATGTTCGGATACTACCGGTCCACCGACAAGTGGGTCATGCGCAAGCACGTGCAGATGTTGACCGATGCGGGCATAGACTTTCTCTGCTTCGACGTTTCCAACGGCCACGCTTACGAAACCAACGCTCTCATGCTGATGAAGATACTCTCTGAATACCAGGAGCAGGGCTGGAAAGTGCCTCAGGTCTGCTTCCTGACCAACACGAATTCCGGCGCCACCATGGAAACCATCTATAAAAAGATCTACCTCAAGCATCCTGAGTACGAGGGCGTGTGGTTCAAATGGGACGGCAAGCCGCTGATCATCGGCCATCCGGCGGAAGTCTCGTCTGAGATCCGAAACTTTTTCCGCATCAAGGTCAGCCAGTGGCCCATGGGCGACAAGTTCGACGACGGATTCCCCTGGATGGAATTTGACCGGCTGCTCTCAGACGACGCGGTGTACGGGATCGACGGGCGGAAGGAGATCGTCAACGTTTCCCTTGCCCAGCACAACGAGACCTACAAGTTGAGCGCCGTTTCCTGGTACGGGTCCAACGACCGTTCACGCAGCTGGCACGACGGGGCCAACGACCCCGCTCCCGACGCGTATCTGTACGGGTACAATTTCGCCGAGCAGTTCGAGTGGGCGCTGGGTATCGACCCTGAGATCATTTTCATCACCGGCTGGAACGAG
>JAEFAM010000111.1 GCA_016287565.1 Clostridia bacterium
AAGCGCCGAGCCATGCGATCGCGAGTTCGCCTTCTCTGGTGTCAACGGTGGGGAATCTGATTCCGGTCCATTCGCCTTCAGTTGCGTAGAACTGCTCTGCGAGATTAAGGATACCGGTGTGCCAGTCAAGGTCTGTCGTCCAGGTGATGTCTGACCAGGTTCCGCTAGTGGTCGAAGGACCGCCGCTTACGGTGCAGATGGAATAGAAGTGGTTGGTGTTGCGGATGCTCTGGCCGTATCCGAGTCTGTATTTGAATGCAATAAACGGATATTCGGCGGGATCAACGTTCTCAGGGAAGTTGAAGATGATCCAGGTATCGCCGATGTCGGTGATAATGCTCAGCCAGGGACCTTCGTCGCTAAGCTCAACGTTGCAGGCCTGATTCTGATAGTTACCTTCTTCGATGTCAAAAATAATGGCGGAAAGGTCTCCAACGTCCATAGTCGGTCTCGGCTCTCTCGTGGGAGCTTCGGTGGGTACCTCAGTGGGAGCCGGTGCTTCGGTAACGACAGGCGCGTCGGTGACAACGGGTGCATCGGTTACTACGGGTTCTTTCGTGGCTTCCGGTTCTTTCGTCGGAGTGTTATCGGCTGGTTTTGTACATGCGGCAAAAAGAGCGACGACCATAGCGAATACAAGAACCATTGCCAGTAAACGTTTGTTCATAGTTGTTACTTCCTTTCAAAATGTAATGAAAAGTATAAACGGTCATCTGCGTAAGCAGTATATGACAGTATAGCATAAACCGGCGGATATTGTCAAAGCGCTCCGTGCGGCGGCAAGCACGGTTTTTCGGAGATCAAAGGGGGCTTAAGCGTTTAAAGTAATATAAAACATCGCGCTTGTTTTGGGTTCGGGAAGGACGATCCTGAGACCATCACGCGAAAGTTCCTTGCCCCCGATGCGAACGACCTCGCCGGTATCCGCGTTGCGGAGCGAATAGACCGACCCGGGAACGGCGAAAGGCAGCTTCACGGTGAATTCGGACGCTTCTGCCACTTCCATACGGAAAGCAAGAAGCACACTTTCGCCCTTTTCCGGATCGTCGTATGCGATCGCGGTCCAGTGGGTGCGGTCCGAGTCGTGGCGCCAGGGCGTCAATACGTACATGTCTTTCACGAGCAGGTGGCGGATGCTCTTCCACTCGTTGAAATTGCGGCGCATGAGGTCGAAGTCCAGCTCTTTATTATGCGTGAACGGTTCGCCGAAGTGGTAGTGGGGGAGATAGGATGCGCGGGCAACGTAAGGTGAGCTTCCTGCACCGACGCTGGAGTCGAGCTGATTCACGGTCTCTTTCGTGCTCGATCCGTGGAAGGGGATCCAGCGAGGGAACGTAGAAGACTGGGAGAGACGCATTGACGACGTCGTACGGTCGTAATCGGAGCGAATAAGCGGAAAACCGCGTCTCATCGACTCGAGGTCGTTGCGGCCTCCGCCCGAAGCGCAGGAGTCAACGAACGTGCATTTGCCGTTGGCCGCGCAATATGCGATGATGCCGTCCCACAGTGCGTAATGACCGCAGATGCATTTGTTTTCGGTGATGCCCCATCGCGGCAGGCCGAGTTTCTGCGCCTCCTGGTTATCCCGGTAAGGCCACGCAAAACCGGGATCGCTGTTATTATCCTCGCGGTACATATCTACGCCGTTTTCGTCCATCATTTTAGTGATACGCCCGAGAGTCCAGGCAAGGCAGTCCGGATCGCCTAAATTGTTTGTCCGCACGTATCCGTCGCCGATGCTCCATTCTTCTTTATACCCGTAATTTTTCACCAGATTCGGCACGTCGCACACCCGCTCCGGCTCGAACCAGACCAGCACCTTCATGCCAAGCTTGTGGCAGGCTTCGTTCGATTCGAGAAACGATCTTCCGGGCCATTTCACGCTGTCCAGCTCCCACGTGCCTACGGTGCCCCACCAGTCGGTCTCCACGGTCCTGCCTGCGGCGTCAAAATACCAGCCGGCATCAAACCACCGGAAATCCGGGATCATTTCTTCTTCGACAAGTTTATCGAGCGTCCTGCGCCACGTGAAGCTGCGCTCGGATATGCTGCCGTCGGAGTTGGGAAGTCCGGTATCGGACGAGAAACCGGTGGTGCTAAGCGGCTCTAACGGATGGCCTTCTGCGTCCGCTTTAGGCAAATTATATTTCATGAACCATTCGCGCCAGAGGTTCGTGGCATCGTCGTAGTTGCGGCCTTTGTAGGGCAATAACACTACCAGCCCGGTGCGTATCTTTTCGCCTGGCAGCAGTACGGTGTTCAGAGAGATATCGGTGGAGGCCTTTACACGCGTAACGGTATCATTGCCCTCCGCAGAAGATCCGGAGGAGAACAATGCCTCCCACGTTCCCGCCCAGCCCAGAGCGATCATTGTCCCGCCGTTTCCGTGGACAACGTCGAAGTATGGAAATACTATATGTGTGGCCCGGCCGCCCAGGGACTGGAAATATTTGTCGCCCTTGGTGAGGTCGTGCTCGTACGCCGCGTACCAGTTATCGTGATCGCCCAGGCAGCTCCTCAAAACCGGGTCTTTTCCTTCGAGCGTGATATCCAGTGCGCGGATGTTGCCGAGAACGCCCGTGGGCTTCCGGCCGGTATTTTCGAACCAGACCGTATATTCGCATTGCCCGAATTCCTCCACGAATGCGGCGTCAACTTTTATCCGCAGCCTGTCATCGACCCTCGCGGTGGTTATTATCCGGGTCTTTCCGCCTCCTCCGGTGGTCACGCGCCTGGCGTTCAGGCCCTCGAGCCCCCGGTGGGTCTCGCCTCCGTAATTGAATGAAAATGGCATATTTTCCGGCGTTTTCAGCAGGTGATTGAATATCCTGCGCCCTGCGGCAATGTTCAGTGCTTTTTTGCTCATGATTTGTTCTCCTCTTTAATCGGTGCTGATCTGAAGTATGGTTTAATTTAGCGCCAATTCGGAGGATTGTCAAGAGCAGCGAACCGGATGATGCCTCTTAACACGAAAAAACGGACAAATACTGCCGATAATTTGTTGGAAAAACGGACAAAATATCCTTAAAACCCGTTGCGAAAACGGACATACTATGGTATAATACACACGGAAATAAATCAGGGGGTGTCGTATGATCAATCGGAAAATTGAAAAACGGATTCGGGATTTCTTACAGAAGGACAAAAAAGCATTGCTGATTACCGGTGCGCGTCAGGTTGGAAAGACCTATATCATACGTGAAATCGGAAAAGCAGATTTCGACTCTTTCATCGAGTTTAATTTTCTTGAAAACGAAACGGCAAGAACCCTGATTGAAAATGCAAAAGGCAGTGTTGACATTCTTCTTCGAATCTCTGCGCTTACGAATAAACCGCTGATTCCCGGAAAGACGCTTATCTTCTTTGACGAAGTGCAAGAGTGCAAAGAAATTGTCACTGCGATCAAGTACCTTGTGGACGAGGGCAGCTATCGATACATTCTCAGTGGGTCTCTTCTCGGCGTTGATTTGCGGGATATTCGTTCTGTGCCGGTGGGATATATGGATGTCTTCGAGATGTTCCCCCTGGACTTTGAAGAATTCGCTTTGGCCAACGGTGTGGCTGGGCGCGTTATCGATAGCCTGCGGTCTGCCTATGAAAGCCGGACGCCAGTGGATGAATTCATTCACGAGCGGATGATGGAGTTGTTCCGCCTGTACCTCATTGTCGGAGGCATGCCCTCTGTCGTTGCTCGATATCTGGCTACTAACAACCTGCAGGAGGTCTCGCAGGAACAGAACTCGATACTGACGCTGTATCGGCAGGACATTGCAAAGTACGATCCGAACAACAAGCTATATCTTGAAGATATTTTTACCTTGATTCCCGGCGAGCTAAACAACAAGAATAAGCGTTTCATATTGAAAAATCTGAATGAGAATTTCAAGTTTTCCCGTTATCAGAATAGCTTCCTTTGGCTGAAAAACGCAGGTGTCGCACTACCGACTTTCTGTGTTACTGAACCCACTGTACCATTGAAACTGAATAAAAGTTCCAACTTGTTCAAATTGTTTCTCTCTGATGTGGGGTTGCTGGCGGCCATGTATATGGACGGGATACAGCTTAAACTGCTGAATAGGGAGAAGGATATAAA
>JAEFAM010000112.1 GCA_016287565.1 Clostridia bacterium
AGTCGGCGAAAAAACTGTAGTTTTCAGGATCGGGAAGGTGTTTAACAACGCTTTCAAGACCGAAAAGAATAAAATCAAGATCCTCCTGTACGTCCTCCGGCAGGTTTTCAAACTGACCGGGGTGCGCGTCAAGGACGGCGCGGATCACGTCGCCGTCGTGCCGTAACCTCTCCGATGCGAATCCGATTGAATATTCACATCTCTTTACGGCGGCAAGGACAGTCTCCTTGTCGTCTTTCAGCCGCTTTGACGCGTATTCAAGTACGTCGCCTTCGTAGGTCTCTACCGCCGTGAGGACGATCTCTTTGTCGTCCTTCCATTCGTCTGATGCGAACTGAAGCGCGTATCCGTCGTGCCTTACGGCGGCAAGGACCACGTCGCGGTCATCGTGAAGAGCTTCGGCGGCAAATCCGAGCGCGTTCCACGCAGAGCCGACCGCCGCCGTCACGACTTCTTTGTCCGCGCGGAGGCGTTCCGAAAAATCTTCAAGCAATCCTCCTCCCATGGGCAGTATTTTTATCGCGAACGCCCTGTTGTCCCGGATTATTTCCGGTGCGTTTTTCAGTTTGTACAATTTCCCGCCGAGATATGCTTCCGCTACATCGGCGTCGCTCTGCATCTCCTCCGGGAGGAAGGAAAAAACTTCCCGGTCAACTCTGACGGCGAGGAGGGCAATCCCTTTGTCGTTTCTGAACCTTTTGCATACGTATTTTATAACTTCGGCGTTCAGGTTCACTGCCTGCTTGATGAATTTACGGTCTTTCTGCAGATCCTCCGATGCGAAAAAGATGGCGGAGGGACAGTTCTTTACGACCTTAAGGACAGTATTCGGGTCGGATCTCAGCGAGTCGGGCGCAAACTTAAGACACTCCCCGCGGCGAAGAACCATCTTTTTCATAAAAATCTCATCCGCCCGGTCCTCCTCCGACGCCCGCTCGAGCCAGTCGCACCAGAGATCTTCCGGGACTGTCCGGATCACTTCTTCTTTTTTGCAGTCTTTATATCTTTCTGTCGTTTCCATAAAAACACCGGTTTCCGCATGATTTACAGGTCATACTTTTTTCTTTCTTCCCGCGCCTTTTCCTCTGCCATCTGCGTAAAACGGTCAACGTTGTCGTAAACGTATTCGGCAACGCGGCAGAACTCCGCCGTCTGATCGGGGAAGAAATACGCCGAGCACCGCTCGCAGTCGCCGTTCGCCTGACACTCAAGCAGTTCGTCGTCCGTTTTCTCGGCGACGTATCCCATCCAGTCCCCGTCGTCGTCGTCCCAAAAGCCGTTGACGCGTACCCCGACGGTAGAGAACGCGTGGTGTCCTCTCAGAAGATCGAAAGACAGGATATCGTTTATCTTCACGTGGACGTATTCGGAAAAAATATATTCCTCGAGCCCGTGGCTGACTTCGAAATGCTCCGCGAGCTCCTTTTTTACCGTCTCGTGGATCGGGTTCATATCGATATAGTATGGATCCTTCGTCCACTCCCCGACGGGCTTGATCAGCTCGAAGAGCAACTCCTTCATAAACTCCTTCAAGGCGAATCTCACGTACTCTCCGCCCGGCTGAAGGAACTTTATTGCGTCGTCGGCGCAGCCGTCCTCAAGACACAGCGGTACGTAAAGGTCGAGCTTTTCCGTTGCCCTGTCGAATATTGCTTTTTCTTCACTTTTAGTCATTGTCTTTACCTCGCCAAACAGGAATTTGAGCAATCAGCATTCGAGATTGCCAGTTATGCTGAGTTTGAGGAGGTCAGTTTAAATAATACTGGAGTATCGTCTCTAAGCTGTCCTCCGTAATTCTGATCTGGTCAGCCCAATCCTTCAGACCGGTCTCAGCAAGCCATTCATTCACCTGCTTTAATGCATGATCTTTTCCGTTCTCGTCTGTGATCAGTCCGCAAAGCTGCTGCAGCAATATGATTCTGCCCATTTCAGAATCTTCACATACAGAAGCAAAAGGCATAATGATATATCGGTCATATGGAACCGGCCTGCTGTCGGGACTGCTGTAAAAAACTCTTCCGCCTTCCGCAAAACCTATTACTTCAAAGGTGAACCGTTCAAAAATATAATATCCTTCAAACGTATCTCCAATTGATAATGTGTCTTTGTATGCCGCTCCGAGAATTACAGGAATTCTCCCTTTATTCAGATAGTCATAATCATCGTCGATGAATCCGCGGCCTTCTGCAATCTGCAAAGGAAACAGATCAAACAAGTTATCAGTAACCTGCAGGGCTTCTGCTGCTGCCGCAGGTTCACCATTGATCTCATAACCGGATTCTTCTGCAAATTCTGTTCCGTAATTAACCATGCATTGATCCGGAACCGTAAGATTGAGCAGTTCAACAAGATTGCTTGTATATGGTGTAAATGCAAGTTCTTCCGAAGACCGCAGTTTTTCAGTAAAAGACATAAGACTCTGAAATCGCTGACCGTCATCATGCATGTATTCATCATAAGATGAATCATCGAGGAATTCTGCCATCCGCCATGTGTAACTGTATACCGTAAGGTCAGACAGCATCGCTTCATCTGATTCGGCCTTAGCGGCTGGATTCTCATTGCCTGCAGAACAGGCGGTCAGTGAAACAATGATCAGAACAGTAAGAAATCCAGCGATTATCCGTGAGCATTTCTGCATTTTCCTGCCTCCTCTAATCCCGATTTGTCGGGATCATTTTATTTCGACAAACCGGAATTTGAATCAATAGCCATGATCGACATGCTTCCATGTCCCTTTATCTGATCTGACCAAAATCCAATTCCAGCCGGTATAAGTGAAGTTCGGATTCAGCGAGCCATCTCCGCCTGACGAATCAACACAAAATGAAGATAGCAGGACTATCACTTCATCTGCGGCGTTCCGGTCAGCCCAATCCTGATATGATTCCGATATTTCATCTCCGGCATAATAAATCTCTTTTAAGGTACAGCCTTTCCAGTGAGTTCGAAATTCCTTTTTGATGACTGCAACTGCTGAATCGATATCGGCCTGTGAATAAAGTTCCGATTGGACTACGCGGGTCCGAACAGTCATCACATTGCCACCACAGGCACAGAGACTGAATGCCATGGTCAACAATAAACATATGACTACAGTTCGTTTCATACTTGTTTCTCCTCCACAAATCCCGATTTGACGATAGCTCAATGGTTTTGGCATATTAACACCCATACTGATCGATTTCGGGCCAAATCTATACTTTTTTACCCACATTTGGCCCGTTATCGATATTCCGGGATTTAGCGGATCAGTACTGCACGGCAGGGAGAGCCGTCCGCGCCGGCCAGGTTAAGCGGCGCCGCGTTCAGGAAGTAAACTCCTTCACGGACTTTTTCCAGGCGTATCCCCTCAAGCAGCACGACACCGGCTTGCAGCAGTATGAGATGCACTTCCATCGGTTCGTCTTCGGGTCCCACGCTCATGGATTCATTCCCCAGCAGAAGGATCCTGTTCGACGCGAATACTCCTGCCGCTTCCGGAGAGACCACTGCAGCTCCCTTTATAAGGATCCTCTTTGCCGCTTCCGGTTCCGCTCTTTTCGCTTTTTTGAGAATATCTGCTGCATCCCCGCCCGAGACGGTTCCATCATGTTCCGCGACATAAGCCTTTCCCACAAACGTTTCCAGGCGTATCTCGTCGATGGTCCTGCCGTCTTTGAGAAAATGGAACGGGGCGTCCACGTGGGTCCCGCTGTGGGCGCACATGCTGAAGGCCGTAAGGTTAAACAGGTCGCCCTTCTCCGTAGAACAGAGCATCTCTCTTTCAGGCGCGGGGTCACCGGGATATACCCGGCAGCTGAAGACCTCCTGTGAAATATCAAATATCTCCATCTTTTTTTCTCCTATGCTGGTGTTGGTCCTGCAATATCTGTTTCCGGAAAACCGCAATCTAGCGTACCAGTTCGCCTTCGAAATACTGCTCCTGGAAACGTATGGTCTCAAGGATCCCATCATCTGAATAGTAAGTACCGTCCGTTGTCACTATCCATTTGTCTTCAGCGTCTCTGAACCTGTGGTAGACTGCGATGACCCTGCCTTCGAACGTACCGACTG
>JAEFAM010000040.1 GCA_016287565.1 Clostridia bacterium
TGCCAAGCAGGTTTACAGGTTCGAAAAAGGCGACACGGACATGGCGATGAGGTTCGATCTTACTGTGCCTCTGGCCAGGTACGTTGCCCAGCATTACGACAGCCTGGTATTTCCTTTCCGCCGCTATCACATCGGCAAGGTATACAGGGGAGAGAGGCCGCAGAAAGGCCGCTTCAGAGAATTCTATCAATGCGATATCGATATCATCGGCAACGAGTCTCTGGGTCTCCTGAACGAGGCCGAGATAGTCAGCGTCATTAACGGCACTTTCTCCGCCCTGGACATCGGCGAGTTCACGATCATGCTTAACAACCGCAAACTGCTGGGCGGCTTCTTCGCGTCGCTGGGCATCGGCGATCCCACCGAGGCGCTCCGCATAGTGGACAAGCTTGATAAGATAGGCGGGGACAAGGTCCGGGAGGAACTGGTCTCCATAGGCCTTTCCGGAGAAACCGCCGAAAAAGTGATCGCTCTCACGTCGATAAACGGCAGGCCCGAAGAGGTGTTCGAAAAGATAGAGAAGCTGGAGCTTTCCGGCGTCAACGACCTCTTCGACACAGGCCTGGAAGAGCTTAAGACCGTCTGCGGCGCCATCGCCTTCTTCGGAGTTCCCGAGAACAGGTACTGCGTTGACCTCAAGATCGCCAGGGGACTGGACTATTATACCGGCACCGTTTACGAGACGAAGCTCAACGATTATCCCGAGCTGGGTTCCATCTGCTCCGGCGGAAGGTACGAAGACCTGGCTTCGAATTATACGAAAAAGAAACTGCCCGGTGTCGGCATCTCCATCGGCCTCTCGAGGCTGTTCTACCAGCTGAACGCCGCGGGAGTCATCAGCATCGACGGACGCTGCACCCCGTCGGAAGTGCTGCTGATACCTATGGGAGACACGCTGGGATATACGTTGTCCGTGACGGAGAAACTGAGGAGCGCCGGAATACCCTGCGAGACGTATCTGGAAGGCGGAAAAGTGGGCAAAAAGTTCGGATACGCGGACAAGCTGGGAATACCTTACGCCGTCGTCATCGGCGAGGACGAAGTGGCTGCCGGGACCATCACGGTGCGCGACATGAAGAACGGCACACAAAAAACATATAAAAGCCCCGAAGATTTTATCGCAGAAACTTTTAAAAAGTGATATAATACCGTCATCTGACGTATTGAACGCGCCGGCAGTTCCTTCCGGAGCCCGGGCGGAGGCGGCAGGCGCCGCCTGATCATTGGAGGTAGAATATGAAAAAAAGGAAATTGCTTACAGATATCTTCACGGTCGTGCTGATGCTGGCCATCGTGCTGGTGATCCTTGCGTATCTCAACGTTTTCCCCGGCAAGGACGTTTCGGAAAAGGGTTCACTGAACTACGCGATGCTCACCTACGTGGGAATGCCGCTGGCGCTGTTGTCCGTGCTGCTGATAGATCTCATTTTCCCGCTTATCGACAACCGCGCGAGGCTCAGAGAGCCCGTGTTCGTGATCAAAGTGGTGCTGAAGGCGCTCCTGTTCATTGCCGCGGTAGTGGTGGGCATACTGTTCTTCGTGGTTGACATCGAGAAGCCCAAGAACGAATTCCTCAGAGTAGGCATATTCTGCGCCCTGTATTTCGCCCAGTTCCTGATCAATCTCGATCCTCCGCTTCGCAAGAAGAAAGAAGCTGAGGCGACCAAGGAAGACGAAGACGAGTACGAGGAATTCGACGAGGACGAAGAGGACTTCGACGACGATTTCGACGACGATGACGAAGAGACAGAGAAGAAGTAAGCGCGCCGGAAAGCCGGACTGCCTTCGCCGTTGTTGACGGATTTTTAACGTAAATGGAGCGGGATCTGTGAAAAGGTCCCGCTTTTGTGTTTCGTCTTGGATCTTAAGTATTGCCGCCCCGTTTTCGGCGGTATGGCACAAGGCGCTTTCTCCGCATAAAAAAAACGGCTTGACACTTTTCGCGCCAGTCTGTACAATATCGACAATATAAGTTCCGCCTGGTGCTTATATTAAAGCGTGAAGGAATGAGGGTGATGCTGATGCTGAATGATATCCGTAAGCTGAACGTTTCAGGTACGAATAATTATTCTGCATTCTATTACGTTCCCGCGTCCTTCTGCTGGCGATGGCGGAAGTTCTGAGATCTTTTTCTTTGACCGGCCACATTGCTGCCGGGATTTCGGTTTATAATTATTACACTTTAACAGCCGGCGACGGGGAATTGCGCTTTTTCCGTTCGGAACGTACCATATGCGTATGCGCGAAGCGCGCCGGGCTGACTGCGGAAAGGCAGGATACATATGATAATCGTCCTTAAACAGAACATAAACGAAGCAAGAGAGCAGCAGCTCATAGACTGGCTGAAAAGCCAGGGCCTTGGCGTGCACGTTTCCAACGGCGCGTACCAGACCGTGCTGGGACTCATCGGAGATACGGGCAAAGTCGATATGGAGCTGCTGGAAAGCCTCGACATAGTCGAATCGGTTAAAAGAGTTTCCGAAACTTTCAAGTGCTGCAACCGCAAGTTCCATCCGGAAGACACGGTGGTGGAAGCAGGCGGCGTTAAGATAGGCGGCGGCAATTTCTGCATGATCGCGGGGCCCTGCTCCGTGGAGTCCGAAGAGCAGATCGTGTCCGTGGCCAAAGCCGTAAAGGCATCCGGCGCCAGCGTGCTTCGCGGCGGAGCCTTCAAGCCCCGCACCTCTCCTTACGATTTTCAGGGCCTCAAGGCCACGGGCATCGAGCTTCTAAAGATCGCGCGGCAGGAGACAGGGCTGCCAATAGTATCCGAGATCATGAGCGCCCACGACCTTGACCTGTTCGAAGACGTCGACATACTTCAGGTAGGCGCCAGGAACATGCAGAATTTCGACCTGCTGGTGGAGCTGGGCAAGTCAGGGAAACCCGTGCTTTTAAAGCGGGGCCTGGCCAATACCCTTAAAGAACTGCTTATGAGCGCCGAATACCTGATGGCCAGCGGCAACGAAAAAGTCATCCTCTGCGAGCGGGGCATCCGGACTTTCAGCGACTATTACAGAAACACACTCGACGTTTCCGCAGTGCCCATGCTCCACGAACTGTCGCATCTGCCCGTCATCGTTGACCCCAGCCACGCCACCGGCATTGCCAGAATGGTGCCTCCCATGGCCCTTTCCGCCGTTGCCGCCGGAGCCGACGGACTTATAATCGAAGTCCACAACGACCCCATACACGCCCTCTGCGACGGCGCCCAGTCGCTCCGCCCGGAGGAGTACGACGAACTCGCTAAAAAGATAATGAAAGTCAGGGAAGCAATAAAATGACCGTAGGCATCCTGGGGCTCGGACTTATTGGCGGGTCCTTCGCAAAAGCATATTCTAAAGCCGGGCACAAGGTCCTGGCGTCAAACCGCACACGCTCCACGCTGGAATTCGCCATGCTCTCGGGCGACGTGAGCGGAGAACTGACCGACGACAATATCGGCGGTTGCGACCTTTTGCTGCTTTGCGTCTATCCCGGCGCCTGCGTGTCGTTCCTGCGGGAAAAGGGAAGCCTCATCGGCTCAAAACCGATCGTCATCGACACCTGCGGCACCAAGCGGGCTGTGGTGGAAGCGTGCATGCCCATAGCCAGGGAAAAAGGCTTCACCTTCGTAGGAGGCCACCCCATGGCCGGGACCCAGTATTCGGGATTCAAATATTCCAAGGCAAATATGTTCACCGGCGCGCCTATGGTGATCGTGCCGCCTGACTTCAACGACATAGCGCTGCTTTCGAAGATCAAGGAACTGCTTGAGCCTGCAGGCTTCGGAAAGCTGACCGTCACCACCGCCGAAAAGCACGACAAAATGATCGCTTTCACCTCCCAGCTGGCTCACGTGGTATCCAACGCATACGTAAAGAGCCCTTCCGTCAGGGAGCACAAAGGCATCTCGGCAGGCAGCTACAAAGATATGACGAGAGTGGCCTGGCTCAATCCCGAAATGTGGGCGGAACTGTTTCTGGACAACGCGGACAATCTCAGCGCGGAGCTCTCCGGGCTTATCGCGGAATTGCAAAAATATAAAGACGCCATCGACAACGGAGACCGGGACGGACTTGTGGAACTTTTAAGAGAAGGAAAACGGATGAAAGAGGAGGCGGACGGCAGATGATCAACGCTTCAAAATATCTGAAAAAGATATGCGTCAACGCTTCGTCTGAATACGACGTGGTCATCGGAAACGGCGCCATCGATCTGGCGGGAGAACTCATCTCTGCGCTCGGCGGAGGCAGCGGCTCCGGCAATGCATTCTGCGGCTGCCCGGGCTGCGGGAAAGCGTCTAAACTATTGCTGGTTTCCGACGACACGGTCTATTCTCTTTACGGCGAAAAGGCCGCGGAAACGCTGAAAAAAGCGGGATTCGAATTAAGCGAGTTCGTTTTCCCTCACGGAGAAAGCTCCAAAAATCTGGACACTTACGCGGGGATATTGAGTCGCGCGCTGGAGTCAGGCCTTACCAGAAACGATATGTTCGTTGCCCTGGGCGGCGGCGTAACGGGAGATCTTGCGGGGTTTGCCGCGGCGACTTTTAAGCGCGGCATCCGTTTCGTGCAGATACCCACCACGCTGCTTTCGGCGGTTGACGCCTCCGTAGGCGGAAAGACAGGCATCGACCTTGACGGCGGCAAAAATCAGGTGGGCGCGTTCCATCAGCCTTCGCTTGTTTTGTGCGACCCGGAACTGCTGGAGACGCTTCCGGAGGATCAGTTCAGGTCCGGCCTGGCTGAAGTGATCAAGACGGCAATGATCGCCGACGAGGCTCTTTTCGAAACCCTGGCCCGATATAAGGATCTTCAGGAATTCAGAGCGGATAAGGAAGGCCTCATAAAAGTAACAGGCAGATGCGTGGAAATAAAGCGCGACATCGTGCTGGCAGACGAATTCGACAGGGGAGAGAGAATGCTGCTGAACTTCGGCCACCCCGTCGGCCACGGCATCGAAGCCAAAAGCGGTTTCGCAATGCTGCACGGTTTCGCCGTGGCAGCCGGAATGGCGGTGGCAGCGAGGGCGGCCTGCAACAGGAATTATTGTCCCGACGCCGTTCCTGCCGCGCTGGAAACGGTGCTGGAAAAGTTCGGGCTGCCTGCGGATACGGAATACGGCGCGGATGATATATTGCCGTTTATTTACGGCGATAAAAAAGCCGCAGGAAAACTTATAAACCTGGTGGTGCCCAGGAGCATCGGAAAGTGCGAGATAACGCCTCTGCCGCTGTCCGGGCTGGAAGAGTTCCTTTACGACGGAGGGTTGAGATGAGAGATAATTCCGTTAATGATTTCAACGGAATAACCTTTGAAGGCGAGGGGAAGAGCGGCAAGGTGACGGTGCTTCCCGTGAGCCGTTTCGGCTGCGCCCGGGTGCCTTCGTCCAAATCCGCGGCCCACAGGATGCTGATATGCGCCGCATTGTCCGGGGCGCGGTCCGAGCTGGTGCTGGACGGGTGTTCGGAGGACGCCACCGCCACCGCCAGATGCCTCGGGGCTATGGGAGCGAAGATCGAGAAATATGCGGAAGAGGGGCGGGAAGTATTGTCCGTAACGCCTGTGGATTTTGATGCGCTGCCTGAAAAGGCCGTAATGGACGCAGGCGAGAGCGGGTCAACGTACCGTTTCCTCCTTCCCGTGATCTGCGCCCTGGGCTTGAATGCGGAAATACAGCTCAGAGGCAGGCTCTCGGAGCGCCCCATGAAGCCCCTTTTCGACGCCCTTACGGAAGGCGGCGCGTCAATCTCCGCCTGCGGAACCATGGTGAGCGTGTCCTGCAGGATCAGGCCCGGAACGTACCGGCTCCCCGGCAATATATCTTCTCAATTCATATCCGGCATGCTCTTCGCGCTGCCCCTCCTCGACGGCGACAGCAGGCTGGTGATCGAGGGAGATACGGAGTCACGCCATTATATCGAAATGACAGAAAACGTTATTGACGGAGCCGGGATCATATTCTTCCGCGAACCTGACGGATATATGATACCGGGGAACCAGAAATATGCTTTTTCAGGCAGAAAAACGGTGGAAGCCGACTGGTCCGGCGCCGCGTTCCTGCTCGCCGCAGGAGCGTTGTCCCGGAAAGGGATCGCCGTGAAGGGCCTCGAGCTGAACAGCATTCAGGGTGACAGGAAGATACTGGAACTGCTTCGTAGCTTTGGAGCGAGGATAGAATACGGCACAGACGAAAGCGGCCGTGAAAGCGTCAGAGTGTTCAAAAAAGAATTGAAAGCGATCGACGTGGACGCAAAAGAGATACCGGACCTGGTGCCTGTCATATCTGCGGTCGCCGCGCTGGCGGAAGGCACGACCCGGATCTATAACGCTTCCCGGCTGAGGCTTAAAGAATCGGACAGGATAGAGAGCACTGCGGCGATGATACGCTCCCTGGGCGGCTGTGCCGAGATCACGGAGGACGGATTGCTGGTCCACGGCAGGCAGGAACTGTCAGGCGGCTTCGTGGATTCGTTCGGAGATCACCGCATAGCCATGGCCGCCGCGGTGGCCTCGGCAGGCTGCAAAGCATCGGTAACCGTAAGTGATCCCGGGTGCGTGGCAAAATCGTTTCCTGATTTTTGGAAAGTATACGGATCGGAACTGGACGCGGAAGAAGTCCGGAGGTGACTTAAATGAGCTCGACGTACGGCGAAAATATCAAACTTTCGATATTCGGCGGATCTCATTCTCCTGCCATCGGAATGGTGCTGGAAGGCATCGAGGCGGGAAAAGAGATAGATATGGCGGAATTGAACGCTTTTATGGCCAGAAGAGCGCCGGGAGGAGAACTTTCCACTGCCAGGCGTGAGAAAGATATCCCTGAATTCCTGAGCGGGATCAAGGACGGCAGGACCTCAGGTTCGCCCATCTCCGCCATCATCCGGAACACGGACGCCAGGCCTTCGGATTACGAAAAGATCCGCAATATCCCCAGACCGGGACACGCGGATTACACGGCTTTCGTAAAATTCGGCGGCAATGCGGACACGTCGGGAGGAGGACACTTTTCAGGGAGATTGACGGCGCCCATGTGCATCGCCGGAGGGATATGCATTCAGATACTGGAAGAGCTGGGCGTGAAGATAAGGTCCAGGATATTGTCCGTGGGAGACGTACGCGACGAAGGAGAATTGACCCCTGATCTGGCATTGTCCGGTTTCCCGGTGATCGATAAAAAAGCCGGAGAAAAGATGAAAGAACTTATCATAAACGCAAGGGCCTACGGCGATTCCGTGGGGGGAGTCGTGGAATGCGCCGTGTTCGGGCTTCCTGCGGGACTGGGCGATCCTATGTTCGGCGGAATGGAAAACCGCATCGCTTCCATCGTGTTCGGGATCCCCGCGGTCAAGGGCATCGAGTTTGGAGCCGGTTTCGGCGCAGCTAAAATGAGAGGCAGCGAGAACAACGACAGCTTCAGGATGGACAACGGCAAGGTGGTCACGGCCACTAACAATTGCGGCGGGATCCTCGGCGGCATCACCGACGGGATGCCCCTGGTGTTCAGGGCGGCCTTCAAACCCACTCCGTCAATAGCCAAAAAGCAGCAGAGCGTCGACCTGACGTCATTGACGGATACGGACCTGGAGATCTCCGGCAGGCACGACCCCTGCATCGTGCCCAGAGCTTTGCCTTGCGTGGAAGCCGCCGCGGCCATTGCCATATACGACGCCTACCTGAGCTATAAAAAATGCGGAGGCCGGTCATGAACAGAGACGATTACAGGAAATTGATCGATTCCATCGACGAACAGATCGTCAGGCTGTTTTCACAGCGGATGGACGCCGCGGCAGGGATCGCGGAGTTTAAGCGCGAAAACGGACTTCCCATAGTCGACCTTGAAAGAGAGGCCGAAAAGCTTAAAGCCGTTTCCGACGCTTCTCCTGAAGGACTCAAGACTTACACGATGCTGCTCTATTCGCTCATATTCCGGTTAAGCTGCGATCATCAGCAAAAACTGATCGAAGCCGGAACGGAGCCGGAACGCTCGGATCCCACCGGTGAAAAGCCTAAAAAATGCGGCCTCATAGGCGCCCGCCTGGTGCACAGCTACTCTCCCCAGATCCACGAACTCCTGGGAGATTACGAGTACAAACTGTACGAACTCAAAGAAGACGAAGTAGAAGATTTTGTAAAAAACTGCTGCCTGGACGCAATGAACGTGACGATCCCGTACAAGAAGACTGTGGTCCCTTTTATGGACGAGCTTTCCGACGTGGCGGCTTCGCTGGGTTCGGTCAATACGGTGATCAGAAGGCCCGACGGCACGCTGTACGGCGACAATACGGATATTTACGGAGCGATGAAACTGATCGAATTGTCTGGCGTGGATATCAGCGGCAAGAAAGTGCTGGTGCTGGGCTCCGGCGGCACAGGAGTCACTTTCTGCCTTGCCGTAAAAAAGGCCGGAGGAACGCCTGTGATGATCAGCAGGAGGGGAGAGGACAATTACGATAATATCGAACGCCACTCCGACGCCGTAATGGTTATGAACGCCACTCCCGTGGGAATGTACCCCGACGTGAACGCGTCGCCCCTGGACCTTACCCGACTGAAAAACGTAAAATGCGTAATCGACGCCATCTACAATCCCGAGCGCACGGAACTTTTAAAACAGGCCGAATCCCTCGGCATGAAAGCGCTGAACGGCCTTTATATGCTGGTGGCTCAGGCGGCAAGATCCGCGGAGCTCTTTACGGGTAAAAAATATCCCGAAGAGATCGTTCCCAATATAACTTCGAAGATCGCACGCACGATGTACGGCGCGGCTTCCGGGCGCTGGGCGGCCCCCCGCCCGAAAATATTGATCATCAACGGACCAAATATCAATATGCTCGGTATCCGCGAACCCGGAATATACGGCAGCGAGAATTACGAAGCCCTTCTGGAACTCATCAGAAAAAGCGGGGAAGAATTCGGCGCTGAAGTGGAATGCTTCCAGTCGAACCACGAAGGAGCCATTGTCGACCGCATACAGGAAGCGTACGGAAACGTTGACGGCATCGTGATCAACCCGGCGGCGTACACCCACACCAGCGTTGCCATCCTCGATGCGCTGAAAGCGGTGGCTATCCCCGCGGTGGAGGTGCATATCTCAGACGTGGGCAGCCGGGAACTGTTCAGGCAGATATCGTTCGCCGGAATGGCATGCGTGAAGACCTACGCCGGACTGGGATTCGAAGGATACAGGCAGGCAATCAAATTTTTGACGGAATATTTACAAGACCACCGAAAAACTGGTATAAAATAAAAGAAGAACGGAAAGGATGGTAAAACTATGAAAGACGTTCCTTACAAAACTTATCTTGACGAAAAGGAGATCCCGACCGCATGGTATAACCTGAGATCGGCTATGGTAAATAAACCCGCGCCTCTCCTCAATCCCGGCACCCACGAACCCATGAAAGCGGAAGAACTCTCGCCCGTATTCTGCGACGAACTGATCGCCCAGGAACTGGACAACGACACCGAGTATTTTCCGATCCCCGCAGAGGTCCTGAACTTCTACAAGATGTACCGCCCCTCGCCGCTGGTAAGGGCCTACTTCCTTGAAAAAGCGCTGGACACTCCCGCTCACATCTACTACAAGTTCGAGGGCAACAACACTTCCGGTTCCCACAAACTGAACTCCGCCATCGCTCAGGCGTACTACGCCAAGAAGCAGGGGCTCAAAGGCGTCACCACCGAGACCGGCGCCGGACAATGGGGCACCGCTCTCTCTATGGCCTGCTCCTATTTCGGGCTTGACTGCAAGGTCTACATGGTCAAGGTCTCCTACGAGCAGAAGCCTTTCCGCCGCGAAGTCATGCGCGTGTACGGCGCCGACGTGACTCCGTCGCCTTCAGAATCTACGAATATCGGCCGCAAGATACTGGCCGAATTCCCCGGCACCACCGGAAGCCTTGGCTGCGCCATCTCCGAAGCGGTGGAAGTGGCCGTGTCGACGCCCGGCTACAGGTACGTGCTTGGAAGCGTGCTGAACCAGGTGCTGCTCCATCAGAGCGTCATCGGACTCGAGACAGAGGCCGCACTCAACAAGCTCGGCGTAAAGCCCGATATAATCATCGGCTGCGCAGGCGGCGGCTCCAACCTGGGCGGACTTATCGCGCCGTTCATGCGCGACAAGATAAAAGGGAAGCTCGACGCCAGGATCGTTGCCGTTGAGCCCATGTCCTGTCCCAGCTTTACCAGAGGTGTTTACGCGTACGACTTCTGCGACACCGGAATGGTATGTCCTCTGGCCAAAATGTACACCCTGGGTTCAAGCTTCATTCCGGCGCCAAACCACGCAGGCGGACTTCGCTATCACGGCATGAGCTCCGTGCTTTCCCAGCTTTACGATGACGGTTACATGGAAGCCGTTTCCGTGCCTCAGACTGAAGTCTTCAAGGCCGCGGAACTGTTCGCCAGAGTTGAAGGCACGCTGCCCGCTCCCGAAAGTTCCCACGCCATTAAAGTTGCCATCGACGAGGCGCTTAAGTGCAGGGAGACCGGGGAAGCGAAGAACATCGTGTTCGGCCTTACCGGCACCGGGTATTTCGACCTGGTGGCATACGAGAAGTTCCACAACGGAACGATGGACGACTACCGTCCCACCGATGAGGATCTGGCGGCAAGCATCTCGAAGCTTCCGAAGTTCTGATCGATCTTTCCGCATAAGGGCAATTGCGCGCTTCGCCGGGATGGTTTTGTGACGGTTTATCGCGTGATTTTCGTAAATTCGGCCGGACAACGGGATCGGAAACGGAAGTTGACGTAAAAACCTGAAAAAAAGGCAAAAAAATCGTTAAAAATCAAAAATTTTTCTTGACAGGCACCGGGGCGATGTAGTATCATACCCCGGTGCCGCTCTTACGGGGCTCCTTAAACGTTGCCGTTTTTGACCGGAACGACGGTGATAATACGGCGGCTGCCCGCGGAATACGGTCGCGCACGGGCCGTAACATAGGCGAGATTTTATATGGAGGTGCAGTCAGAATGTATGCAGTAATAGCTACCGGCGGAAAGCAGTACAAGGTCGAAGAAGGCGATTTCGTATTCGTGGAGAAGATCGAAGGCGAAGTTGACGACGTCATTACCCTTGATAAAGTTTTAGCGTTGTCCGCAGGCGACGAGGTGAAGTTCGGAACTCCTTACGTAGAAGGCGCTACCGTCGAAGCCAAGATCGTTAAGCAGGGCAAGGGCGAGAAAGTCCGCATCATCAAGCATAAAGCGAAAAAAGGCTACAGGAAAAGACAGGGTCACAGGCAGCCGTTCACCCAGTTGTCTGTCGAGAAGATCAACGCCTGAACAAGCAGATGATAAATATCAGTATCAGCCGGTTTGAAAACGGCACGCCATGCGGTTTTACCGTTAAAGGCCACGCCGGATACGCGCAGGCGGGGAGCGATATAATTTGTGCGGCAGTAAGCGCTCTTTGTTATACGGCTGCGGGTTATTTCGAATCGGGTGAAAAGTACGGATTCAAGATCCTTTACGAAGAGAGAGACGGCTTTATGAAGCTGGAGCTCCTGGAAGTTCCCGAAGGGGAAGCCCGGATAAGGGCAGAGGCGGTAATGGACGCCTGGCTCACGGGGATCGGACAGATCCGGGATGCGTACGGAAAGAAGTATCTGAAGATCATTGACAACCAGACCGGAGGTACAGGTTATGTTAAGAATTAATTTACAGTTATTCGCTCATAAGAAAGGTCTCGGAAGCTCCAAAAACGGCAGAGATTCCGAATCCAAGCGTCTCGGCGTTAAAAGAGCGGACGGCCAGACTGTTCAGGCGGGAACCATCCTCGTAAGACAGCGCGGCACTAAGATCCATCCCGGCGAGAACGTGGGTATCGGCGTTGACTATACGCTGTATGCCAAAGTCGACGGAAAGGTTTCCTACCGCAGGCTCGGCAGAGACAAGAAGCAGGCTGTTATTGTTGCCGAAAACTGAAATAACGAAAAGACGTTAACGAAGGCTGCCGTAATATTTGATTCCGGCGGCCTTTTTTTGACCGTGACGGCGCTCAGGCGGCGCGTCACAGGCAGAGAGCCCGGTGATTTAAGATGTTTATGGACAGAACGAAAATAACGGTGACTTCCGGCAGCGGCGGCAACGGCTGCGTGTCTTTCAGGCGCGAGAAGTACGTCAACGCGGGCGGACCGGACGGAGGCGACGGGGGCAACGGAGGCGACGTGGTATTCAAGGTGGATCCCAGGACCTCCACGCTTTCCGATTTCAGATTCAAGCATAAATTCACGGCCGAGAACGGCGGCAACGGAATGAGCCAGAAGCGCACCGGCAAACGCGGCTCGGACGTGGTCATCGGAGTTCCCAGAGGCACTCTCATTTTCGATGACGCCACCGGCAAACTTATCGCTGACCTTAAAGAGGACGGCGACTGCATCGTCATACTGAAAGGCGGAAAGGGAGGCCGGGGCAATCAGAATTTCGCCACCGCCACCAGGCAGGTGCCCAATTTCGCCAGGGCCGGAGAAGAGGGCCGCACCGCGGAGCTCAGGCTGGAGCTCAAGATGATCGCCGACGTGGGCATCGTCGGATTCCCCAGCGTGGGAAAATCAACTTTATTGTCCGTCACCACCGCCGCCAGGCCCGAAATTGCCGAATATCATTTCACCACCATTGTCCCTAATCTGGGCGTGGTGTATACCGGTTCCGGTGAGCCGTCCTTCGTGCTGGCCGACATACCGGGGCTGATCGAAGGCGCCGCGGAAGGCGCGGGACTGGGTCACGAGTTCCTTCGCCACATCGAGAGAACGAGGCTGCTGATTCACGTGATCGACGTGTCCGGTTCTGAGGGAAGAGATCCTTTCGAAGATTTCCTGGCCATAAATACAGAGTTGGAGCAGTTCAACGCCCGGCTTTCGGAGCGCCCCCAGATAATCGCCCTTAACAAGACCGACATGGATGAAGGCGGAAAGAAAGAAAAGAAATTCAGAGAGCGGTTTAATGAATGGCTGGAAGAGAAAGAGGCAGAGAACGAAGCCGTCAGGAGCGCCCGGGAAAAAGGCGCGTACGTGATCTTCGATATCATGGCCGCCATCGCCGAGGGCACCGACAATTTGATGAAATATACGGGCAGCATTCTCGGCCGGTTCGACTCCGTGGAGTTCGTTCCGGAGACCGATCTTGAGAGCAGCCTGCCCGAGGAGGACGACGATACTTTCGAAGTTACCATAGATCCGGACGGCGCCTACAGCGTTACGGGGCGCAGGGTGCGGAACCTGGCGCTCTCCATAAACATGACAGACCAGGAGTCTTTCGGATATTTCCAGATGCAGCTCAGGAAGAAGGGCGTTTTTGACAGGCTCCGGGAGATGGGCATTCAGGACGGAGACACGGTCAGGATATACGAGTGCGAATTTGATTTTATGGATTGACCGGAGGACCGGATATGAGCAACAGAAGCGGAATGTTTGAAAACGGCAGCCAGCTCAGCGCGGACGGAGTGCTGATACTGAGGGTGCTGGAGATAATAGGAGAAGCGGTCCCCGACGACACGTTGACGGAGCTCATAATGGCGCCCGGACTGGTCAATTATTTTTCATATTGCCGCTGCCTTTCCGGCCTTACTGAAGCCGGATTCGTCAGCAGAAATCTTGACAGTATGGGCAAAGCATTGTATGATATTACCGCATCCGGCAGTTCAGTGCTGAACTCTCTGAAATACATGATCAGCGGCGGCCTCGGAGCCGCTTACGAAAGCTATATTACCAATCACAGAGACGATATCAGAAAACGCACCAGGATAGACGCCGGATGGACCAGGGACACCCGGGGAAATTATTACGTGCACTGTTTCGTCAGAGAAGGGCTCAAGGCGGTCATCGACCTCACCGTTCCCGTGGCGGACAGGGACGACGCGGAACAGATCACGGCTTCCTGGAAAAACGGAGCTTCGGAAAAATACGTTGCCATATTGAAAACTTTGCTTGACAGGAGCTGAATTGAGATGGACGGAAACGGAAAGAAACAGTGGTTTATTCCCGACGCTTATTTTCCCGCGGACGACAACGGCCACACTTACATAAGCCACGAGGCCGTGTGCGTGCTGAATACGGGGGACGTCGAGGCCAATATCGATATCACACTTTATTTCGAGGACAGGGAGCCCAGGACCGGATTCAAGGCGGTCTGCGGCGCCAGGCGCACCAATCACATCAGGATGGACAGGATCCTGGACGTGAACGGTAAAGGCGTTGACCGGGGCGTGCCCTACGCCATGCTGGTGGAATCCGACGTGCCTGTGATAGTTCAGTACAGCCGCTGCGACACCACACAGAGCGAACTGGCCTTTATGGGGCTGCTGGCGTATTGACCCGGCCGGACATGCGCTCCGGCGCGACATCGCCGGAACGCCGTACAAAAGATGACTTTTTAAGAAGGATATCAGAAGGATAACAAATGAACTTTTCCGATCTGTTTTTCTTATACGCGTTTCTGCCGCTGTGTTTGATAATCTATTTTATTTCGCCGAAAATAAAATATAAAAACACGGTGCTTGTAGTCTTCTCTCTGATCTTCTACTCCTGGGGAGACGTAAAGGCCCTCATACTCATAGTTCTGTATTCTCTTGTAAACTTTGCCCTGGGCCGGGCCATCGAAAAGGGAAGAGGGAAGAAGAGCGGAAAGCTTTTCCTGCTGCTGGGTCTCTTTATAGACCTGGGCATGCTCATCGTATTCAAATATACAGGCTTTTTCACCGAAAACATCAACGGCTTATTCAGGACGTCCCTGAAAGTCCCCAGCATGTGGGTGCCTCTGGGCCTCAGCTTCTTCACGTTCCGGACCGTTTCGTACCTTCTGGACATTTACTGGGAGAAGACGGATTCGGAAAAATACTACCCGGATTTCCTGCTGTTCATATCGCTTTTCCCCTGCACGGTGGCCGGACCTATCGTCAGATTTTCATCCATCGGCGCCGAGCTTAAGGACCGCACGGTCAACGTAGACGATATGTACCAGGGCTTTATGCGGCTCATGGTAGGCCTCGGGAAAAAGGTCATACTGGCGGACAATCTCCTGGCCGTTTCCGACGCGTATTTCGGCGTTGGCGTCGGCGCCGTTTCCTCGCTGGACACCTGGTACGCCGTGATCGTATATTCGCTCTACGTTTATTTCGACTTTTCCGGCTATTCCGACATGGCCATCGGCCTGGCAAGGATATTCGGGTTCCACTTCGAAGAGAACTTCAATTATCCCTTTATGTGCACCTCCATAGCCGAATTCTGGCAGCGCTGGCACATCTCCCTTGGCACCTTCTTCAGAGACTATCTGCTCTACGTGCCCATATTCGGAAAGATGAGGCGCTACGGAGGCCTGTTCCTGGTGTGGTTCTGCACCGGAATGTGGCACGGGGCTTCCTGGAACTACATATTCTGGGGCCTGTATTTCGGGCTGTTCATATTCATAGAGACGCTGCTGGGAAAGAAGCGGCTCAAGAAGATCCCGCTGGCCGTGAAGCATATATATACCAAGATACTGCTGGTCATCGGCTTCGGCATATTCCGCTTTACGAATCTTAACGATCTGGGCAGCTTCTTCAGGAACATATTCTTCTTCTCGAAGGCAGGTTTCGCGGGGCAGACGCTTCCCACGTTCTTTATGAACAACATTTTCCTGTTCATTGCCGGGATAGTGTGCTGTTTCCCCATAATTCCGTGGATAAAGGCGAAGGTCGCCGGGCGTCCGAAGCTGGAGACTGCTTTGGGAGTCGTCTACAGCATATTCGCCATAGCGCTTCTGGTGTTGTCCACCATTTTGCTTGTCAACGCCACCGACCACCCCTTCCTTTACAGGCAGTATTGAGGAGGCGATACGGACAATGAAAAATTACAAAAATTTTCTTAAGTTTTTCTTCATAGTTTTGGTGTTCGGAGGGATGCTGGTCACGTCCGTGTTCTTTATTGTCGCCAAACGGCCAACGACGTCCGAGAGCGAAAAGCGCGAACTTGCCCCCAAACCGAAAATGAGTTTTACGTCTCTTTTGTCCGGCAAGTATTTTACCGATCTCCAGTACTATTACAACGACACGATCCCCAACCGCGAAGCTTTCAAGACCACCGGTGCCTCCGTGCTCTCCAGGCTTAAGGGCGTGTCCATCGACGGCATCGTTATATACAATCCGGTGCTGGTAAAAGCTACCGAAGAGCCCGACGACGAAGACGAGACATTCGTGCCCAGGGCCAGGACGACTCCCGTGCCTCCCGAAGGGTCCGGCGACGTCCCCGCCACTTCCACGCCGCTTCCGACAGATGAACCCGAGACCGAACCGCCCGTGATCACCGACGAACCGGTCAATACGGAAGTTAACGACAATACCGCGGTCCCGGACACCTCCGAACCCGTCGGCACTCCCGTGCCTACGGCCACGGCAACGACCCGTCCTACCGCCACTCCCACCGCCGCGCCTGCCAAGACGCCGGATTCCGGAGGAGAACCTGCCATAGTCGAATATCCCAAAGACGGGGCCATTCTTTACGGCGACATGGGAATGGAACTTTACGGCGGCTCTAAAAACGCCATGAAGCGCTACGTAGCTGCGCTGGAATATATAAAAGACAGGTGCCCCGACCTGAACGTATACAGCATGACGGTGCCACTTTCCTCGATGTTCTATCTGCCCGCGTCCTACAAGAGCAACGCCACCGAGCAGCTCAACGACCTCAATTATCTCGAAGGCCTGTTCTCCTCGAAAGTGACCGTGGTGAACGTCTACAACACGATGAAGAGCCACGTCAACGAGAAGATCTACCTCAGAACGGACCATCACTGGACTTATCTGGGCGCCTACTATTGCATGAAAGAATTCGCTTCCAAAGCCGGAGTACCTTTCATCGATCTGTCCGAGTATACTGTAAAGAGCAAGGAAGGCTACGTAGGCTCCTTCTATTCGTACTTCGGAATGAAGGCCCTTATCGACAAACCCGAGACATTTACGTATTATATTTCGCCCAACAAGAACGTGAGAGTGAAATATTACGACGCTTCGAACTTCAGCCTCAGGAGCGACATAAAGGGCACGGACAGCACCAACGCCTATTTCGAAAATCTTAAAGTGAGCTACAGCTACAGCATCGCCATGTACATGGACGACGTCATCAGCATTGCCGATACGGGCGCAGGAACGGGCAGAAGGCTGCTGATCATTAAAGACAGTTTCGGCAATCCCACGCCTTCGTTCCTTTTCGGAAGCTTTGACAGGATCGTAATGATCGATCCCAGGTACTACACCATGGACGTTTACGACCTCATTAGCAGCCAGGGGATAACGGACGTGCTGGGGCTTGCGAACATTTTCGACCACACCACCACCGGCTTCGTAAAGCTTTACGAGTACGTGGCGCAGAACAGAGAATAAGAGATGACCGGGCGCCTGCCCGGGACGGTTGATGATCATTATGACGTTGACGGGCCGCAGATCCGGGCTCCAGGGAGAGTAGGAAATATGAGAGAACTTGAATATCCTTTTGACAGCGAACTTATACAGGCCAGCCGCAGGAAACTCAAAAAAACGCTGTTGTCCGACGGCCGGGAGAGGATCGCCAAGAAGATAGCCGTGCTGGGCGGATCCACCACCCACGACATAATCGCCGCCATGGAGCTGTTCCTGCTGGACCAGGGAATATTGCCCGAATTCTACGAATCCGAGTATGCCCAGTTCTATCAGGACGCCATGTTCGGGAATCCTGAACTCGACGGTTTCGGGCCGGATATCATATTCATCCACACCTCCTTCAGAAACATCAACGTGGGCCTCCCGCAGATGAGCGATACCAAGGAGCGCGTGGACGAATTGATCGATTCCCAGTTCAGATATTTCGAGGCGGTCTGGGACAAGCTCAGAGAGAAGTTCAACTGCCCGATAATCCAGAACAATTTCGAGATGCCGTTCTACAGGTTCCTGGGCAATATGGACGCTTCGGACTACCGTGGCAGGATCAATTTCGTGACGCGGCTGAACCAGAAGTTTTACGACTACGCCCAGTCGCACAAGGATTTCTATATCAACGACATCAACTATCTTTCCGCCTCCTACGGCCTGGAAAAATGGTCCGATCCGTTCTACTGGTACATGTACAAATACTGCCTCTGCGTCAGCGCCATCCCGGAATTCGCCTTCAACGTATCCAACATCATCAAATCCATTTTCGGAAAGAACAAGAAGGCGCTGGTGCTGGATCTGGACAACACCCTCTGGTCCGGCGTGGTTGGTGACGACGGCGTCCAGGGCATCGACGTTGGCCAGGAAACTTCCGTAGGGCAGGGATTCTACGAATTCCAGTCCTACCTGAAATCCTTCAAGCAGCTGGGCATACTGCTCAACGTGGCTTCCAAGAACGACCACGAGAACGCGATCGCAGGTTTGAACCATCCCTCCGGAGTGCTGAGACCCGACGATTTCACCATCATAAAGGCCAACTGGGACGCCAAATCCGAAAACATAAAGAAGATCGCTGCTGAATTGTCGCTGCTCCCGGAGAGCCTGGTGTTCGTCGACGACAATCCCGCAGAGAGGGAGATCGTCAGAGCCTACGTTCCCGGCGTTGCAGTGCCCGAAGTCAGTAAAGTTGAAGAGTATATAAGGAACATCGACCGTGGCGGTTATTTCGAGATGACCACGTTTTCCGCGGACGACGCTTCCAGAGTCGAAATGTACCGCCAGAATATAATGCGCGCCCAGCTGGAAGAATCATTCACCGATTACAACGAGTATCTGCTCAGCCTCGAGATGCATGCGGACATTAAGGATTTCGAGCCGATCTACCTTCCCAGGATAACGCAGCTTACCAATAAGAGCAACCAGTTCAACCTTACCACCAAGCGGTTCACCGAGTCCGAGATGGAAGCCACGCTGGCTGATCCGGACTGCGTCAGGCTGTATGGCAGGCTGGTGGACAAGTTCGGCGACAACGGCATCGTTTCAGTGGTCATCGGGCGTCAAAAAGGCGACGTGCTCCACATGGAGCTCTGGCTCATGAGCTGCCGCGTGCTGAAGCGGGATATGGAACAGGCAATGCTTGACGAGCTCGTGCGGATATCTAAAGAGCGGGGTATCGCCGAGATCCGCGGATACTATTATCCCACGGCCAAAAACAAGATGGTGGAGAAGCTTTACGAGACATTCGGTTTTGCGCTCGTGAGCTCCGACGAACAGGGCAATACGGTCTGGTCCCTTAAGACAGAGGGATACGAACCGCAGAATAAAGTTATAAAAGTCAACTGATCCGGGCGTTCGGGTCCGGAACGGGGCCGGTATGACAACGGAACGATACCGGTTGAGACGATAAATGAAAGGGGATATCAAAATGGCTGATATGAAAGAGATCTACGGCAGGCTGAACGAAGTTTTCCAGGACGTTTTCGACGACGATTCCATCGTTGTAAGACCTGAGACCACTGCGAAGGACATCGACGACTGGGACAGCCTGGAGCACATCAGGCTTATTGCCGCGGTGGAGCGGGAGTTCGGCATGCGGTTTAAGATGGGCGAAGTTTCCACCATGAAGAACGTGGGAGAGATGGCCGGCATCGTTGCCGCCAGGATGACCAGATGAGATTGTGATCCCGACGCAATTTTGACGTGGTTCTGAAGTGTGTTTTTTTCGCTTGCATAATTCTTCGATATGAAGTAGAATGTAGGCGGCTGTAAAGCAAAATATAAGCCGCTCCGGCGGCCGGAAAGAGGTTTTTTTATGAAAATTTGTCCTAAATGTCAGGCAGAGTGCGCGGACGACGCCGGATTCTGCAACAAATGCGGCTTCAATTTTTCAGAAATTCAGGCTCCCGCCGAGACTCCTGCGTTTTGCCAGAAGTGCGGAAAGCCCTTAGATCCCGGCGTAACTTTCTGCCCGGGATGCGGCGCTAAGATCGGAGGCGGCGCAAGCGCAGGCAATCCTTTCGCCGATTTCGGAAATCAGTTCAAGACGCTGTTCACCAAAGGCCCCCAGGCGGCCGTCAATGAAGCCGGCAAGAGCAAAGGTCTCGGCTGGATCTTCCTCTGCGCTGCCGTTATCGTGACGTTCATGTTCGCCGTGGCGCTGAACATCCACCAGTTCTTCTATTTCGGAGCCAACAGAGCAGCCGGCGTCAACATCTTCAAACTGGCCAATACCTCCGTCAACGAAGGCTTCGGCTACAGCTTCGGGCTCGGAGTCCTCTTCGGATTCCTGTGCGCCGCCATCGCTTTCTTCGGCATCAGCTTCGCCATCTTCGCCGTTGCCAAGTTCATCCTCAAGAAGAACGTAGGCTTTATGAACGTGCTCAATATGGTCGGTATGGCTGCGCTTCCCGTTGCCTGCGTTTCTTTGCTGAACCTGGTCATCGGACTCATCTGGGCGCCCCTCACCGTTATCACTATGGGCGTAGCGCTGGTGTTCTCCTTTGTGCTTATGTACAACGGAGCCCTGCAGCTTGTGGAGTACGATGCCAAAGCTCCTGTGCTTTTCGCTCTGGCGTTCGCCGCGTTCGCCGCAGTGTTCTTCATTGCGCTTTCCCTCATCGTGGGTATCGCGGCCAGCGACTTCTTCTTCAAGAATCTTAAGACAGCCGCCCAACGCTTAACTTGATAACGACAAACGGTAAACGGGTCTGAAGGCCCATTCTTTTCAGGCGGCCATCCCTGCAAAACGCAGAGTGGCCGCCTGCTTTTTTGATATGAGAGGTCTATTATGAAATGGCTTGAAACTGGGCGCGTACTGTCTTATCCTCACGGCGGAGTAATGGAGTCCGCTGAAGGATTCATAATGCAAAATCAATTGAAGCGCGCCGATCTATGGAAGCGTTTCGTCAACGTTTACAGGACCGGCACGGACTCGGACAACGGCGGCTGGAGGGGCGAATATTTCGGCAAGATGATGCGCGGCGCCTGCTTCACGTACGCGTACACGAAAGACCCGGAACTGTACCGGATATTGACCGGGGCAATGGAAGATATGCTGAGCGCCCAAAGGCCCGACGGCGCCTTTTCCAGCTACAGGATCGGGCAGGATATGCACAGCTGGGATATGTGGTGCCGGAAGTACGTATTGCTTGCTTTTTACTACTTCACTCTTATATGCGACGACAACGGATTGACCGAACGGATAAGGGCCGCGGCGCTCGAACATATTGACGCGATCCTGGAGCGTGTGGGACCGGAAGAAGAGGGCAAGATCCCAGTAACGAAGACCTCCGTTGCTTGGCGCGGCCTCAATTCCTCTTCGATACTGGAGCCGGTCATGTTGTGGTACGGCCTTACACGC
>JAEFAM010000113.1 GCA_016287565.1 Clostridia bacterium
CATTTCCCACCGTCAGGGTGCCCAATCCCGAAAACGCCGACGTGTACGAACTTGCCATCTGTAAGGCTAAAAAGACCGGGGCAGACATACTGATCGCCACCGATCCGGACTCCGACAGGACGGGCGCCTGCGTAAGGACCAAAGAAGGAACTTACGAACTGCTCACGGGCAACGAGATAGGCGAGATACTGCTTTCCAGAAGGCTGGCGCTCAACACGAGCAAAAAGCCTTTTGTGGTGTCGACGCTGGTCTCCACCAGGATCGCGTCCCGCATGTGCAAAAAGGCGAAAGTTAGATACCTGGACGTGCTCACGGGCTTTAAATTCATCGGCGAACAGATACTGCTGAGAGAAGAAAACGGAGACGAAAAGTTCATATTCGGTTTCGAAGAAAGCTACGGATATCTGGCAGGAAGCTATTGCCGCGATAAAGACGCGGTGGCCTCCTGCATGCTTCTCTGCGAGGCGGCGGCGTATTACAAGAGCCGCGGAATGACGCTGATCGACGCGCTGGACGAATTGTACGAACGCGTGGGCGCCCAGCACGAGATACAGACTTCTCTTGTCCTCGGAGGCGAATCCGGGGCCAGGGAGATACGCCGCATCATGGAAGCCGTCAGGGCTATAGGACCGGATATTTTAGGCGACGAGAAGCCTGACAGATATCTGGATCTTCTCCTGGGAAAGAAATATATAAACAACGGAAGCGGTATATTCAGATCGTATGCGGAAAAGTCGTTCCCCGTATCAGACGTTTTATATTATTCATACGGCGATTTCTGGTTCTGCCTGAGGCCGTCAGGCACGGAGCCTAAAATAAAGGTCTATTTTGGCTCTGGAGGCGCTTCCAGGCGGGAGGCTATAGAGAACTCGTTCAAACTGAAAGATCGCGTTATGGCCGCAATAAACGCGCTGTAGAGCGTTTTATGACCATCTGCGTCATCACGTTGCAAAACCGCCCGGATCGGAGTAGTAAAATTGGCTGATTTTGTACATCTTCACGTCCATACCGAATACAGCCTGCTTGACGGCGCCTGCAGGATCGGAGAACTTTGCCGCAGGGCGAAAGAGCTCGGCATGAGCGCTCTTGCGGTCACCGACCACGGCGTGATGTACGGCGCGGTGGATTTTTACGAGGCCTGCCTGAAAGAAGGCATCAAGCCTATACTGGGCTGCGAAGTTTATACTTCCTACGGCAGCAGGTTCGGCCGGGATCCGGTGCTTGACGGCAAATACGGCCATCTGATCCTTCTGGCCGAGACCGACGAAGGATATCACAATCTCATCAAGATCGTTTCCGCCGCTTTTACGGACGGATATTATTACAAGCCCCGGGTGGACAGGGAACTGCTGGCCAGGTATTCGAAGGGCCTTATTGCGCTTTCCGCATGCCTTAAAGGAGAGATACCGTCGCTTATACTGGCCGGCGATTACGAAGGCGCCCGGGACAAGGCTCTGGATTACGCTGAGATCTTCGGCCGGGACAATTTCTTCCTGGAGCTCCAGGCCAACGGCCTTCCCGAACAGCTCACGGTCAACAGCGCGCTCATAAATATTTCGAGAGAGACCGGAATCGGGACCGTGGCCACCAACGACGTACATTACGTTTCCAAAGAAGACGCGGCCACCCAGGACGTGCTCATGTGCATCCAGACCGGCAAAAAGCTGTCAGACGAGAACAGAATGAAATTCCCCTCGGATACGCTCTATCTTAGATCTCCCGAAGAGATGTCCGCGCTTTTCGAAAAACTGCCCGAGGCATTAGAAAATACGGTCAAGATCGCCGAAAGATGCAATGTGACGCTCCATTTTGGGCGCCCAGTGCTTCCCGTGTTCGACATTCCGGGAGGCCTCACTCCGGAAGTCTACTTAAGAAAGCTCTGTTTCAAAGGCCTGGCGGAACGGTACGTGAGCGGCGATAAAAAAGCCGCCGAACGCCTTTCATACGAGCTGGAGATAATCTCCGGCATGGGTTATTGCGAATATTATCTGATAGTTTGGGACTTCATAAAATTTGCTCGGGACAACGGCATCAAAGTAGGCCCGGGAAGAGGTTCCGGCGCCGGATCCATCGCCGCCTACTGCCTGAAGATCACAAACGTTGACCCGCTAAAATTCAATCTGGCCTTCGAGCGCTTCCTGAACCCGGAACGCATCAGCATGCCTGATTTCGACGTGGATTTCAGCGACGAACACAGACGCGACGTGATCGACTACGTTGTCAGAAAATACGGTTCGGACCGGGTGGCCCAGATAGTGACGTTCGGAACGCTGGCAGCCAGGGCCGCCGTAAGAGACGTGGGCAGGGTAATGGACGTGCCCTATGCCAAAGTGGATGCGGTGGCTAAACTGATCCCCGAATTCCAGGGCCAGGGCCGCGCTTCTTTAAGCGAGGTGCTTTCGTCCAATCCGGAACTGTCGGCGCTCTACAACGGGGACCTCGAGATACGCAGGATGATCGACACGGCGAAAAAGCTGGAAGGCATGCCCAGGAACTGTTCCACCCACGCCGCGGGAGTGGTGCTTACGGAAAAGCCTGTCACGGAATACGTGCCCGTACATAAGAGCGGAGACATCGTTGCCACCCAGTTCCCGATGGCGGTACTTGAAAAGATCGGACTGCTTAAGATCGATTTTCTGGGGCTCAGGACGCTTTCTGTTATCCAGGACGCCCAGGAAATGGTCAGGGAAAACTACGGCGTCGATATCGATCTGGAATCCTGCTCCTACGATGACAGGGCCGTGTACGATATCATCAAAAAAGGCCAGACATCTGGCATATTCCAGCTTGAAAGCAAGGGAATGACCCGTTTCATGAGCGACCTCAAGCCCGAATCTTTAGAAGATATAATCGCAGGCATTGCTATGTACCGACCCGGACCCATGGACCAGATACCCAGGTTCCTGGAGAACAAGAGAGATCCTTCCAAGATATCATATATCACGCCGGAATTGAGGCCTATACTGGACGTCACTTACGGCTGCATGGTATATCAGGAGCAGGTCATGCAGATATTCAGGGACCTTGCCGGTTATACCATGGGCGCCTCGGACCTGGTCAGAAGGGCGATGGCTAAAAAGAAGCACGACGTGATGGCGAAGGAGCGGGACAAATTTATCGACGGCTGCCGGAAGAACGGCATTTCCGAAGAGGCCGCGTCGTCCATATTCGAACAGATGTCCGATTTCGCCAGCTACGCCTTCAACAAGGCCCATGCCGCCTGCTACGCCGTTGTCGCCTACGAGACCGCCTGGCTGAAGACCCATTATCCCGCAGAATTCATGGCGGGAATGATGAACAGCCTGGTCAATTATCCTGAGCGCGTTGCCGTATATATCAATGAATGCCGCCAGATGGGTATAAAGATACTGCCACCGGATATCAACGAGGGCTCCGTCCGGTTCTCGGTGCGGGACGGCAACATCGTGTACGCTCTGGGCGCCATAAAGAACGTGGGCCTTAAGTGTGTGGAACAGCTGATGGAAGTCAGGGAAAAAGAAGGCAGGTTCGCATCTTTCGCTGATTTCTGCGCCAGGACCGCCAATACGGACATCAACAAACGCACTGTGGAAAGCTTTATAAAAGCCGGCGTATTCGATTCCCTGGGAGACACCAGAAGGTCGCTTTTGTTCTCTTATGAAGACGTTATGGACGCCGCCTCCGCGGAAATGCGCATGAGGGCCCAGGGTCAGTTGTCGCTTTTCGACGATTCGCCCGGTTTCTCGGACCCGGTGGCGCAGGTCAAGACGCTGTCCGAATTTGAGACAAAAGAGCTGCTCGCTATGGAAAAAAGCGTGCTGGGACTGTACCTTTCAGGTCATCCTCTTCAGGAGTATTTCCAGAACATAAACAGGATATGCACCCATAATTCCACCGATTTCATAACCGGCGAGGAAGAGTCCGAGCAGGCGGGCCGCGTGAGGGACGGCAGCGAGGCGGTGGTAGCCGGAATGATCACTTCCATAAAGAAGAAGACCACCAAGAGCAATTCCGTGATGGCTTTCCTGAACGTGGAAGATCTGTACGGCAGTTTCGA
>JAEFAM010000114.1 GCA_016287565.1 Clostridia bacterium
AATACGAGCTGGAAGCGGCCAAGCCCAGAGTCGGAGAAGTGCCTTTCGATTCCATGAGAAAGATGATGACTACGCTCCACGCTTCCGGCGGAAAGATCATGCAGTGCACCAAGGGAGCTCCCGACGAGCTGCTCAGGCGCTGCACCGAATATATGGACGCGGACGGAAACGTGCTGCCCCTGGATGAGGCCAAGAGGGAAGAGATACTTGCCCAGAACCACGCTTTCGCCATGAGAGCGCTCCGGGTGCTTGCCGCCGCCGTCAGGTTCCTTGACACGCTTCCCGAAAAGAGCGATCCCGACACCGTGGAGAGAGATATGTGCTTCTGCGGTCTCGTCGGAATGATCGATCCCGTGCGTCCCGAGGTCAAGGACTCCATAGTCGAGTGCCACAACGCGGGCATCAGGCCTATAATGATCACCGGAGACCATCTCGACACCGCCATTGCCATCGCAAAAGAGCTGGGCATTCTCATGGATGAGCGGGGAGCCATCACCGGAGCCCAATTGTCCGAGATCTCCGACGAAGATTTCGAGCGCAAAGTAGGTATGTACAGCGTCTACGCCAGAGTACAGCCCGAGCATAAGGTGCGCATCGTCAACGCCTGGCGCAAGCGCGGCATGATCACGGCAATGACCGGCGACGGCGTCAACGACGCTCCTTCCATCAAATCCGCGGACATCGGCGTGGGCATGGGCATCACCGGCACCGACGTCACCAAGAACGTGGCCGATATGGTACTGGCGGACGACAATTTCGCCACCATCGTCACCGCCGTGGCGGAAGGCCGCCGCATATACGACAACATCCGCAAGGCCATCCAGTTCCTGCTGGGCTCCAACCTCAGCGAAGTGGCCTCCATATTCATTGCCAACCTGTTCGGGTTCACCATCCTTAAGCCTGTCCACCTTCTGTGGATCAACCTGGTGACGGACTGCTTCCCGGCGCTTGCCCTCAGCACCGAAAAAGCCGAAGACGACATAATGAACAGGCCTCCCAGACGGAGCCGCGACGGCATTTTTGCGGGAGGCGTGGGAAGCGACTGCATCTATCAGGGCGCCCTCGTAACGCTCCTGGTGGTGGCCGCGTATTTCATCGGGCACCTTATGGAAGGCGGCACCTGGGACAGCCTCCAGAGCGACCACGGCATAACCATGGCGTTCCTTACGATGTCTATGGCAGAGATATTCCATTCCGTAAACATGCGCTCTCAGCGCAAATCCGTCATCGGGATGATGCTAAAGGGCAACCACAATCTGTTCATACTCCTGTCTACGCTGGGCTCTTTGCTGCTCACCACCGCGGTAGTGTACGTCCCGTTCCTTAAGACCGCTTTCGGCTTCGAGAGCATCAGCGCCGCTGAGTACGGCGTGGCCCTGGGGCTGGCCTTCCTGATGATCCCGGTGGTGGAGATCGTGAAGTTCTTCCAGCGCCTGGCCGCTAAAAGAAGAAAGGCGAAAGAAGGCATAAATTGATATGTTGACCGGCAGACCAGAGCTTCCGGAGAGGGGCAAAGCGGAGAAACACGAAAAAACACGTCTGAAAGGCCTTTTAAGGGCCTTTCTGCTCTTGACCGCATTGTTTTGCCTCCCGGGCTGTACCCGGCCTGAAACGCCTTCTGAGAGGCCTACAGAGGCAGCTGAGGGAGAACTCAGTTCCAAGGCTTCCGTATCCGCTCTGGGTTTCGAGGCTGTCAGGGACGATCCGGATATCCTGCTGGACGGCGACAGGGAGACTGGGCTGGTCGTGGAACTCGGACCGGGCAGGTCAGGCGAGCTGATCATCGACCTGGGGGCCGTATACAGGATCGGCCGCGTCGACGTTTTTCCGGGGCAGGCGGAAGGGTATATGGGCAGGAACTTCCCGAGGAGATTCGAACTGTCATTGTCCGTCAACGGAAAGAAATACGAGACAGTGTGCGAATATAAAAACGTTGACGCGCCGGATTGCGTGCCGGTGCTGGAATTTACGCCCGCGGACGCCAGATACGTAAAGCTCACAGTCATCGAAGGCACCGCTTACGAGGGGAAAACGGTGACTGAGATCGCGGAGATCGTCGTGGTCAGCGCCTTCGGAGAATATGCCTATCCGGACGTGATACCGGAACCTGATCCCGAAGAAGGACAGGGCGAAACGGAGGAAGATCAGGGCGCGCCGGAAGAAGGATCCGACGGTTCCGAGGAGACGCAGGAGATACCGATCTGAGGAGACGCTTTGATTTTATTCGGGAATGTCCGGAGAGCATAAAAAAACCGGCCTTCAAGACCGGTATTCAGTGGGGGCGAGGGGGCTCGAACCCATGACCTCTCGGATGTGAACCGAACGCTCTGACCAACTGAGCTACGTCCCCGAGCGAAAGGCATTTTACCATAACCGCTTTGCCAATTCAAGCGGAATTTTGAAATTATAAAAAATAAACTGAAATAACATAAAAAGATCCTGTTTGGCGGATATGGCGGAAGGACGGACAAACTTATATGGACGGCAATAACGAGCTTAACGGAACAAACGCGGCGGTGAGCGCGGCGAATCAGGTCGAAACGTCTCCTGCGCTTCCGGACGTTTCCGGTATGATAGCGGGCCCGGACAAGAGCGCCGAAGCGCGAGAAGAAGCTGCGGAAATAAGCAAACTCCCGGATATCAAAGTCAGCGGCTGCTTCTCTTCGCATATGGTGCTCCAGCGTGACCAGAACGTTAAGGTGTTCGGCTTCTCAAGGCACTCGGGGCTGAAAGTCAGGGGCATCTGGAAAGGCCGCAAGACGTCGGAAGCCGAGGCGGAAGTAGACGGGCAGGGGAGATTCACGCTGGTGTTTCCTCCCAGAAAAGCCGACAGGGAACCATCCTCGATGATCATCGAAAGCGCTTACGGCAGCTTCGTTTTGAGCGATATACTGGTGGGCGACGTCTGGCTGATAGGCGGTCAATCCAACGCCGAATGCTGCCTGGCCCATTGCATCCGCACCACTCCCGAACTGGTGAACGACATATCCGCTGCGGACAATTTCCGCCTGTTCCGCCAGAGCCAGGCCGTGGCTTATGAATTCAGAGAAGACTGCGCGTACCCGAAGTTAGATATCATCGATCCCTCCTGGAGATGGAAGCGGCCCGATGCGCCCGCAGCTTACGAATTCTCTGCCATGGGATACTATTTTGCCAAAGAGCTTGTCCGCCACACGGACGTGCCCATAGGGCTCATGATGCTTTGCCCCGGCGGCGCCTGCCTGCGTGAACTGATGCCCGAATGGCTGGCGGTGGAGCGCGGGTACACTTTCGGCGCCAATATGCCCGTTGGCGGTTATTACAACACGCTGATCAGTCCGCTTGTCGGGATCTCGTTTTACGGCCAGCTGTTTTTCCAGGGCGAGAGCGAAGGCGGCTGGAAAGATATGGCATATAATTACGACGCAGACCTGAAGGCGCTGGTCGACGACGAAAGAGAGACGTTCGGAAGGGAATTCCCGTTTTACAACGTTCAGCTTTCCACCTACCGCGAAGAGGGCAAGTCCTATTTCCCTTACCTCCATATCGTCCGCGTAAAGCAGTTCGACGCGCTGTCCATCATCCCTGACAGCCACCTGGCCGTAGATATGGATCTGGGCGCGGCTCCGGAGGACAATGATTTTGCCCATTCTCCGTACAAATCCGAGCTGGGCAGGCGGCTGGCGATGCAGGTCTGGGCGTACGAATACGGCGGCAGGGCGTCGATGCCCGACTCCGGCGAGTACGAATCTCCCGCTCCCAAAGACGTCGCGCGCGTCAACGGCGGCTTCGAGATCACTTTCGCCAATTCCGGAAAAGGCCTTCGGGCCCTGTCGGGAAAAGCTCCCTCCGGTTTCGGCATTATCTTCGAGGGCGATGAGGAGCCGGAAGATGCCGCGGCAGAGATCACCGGCCCGGACAAGGTCTTTATAAATTTGGACGAAGAAAAAGCCGGCGGCAGGAAAGCCGCGGCGGTCACCTACGCTCAGTTCCACATAGCAGATAAAGCGCACG
>JAEFAM010000115.1 GCA_016287565.1 Clostridia bacterium
ACGATCTCGTTGAAAGGCGACCGGGTCTCGGGGTTGTGGCACCAGGCGCATTGAAGCGGACAGCCTTTAAGGAATACGGTAGTGCGTATCCCCGGCCCGTCGTGCATGCAGAAGCGCTGTATCTCGGTGATCCTCATAGTTCCTCCGAACCGGCCGATCAGCCGCAGTTGCCTTTCGGGCAGCTGCCGAAAGTCTTGTCCCCGCCTTCCGCCTGGCCTATTACCATATCCTGCCATTCGCGGTTGAGCGTCACGAACCTGGCGTTCCAGCCGGACACCCTGACCGAAAGAGGCTGGTGATCTTCAGGGTGTTCCTGGGCATCTCTTAAAACGGCCGGATCGGCCACGTCTATCTGCATGAAGAACCCGCCCAGGGCCGTGAATCCGCGAAGCAGTCCCTCCAGCGCCGCCAGCCCGTCTTCCCCTTTTACGCAGGAAGGCATAAGCCTGATATCCAGCGCCGCGCCGGTGACGAGCCGCTCCAGGCGGCATTTGCAGTAAGAACGGATGATGGCCGTTGCCCCCAGCGTGTCCGTGCCCGGAGTAGGAGAACAGTTGGCCGCCAGCACCTCTCCCCGCTTTCTGCCATGGGGAGCCGCCAGCCTGTGGGGCGCCCATTCCAGCTGCCTGCCGAAGGTGCTGACTCCCGCGGGGAATTTATATCCGTACCCTTCTATGGGAAGAGGCCGGTCGACGCCTTTTTCTTCGCCGTTCGGGCCGGATGCCGCAAACGTGTTCAGGCCGTCGCAAATATCCGCGAAATCGCCGAGCAGCCGGGCCATCAGGGCGTCAACTTCGTCGTTGTCCGTGCCGTAATAATCATATTTCGTGAGCATCGTTCGGCGGAGCGGCTCGCTGCCCTCCCAGTTGTCCCTGAGCACGGCAAAGAATTCGCTCAGCGTGAGCAGCTTGTCGTCGAATACCGCTTTCTTGATGGCGTACAGGCTGTTGACCGTGTCCGCGGCCCCTCCTATGTGAGGAGAGCGGATCTGATATTTCGGGCCTCCTTCGTGATACCCCAGCCCCTTTTCGATGCAGCCCCGCTCGAACAGTGCGATGGCGGTAGATGGAAAAGCAGGCGCGAACCCTGCGAATGCGCCCTTTTCGTCGAACCGGTAGCCACACTTGCAGCCGTTCGTAAACGATCTCACGAATTCCGAAAGATCAGCTATATACGCGCCGTAGAGCGCCTCGAAATCCGGGAACAGTTCTTCCGGCGAATCAATATCGTAATTCTTCAAAGTGGTGTGCTGCAATATGGAGAGCGAATCGAAAGGCATATATCCGAAATCCGTCGTGCCGGGGATCTGCACCTCCCAGCAGCCGTCGTTGGCGAACTCCCTGGCCTCGCTAAAGGGATAGCCGTAGCCGGTGAGCGTCTCGATTATCTTGTCCTCGTTGTACACAGCCACGGTGCCGCCGCCCAGCCTGATGACCTCGGAAGTCCTGCGGATCAGTTCCGGAGAAGCGTTCGCGCCCAGCCGCACTGTAGTGGGAAAATCGCTGATGCCCAGCTCTTCTATGATATCCAGCACCAGGAAAGTCACTTCGTTCTCTGCAAGATTCCCCCCCGCGTCAACGCCTCCTATGACTATGTTCTGGTAATGCTGGGCGTCGCCGGAGCCGTAATCTCCCCCGGACACCCACTCGCAGCCTTTGATGAAGAAATGGGCCAGTATCTCCCTCGCCCGGTCCAGGGTCAATTTCCCGCTCTCCAGATCGGCTTTCAGATAACTTCCCAGAAGCCTGTCGATCCTGCCGATGCCGGGCCAGTTGCCGCAGAGCCGCAAAAACGCGAAGGTGGCCCACAGGCTCTGTACCGCCTCGTAGAAATCTCCGGGCGGATCCATGGGTACCTTTCGTAGGTTGCGGAGATTGTCCTCATACCCCGGCAGCCCCTCCAGCGCCTTTACGTATCTGTTTATCCATAATTCGAAGCTGTCGAGCGTGTTCAGGCAGCTCAAAGAAAAGCGTTCTTTTTCAGTGCCCCGGAAACGTTCCAGCGCCTCCTGCGCCTTGCGCCTGAGCCCCGAAATACCGTAAGTCAGGATGCTCTCGAAACTCACCGTCAGGTGGCTGACGCTCCAGTACACCGGCTCCCCTTTAAAGGACGCGGGCACCACGTGCCTGATGGCCCCTCCGAGAGTCGCCGCGCCGCTCAGGAGCTCGTCTTCGCATATGCGCACCGGCGCATTTTCGGCTATCATCCTCACCGCCGTGTCGTACCTGTCAAGAGGCCCGAAAGACTCGAACTCGGGCACCTCGTCCAGCGGTATCATATCCGTCTTCCTGGTGTCGAGACCGTACTTGTGGTCAAGCGATTCCCAGGCGAATTTTCTTGTCTTTTCGCAAAGTCGCACGGGCCTCTTGAGAAACGGCGGAGTGTAGAATCCGTATTCCGAAGAAGCGCCGCCCTTCACGCTGTCAGCGCCGTTGACGTTATCCATATCACAATCCCCCTATTGCCCCGTCAAGCCATTCGGCCCGGGCAGTCAGCCAGTTTTTCAGGAACTGTATCTGCTTTTCGTAAGTGTTGACCTTTTTCATCGACGAAGGCTGGTATCCCGCCTTCACGTCCCATATGGGCCACCTGGTGAAGTTCTCCTGCTGGGAGTAGTCCAGCAGCGCCGCGTAACGGTCGATGGCTTCCATTGCCCTTTCGAGGATACCGTCCCGGACCTCGAACCAGCGCGCCTTGAAAGGCTCCGTGAACTTCGGGTCGTTCAGCAGGAACGTGAACCAGGTGTCCCCCACGTACTCCCGGCCGGTGGCGGCCCAGGATTCGTAATCACCACCGTCCCTCGAGAAATTGCCCATGGCAAGGTCGAAGTCCCACAGGGGCCCGAACTTGAGCTTCCCGCCCTTGTCCTTGGTGATGAAGCAGCTGCGCCTGAACGCGGTGTCGATGTTGCAGGTCAATTCGCACATTATTATCCAGTCGTACAGCGATTCCGCGTCAACGTATTCGTAATAATCTCCCAGCGCCTGCACCGCTCTGTCCGCGGCCCTCACGTAATCCGAGATGAACTTGAAATGCTCCTTGCTCATCTTTTTAGTGTCCGGGCTCTTTATCGTGACGAATATGAGCTTCCCGGCGTGGAAAAAGTCGACGCCGTTGACGTCACCTTCGTCGGAGCCGCAGACTTCCAGCAGATAACCGGTGTCCGGATCGTCGTAATTCAGATCGATATCCACACGCTCCTGATTCCGCTCTATCTGCTCGCCGATGCCGTAGACCCCCTGGTATTCGCCGTTGACGTACACGTCCACCGGGTACTGGTGCGGCACGAAATCGAAGGAGAGGCCTCTGGCCATATCGAAGGCCACAGAGTTCCTGATGAGGCTCTTGTCCGCGTAATTGGCCAGCAGCACCCAGTCTTTTGCCTTGTGGAGGCCGAAGAGCGACACGCCGGAGCTGAATTTGATGCGGTAGGGCTTCTTGTCCCACTTCCAGGTAGAATTGCCCCTGCCCCTTATTCTTGCGTCGGTGTAGGGCACCGTGGCAAAGCCGGAGGAAGCCGTATTCATCACGGCGACGCGGCAATCAAGGTATTCTTCTTTGCTCTCTATCTCGGCGCCGCCGCTGGTCTCTAGATAGATCACGGGGATATTGCCGTATCTCCTGCTGATATCCACCGAATAGACTCTCGTTCTGCCTTCTTCGTCGGTCACGGTGAGGGAGTGGAATCTGGTCAGATAGATGGACCCGTCACCGTTCACGGCCTCCGGATTGGGCGCCGCGGTGCCGGAAGTCAGTTCGAAATCCAGCCTGGCGTATTTCATATAGTCTTCCGAGTAGTGGAGCGGCATCCTGAGGGTCACGGTATTGCCCTTTATCTCCCAGGGAAACTCCCCTGCGATGCCCGAGCCGGACCTGAAATCCAGCGACAGCAGTTTGCCGCTGCCTGTGCCGCCGAGCCCGTATTCAGCCATCTGGACTCCGTTGTAGCTCCTGACGTTCATATACAGCGCGGCAAAATTCTCGTCG
>JAEFAM010000116.1 GCA_016287565.1 Clostridia bacterium
AGCTTCACCGTTGACCACAGATACATATTGCCCGGCATCTACATCTCCAGGATCGACGGAGACGTGACCACCTTCGACATGCGCACCAGAAAGCCCAACACCGGAGAGCTGATGGACAATTCCACCATGCACAGCTTCGAGCATATGTTTGCCACCTACGTGCGCAACTCTTCCCTTTCGGACCGGATAATCTATTTCGGGCCCATGGGGTGCCAGACCGGCTTCTACCTGCTGGTGCGCGGCGAGAACGGAGAGGCGCCGGATCCGGCGGAAGTGCTTGACACAGTGCTGGAAACGCTCCGGAAGATCATCAACCATCAGGGCGAGATATTCGGAAAAAGCGAAAAAGAATGCGGAAACTACAGGAATCTTCAAGTGGACGCGGCTAAAAAGGAAGCCGAATACTACCTGAACGTGCTGAATAATTCAGCGTGCGATTTTAAATATCCGGAAGGAGATCCCGAAAAATGATAGGAATTATCGGCGCCCTTAACGATGAAGTAGAAGGGCTCAGGTCGATGCTGAGACGCCGCGCAGACAGAGAATATTGCGGCATCACGTTCAGTTCCGGCACCATAGGAAACTGCCGCGCGGTGGTGGCCGTGTGCGGCGTGGGAAAAGTGTTCGCGTCCATGTGCGCCGCGGTGATGATCCTGAAATACAGGCCTTCCCTCATAATAAACACCGGCGTGGCCGGAGGACTGGCTCCCGGGCTTTCCATAGGAGACCTGGTGATCTCCGACTTTGCGGTCCAGCACGATTTCGACACCACGGCCATCGACGACGTGCCGAAAGGCTGCCTGCCCGTATTGAACGAAGTTAAGATACCCGCTGACGAAAGGGCCGCATCCATATTGGCGGAATGCGCCGCAGCAAACGGCATCAAATGCCTGAGAGGCACAGTGGTCAGCGGAGACCAGTTCATTGCCGGAGAGGACAAAAAAGCGGAACTGAGAAAAGAATTCGGAGGTGCCGCCTGCGAAATGGAAGGCGGATCGATTGCGGCGGTGGCGGCGGTCAACAAAGTCCCCTTCGTCATACTGCGCGCCATCTCGGACAATGCCGATTCCGGCTCTCCGATGGATTTCCCCGCCTTCTGCTCTCTGGCCGCGGACAATTCGGTCAAGCTCCTCTCTTCCGCCCTGCCGCTCCTGGGAAAAACGTTCGCCGGTTGACGCCGCGCCCCGCTCAGGCGAACGCGGTCGTTGACGTTCGACCTCTGTTAAAATGCAAAACGGGAACCGCCATTTCGAACGGTTCCCGCTTTTTTTACGCGCATATCGGGCCTGAAGCCCGGACCGGGGATCACCCGATCAGAAAATTTCTTCGAACAGGTCGCGGATCTTCTCGGCGATCTCTCCGAACACACCGCCGCCTCCGTTGACCAGAGCCACGATGATCCCGATGTAGAAGATCATAAGGAACAGGACGGAGATGGCGCGGAGGATGATGTTGACGATGCCGCAGATCTTGCCGACTCTGGCGTCGTCGGAAAGTATGCCGCCCGTATCTTCCTTGCTGCATACGGCCATGATGATGGCTAAAACGGCGAATGCCAGGCCTCCGATGAAGAAACCGGCGATGCCGACGCCCTTGGACGCCTTGGCGAGGCCGCAGGTCTTTTTTGCTGCAGGCTGCACGGCAGGCTGAGGAGCGCGGTAGACGTTCTGGGCGTTGTTGACCGGCGCGTAGGCAGGCGCGGGCTGGGGTGCGGGATTGGGCCTCTGGGCCGCAGCGGGCTCTTCCTGGATCCTGTTTATGTGAGCGCCGCAGTTGGTGCAGAAAACAGTTCCGTCAGGCATTTGTTTGCCACAGTTAGTACAAAAGATCATCGATATTACCTCCTGGTTCTTTATTGGCCGCCGTACCGGACCGGCCTGTCGAGTTACTGTTATATATCAGAGCAATATGTCGTTTTCGGGGAAGACCGGCTCGCAGGTAAGATTTATGCCCAGCTTTCTGATAGTCCCCTCGTCTCCGCTCCGGAGCAGCTGCGTGGAATGCATGTCGCAGTTCTTAAGGAGCTTCAGATATCCCACGGCCTGCCTGGCGTAGGGATTCATAACGGCGCTGATGGACAATGCCGTGAGCACGTCGTCCAGCTTCAGCACGGGGCTGGCGGAGCCCAGCACGTTGTGTTTGAGGTCAAGTATGGGTTCCAGCGTTTCGGGGGTTATGAGCATTATCTCGTCGGCGATGCCGGCAAGGGATTTGATGGAATTCAGCACGCAGCTGGCGGAAGCGCTCATAAGCTGCGTCTTTCTGCCGGTGATCACTTTTCCGTCGTCAAGTTCGATGGCGGCGGCGGGATGGCCGGAGGAGGCGGCCTTTTCCATAGCAGGCCTCACCACCTTGCGGTCGGTGGTCTTGAGCCCCAGCTGCTGCATTATCATCACGATCTTTTCCAGGGGCTCGGGCTTTTCTCTGCCCAGCTTGCACTGGCAGGCGGTCTTGTAATATCTGCGTATGATCTCCTGGCAGGAGGCTTCGCGGCAGACCTGGTCGTCGGTGATGCAGTAGCCGGCCATATTGACGCCCATATCGGTGGGAGAGCGGTAGAAGTCCGGGTCTCCTGTTATCATAGTGAGTATGTTTTTAAGCACGGGGAACGCTTCGATGTCCCGGTTGTAGTTGACGGTGGATCTGCCGTAGGCTTCCAGGTGGAAGGGGTCGATCATATTGACGTCCATCAGGTCCGCGGTGGCCGCTTCGTAGGCCAGGTTCACGGGATGTTTGAGAGGCAGGTTCCAGATGGGGAAAGTTTCGAATTTGGCGTAGCCGGCCACTCTTCCCCGCTTGTACTCGTGGTAGAGCTGGGAGAGGCAGGTGGCGAGTTTTCCGCTGCCGGGGCCGGGAGCGGTGACGACGACGAGAGGCCTGGAAGTTTCGACGAATTCGTTCTTTCCGTATCCCTCGTCGCTGACGATGGTGCTTACGTTTGCGGGATAACCGTTTATGCGGTAATGGAGGTAATGGCGCATTCCGATGTGGTCGAGGCGTTTTATGAATCCTTCCACCGCCTGCTGGCCCAGATATTGAGTGATGACGACGGCGCTGACCAGGATGCCCATCTTTCCGATGAGCTCGATGAGCCTTAGGACTTCAAGGTCGTAGGTGATGCCGATGTCGGCGCGCATCTTCGTCTTTTCGATGTCCGCCGCGTTGACGCAGATGATGACTTCCGCCTGGTCTTTAAGTTTCTGAAGGAGTTTAATCTTGCCGTTGACGTCGAATCCGGGGAGCACTCTGGCGGCGTGCAGATCGTCGAAAATCTTGCCCCCGAACTCAAGATAAAGTTTGTTGTTGAATTTGGAAATGCGCTCAATAATATGACTGGTCTGTTTCTCCATGTACAGATCGCTGTCAAATCCAATCCTGCCCATAAAACAACCTCCCGCGGGAGCATAAAATATGCCGCACCTGGTACTATATTGTACACAAATGCGGCAGGGATTTCAATTCTATTTTTGGAGGTTTTTAGGCGGCTTTCGACCGCCGGATCTTATTTTGCGGTGAGATATTCCATGATCACTCTGACCATGCAGTCGTTCAGCGGCTCCACCTCGTATTCGGTGTCTTCGGGAGTCTGGTGCTCGCCTCCGATGCCGGAATCATTGGTGAGGAAAATGTAGGTGCCGCCGGTCATTACCGCGAAGGAGCGCATCAGGGATTCCACTTCCACGTCGGCTCCGGAAGACACCACGGGGATGTAGCGGATGCCCGCGGCGGCCATTGCCGTAACGTCCTTCACCATAGAGGCGTTGATGCCCTGGATCTCGGATTCCTCATGCGGAGGAGCGTCAAGCACGAAGAAGCAGAGCTTGACGGCGTCGTCGCGCCAGTTGTGCTGGAGCACGTTGGAGATGGCGGTGTGCACGGCTTCGGGATAATCCCCGCCGCCGGAGGCGTACTGCTCGCCCAGGATCT
>JAEFAM010000117.1 GCA_016287565.1 Clostridia bacterium
GGCAAAGCGGATTGCCCGTCGGGAGGTCTCCATATCGGAACCGATCACCGCATACCGGGTGATTCCATGCTCCGCCATGCGGGCCAGCGCGTCTTCCCGGTCTTCGTCAAAAGCTTCCTCGTCCACATGGCAGTGGCTGTCAAACCATTCCGTCATCCGATGATCGCGCCGTCCTCAACGCCTTCGCCAACGCTGACCAGCCGCAGGTTGCCGCTGTCGTCCATCGCGGACAGGATCATGCCCTGGCTTTCGATGCCGGCCAGTTTCGCGGGTTTCAGGTTGGTGATCACTGCTACCTGTGTGCCGACCAGCGGTTCCGGTTCATACCATTTCTGAATACCGCTGACCACAGTGCGTTCCCCGTCTTTGCCCAATCCGAGGCGGAACTTCAGCAGTTTGCTGCTCTTCTCCACCTTTTCGCATGCCAGGACGCGGGCAACCTGGATCTTGCACCTGAAAAAATCGTCAATCGCGATCTCCGCAGGAAATTCCGGTTCCTCGTGCTTCGTCTCAGTTTTCTGTTCCTTTTTCTGTTCCTTCTGCTCCGCTTTGGCTTCTTTCTTCTCTTCCTTGCCGCCGGCAAGCGCTTCCAGTTCCTTGTTCACGTCAATGCGGGGGAACAGGGCCTCACCCTTCTGCACTTTCGTGCCCGCGGTCAGCATACCGAAGGACTTCAGGCTGTCCCAGCTCTTCAGGTTTTCATCTGTCACACCGAGCTGCGCAAAGATGCGGGCAGGTGTGGAGGGCATAAACGGGCCGATCAGCACGGCGGCAAAGCGGACACACTCCGCGAGCGTCAGCATCACGTTTGCCAGCCGGTCTTTCTTTTCCGGATCCTTGCCCAATACCCAGGGCTGGGTCAGGTCGATATACTTGTTGCATTCACCGATCACTTTCCAGATCTCGGCCAGTGCCTGCGAAAACTGCAGTTTTTCCATCTGCTCGTCCACCAGGGCAGGCAGTGCGGCGCAGTGTTCCTGCAGCGGTTTATCCAGTTCAGCATCCGTGGCGTCTGTCCAGGCGGGCAGCTCGCCGCCGAAGTACTTCTCGATCATCGCGACGGTCCGGCTGACCAGGTTCCCCAGATCGTTTGCCAGATCCGCGTTCATGCGGATCAGGAAGGATTCGTTGGTATAGTTGCCGTCAGATCCAAAAGGCATTTCCCTCATCAGGTAATACCGCAAGGCGTCCACGCCGTATCGGGCCACAATGGGGCCGGGATAGACCACGTTGCCCTTGGACTTGCTCATCCGATCCGCGCCGAACAGCAGCCAGCCATGGCCGAACACTTGCTTCGGCAGCGGCAGGCCCAGCGCGTGAAGCATGATGGGCCAGTAGATCGTATGGAACCGTACGATCTCCTTGCCGACCAGGTGGATGTCCGCCGGCCAGTATTTCCGGAACAGTTCGTCGTGATCCGTTCCGTAGCCCAGCGCGGTGATGTAGTTGCTCAGCGCGTCGATCCAGACATACACCGTGTGCTTTTCATCAAAGTCCACCGGTACGCCCCATTTGACGCTGGTGCGGCTTACGCACAGGTCCTGCAGGCCGGGACGCAGGAAGTTGGTCAGCATCTCGTTCGCCCGCTTTGCCGGCTGGATAAAATCAGGATGGGTCTCGATATAGTCGATCAGCCAGTCCTGGTATTTGCTCATCTTGAAGAAATAGCTTTCTTCCTTCATGGGCTGGCAGGGCCGTCCGCAGTCGGGACAGACCTTCACGCCGTCCTTTTCCACCAGCTGGGTAGGCGTCCAGAAGCTTTCGCAGGGAGTGCAGTACATTCCCTCATACTCAGCCTTGTAGATATCGCCCTGCTCATAGAACTGGCGGAAGATCTTCTGTACCACCTTGGTATGCCGTTCCTCAGTGGTGCGGATGAAATCGTCATACTGAATGTCCATGAGCTTCCAGAGATCCTGCGTCTCCGCGACGATCTTGTCCACGTATTCGATCGGGGTCACGCCGGCTTCCGCCGCCTTCTTCTCGATCTTCTGGCCGTGTTCGTCGGTACCGGTCAGGAACATCACGTCGTATCCTTTCAGCCTTCTGTAACGTGCTTCGGCATCAGCCGCAACGGTGGTGTACGAGTGACCGATGTGCATGTTTCCGCTCGGGTAATAGATCGGGGTGGTAATATAATAGGTCTTCTTGTCTTTTTTATCTTTAACAGCCATTTTAAGACTCCTTCCGGCGCGCCGTATGCGCAGCCGATGATGACATTATTCCGCACGTCCGCGGACAATGCTAATTATACATTTATTGACCGCTTTTTGCAATCGGCGCGGAAGAATCGGGGATAGGCGCCGGCGTTGTCCTCCGGCGTATGCCAATGCTTATGGCACCGGTCGGGCAATTCACAACGCATTGTCCGCAGCGTATGCATTCAGTGCTGTCTGGCGTTTTTACCGGATCGACGCCCATATTACAAACGCCTGAGCAAGCGCGGCACGAGACGCATTTGGATCCGTCGACCTTTAAGCTTATGAGAGAAATTTTATTGAACGGAGCGTAAAAAGCGCCTAATGGGCAAATATATTTGCAAAACGGCCTCGATATCAGCAAAGATACCGCTGCGATCATGGACAACACGCATACTTTCCACATAAACAGGCTACCGAACAGTTTGCCTACGGACGAATCGGCGATCGCGGTCAATATCCCGCTGACAGTTCCGGAAGGACATATATATTTGCAGAATACGGGCGTCAATTTGAAAAAGAGCGGGAGCACTATCACGCACAGGGCAAGCACGCCGTATTTGAGATATCTCAGCACCTTGTCCACGGGGTTCGATCTCAGTTTCGAGCGTATCTTCCTTATCACCGGTATTTTATCGAGCGGGATCATATATATCAGATCCTGGAGCAGACCGAACGGGCAAAGAAAACCGCATACCACCCTTCCGAGCAGCACCCCGAAGAAAATCATCAAACCGAGAACGTAATACGGAAATTTGAATTTCCTTGCCGACATGAAATTCTGAAGCGATCCTATGGGGCAGGCTCCGATCGCGCCGGGGCACGAATAACAGTTGAGCCCGGGGACACACGCGCCTTTAGACGCTCCGGAGAACGGAGTGCCGGTAAAAAAGCCCTTGAAATTAGCGTTCTGGATCAGCGCCGCGATACCCTGGAATGCCAGTCTGTAGCGAAAAACAAAATTTTTAAGGACAGGTATCCGTCGTTCCTTAACCAATTCCGACACACTCCAGACATATCGTTGCCGCCTTTTGCAAGACGGCAATGAATTGACCGCCCGCTATCCCGACGGCAATAAGTATAACCCCCGCCGTCAGAATTGCCGCGGCGATCAGCACCCGTATCTTGTTGTTTTTTATAAAACTTTTCACGGCGCTGTCAACCAAGATATTTTTTCACAAGTTTTTCCCACGCGGCGTAATCCTGCGATCCCACGACAGGCTCATCCGACAGAAGATTTCCCTCTCCGTCAACGAATATGGTCGCCGGTACGTATTTCGTCTGGAATGCTGCCAGTTCGCCCTGCTGTCTCACGAGCGGATACCCGATCCCGTACTCCGAGATGATCTGTTTCACGTCCCCGTCCATATCGGCGGCGGAAAACACTCCCACGATCAGAAAGCCTTTATCCTTGTATGCTTCATAAAGGCGGGCAAGGTCCGGCATTTCTCTCAGGCACGGTCCGCACCAGGGCTCCCAGAAGTTCAGCATCACGACTTTTGCATCCGGGTAATCGGACAGCCTGACGGTCTTACCGTTAACGTCTTTAGAAGTAAAGTCGTACTTCCCTTTCTGTGCGTTCGCAGGCGAGGGATTTTCTTCATTCTCTATCTGATCGATGAGTCCGTCGAACTCATCTTTCCACCCTTCCATAAGTTCGTTCAGTCTTCCGCACGA
>JAEFAM010000118.1 GCA_016287565.1 Clostridia bacterium
CAGCATGCAGGACACCAGTGACAGTTCCGCGTCCGTGAACCCGGTAAATTCGTCGATCCAGACCGTAAGGCCTTCGAAGAAGCGGTTTTCGTCAGCCAGTTTTACGGCCTTTTCTATGGCCAGCGAAGAGGTGGTATAAGCTTTTTCTATCTCATCCATATATGCGGAAAAAATGAGCACGGTATCGGCCAGTTTCGCCTTCCGGATGCCGGAAGAACCGTCCTGAAGCAGCGCGAATTTGTCCATCAGCGCCGTTTTATCCGGATTGTACGCCTCCAGCTCGTCGAAGAGCTTCATCATCGACAGTATCTCGGAGGGCCGCCTTATGAGGTCCGTATAGTAAGTCAGATTCGGAGATATATCCGCCACAACGGCAGTCAGCAGCATGGTCCTTTCCTGCCGCGTCAGCATACGCTCCGCCAGGCCGCCGTACTTGCCAAGTATACGGTGGGCAAGTCGTTTGAATGAGAGCACTTCCGAATGGAGAAGCGCCCTTCCCTTCATAAAATCGTAGGACAATATCCTGCGCTCGGCTTCCACGGCGTATTGTTCGGGCACGATGAAATACGAGGGCCTCACCGGAAATTCGTTGACGGGGTCAACCGGGGCAAGGCCGGCTGCGGCGCTTTCGTTCCTGCCGGGGCCTCCGTTCCGGGCACCGATGGACGAGAGCGCGAACTCTCTGGAACAATATTCGCTTTTGCCCGATTTGGCCCTGCCTGTGATAACCGTCAACATCGTATCGCGCCGCCTTTGCCGGAACGTCCGGCCCGTAACACCGAACTTAACTCTTAACGCTTAACGCTCAGATCTTCAATACCGAGCGTTTTTCGAGGGAATTGATCTTTTCGCTGAATTCGCCCTGCTTGGTCGCCTCCAGCGCCTGCTCCATATCGTACAGGCGGGAGTCAACGATGTCGAGATAATGGAGTACCTCCGCCTCCGGAAACGCAGGCTTTTTGGGGCTGCCGAATTCCGGCTCATAGTGATGGGAAAGTATCATATGCTCTATCAGTACCGCCTTGTCCTGGGGAATGCCCAGCTCTGTCGCCGCCGCGTCCACCATACAGATTCCCAGCGTGATGTGGCCCAGAAGATTGCCCTCGGTGGAATAATCGGACACCAGGCCGCAGTCCATCAGGTTCATCTCCCTGATCTTGCCTATGTCGTGGAGGATCACTCCGGCGTACAGCAGGTCTCCCTTCAGAGCGGGATACAGTTCGGTATAATGCCTGGCGCCTTTCAGCATCGTATAGGTGTGATAAAGCAGCCCGGAGCGCACGGAATGGTGGAAAGATTTGGCAGCCGGATAGACCATCAGCTCGTCTTTATATTTTTCGAGTATATGCACCGTCAGTTTTTTCAGGTCGCGGTCTTCGATGGCTGAAGCGATCCGCATGCAGTATGCGTACATTTCTTCCGGTTTTTCAGGCGCAGAAGGCACCAGGCGGGATATGTCGATGTCCTCCGAATCGGTGGTCCGGCGGATCGTATCGACCCTCAGCTGGAGAGCGCCCTGGAATTCCTTGACCAGGCACTCGGCGTACACTATGGTCCCTGCCCGGAACAGTATCTCGTCTCCGTCTTCCGCGTTCCACATCTTGGCGTTGATCTCGCCGGAATCGTCGCAGAGAGTCAGGTCAAGGTATCTGCTGTTCTGGTTGGAGACCCGGACGTCCGAAGTCTTGAGATAAAAGTAGCCGCAGATATTGTCGCCTTTTTTCATTTTCGCGACTTTCGAAGGCATATAATCTACCATGATCGGTCCCTCCCCGTTCAGTCTTTACGGTTTATTTGCTTATGTTCCCGTTTCCCGTCTTAATATATCTTTAACGCACCAGTCGAAGCCCTCTGTCACACCCAGGCACCGGGCTTCCGCATCAGGCTGTTTTCCGGGAGCGTCTTCGTTCTGCTCGGATCTCACGTAGACTAAAAGCGGCACGTATTCTCTCGTATGGTCCGTGCCCGCAAACCCCGGGTCGCACCCGTGGTCCGCCGTAAAGTACAAAATATCGTTTTTATGCATCAGGCCGCAAAATCCTTCGAGGTACCGGGACAACCGGCTGACCTCCCGGCCGTACCCTTCCGGATCTCTGCGGTGGCCGTACAGCGTGTCCGTGTCAACGAGATTGACGAACACCAGGCTGTTTTCCGGGACAGCGTCTCCGGCCCTGTTGACGAGCTCCGTCATGCGGCGGAGGCACTGGTCGTTGCCCTTGTCGTGGTACGAAAGTATGAAGCCCTGCTCGTTGAAGATGTCGCCGATCTTGCCCACGGCAACCACGGGGATACCTTTGTCCTTAAACGAAGTGGTAAACACGGATTCCCCGGGAAGCGCTATCCCGAAATCCCTGCGGTCCAGCGTCCTTGCGAAACGGCTGCCGGACCCCTCGGGAGCGTCCCTGAACGGCCGGGCAATGACTCTGCCTATCCCGTACCTGTCGCACACTTTCCTGGCGCCCAGGCATATCCTGTACAGCTCGTCGAGCGGTATCACGTCAACGTGCGCCGCGATCTGCATCACCGAATCCGCGGAAGTGTATATGATCGGCTTCCCCGTCTTTATATGCTCAGCGCCCAGTTCCTCTATGATCACGGTGCCGGAAGCGGCGTGGTTCCCCAGGAACTCGTACCCGGTCTCCTCTTTAAGCGCGTCGGTGATCTCTTTGGAAAAAGAAGGATATTCGGGAGGCATCTGCACCAGGTTCACGTCCGTTTTGATGCCCGCGATCTCCCAGTGGCCCGTCTGAGTGTCCTTGCCGGGGGACGATTTGTGCATGGCTCCGAAATATGCCAGCGGGTATCTTACGCTTTTGGCGGAAGGCAGCGGCGTACCGGCGGTGAGCTCATGAGCGTTGCCCAGTCCCAGCCGTTCCAGGAAGGACCATTTCTCTCCTCCGATGCCTTTAGAAGCGGAAAGCGCCGTGTCGGATCCGGCATCGCCGTACATGTGAGCCTCTCCGTCTGCGCCTATGCCAAAACTGTCGCATACTACGATGAAATACATTATCTCTCCTCCGACCTGATCCTGTCCGCCAGATCACCCAGCTGCCGGGCAACGTCTTCCGACGCCCTGAACCCGTACAGTTTTTTCTCTTCTCCTTCAAGAATATGGGCTACCGCCAGGCCAGGCACTTCTCCCGCCTCGGGCAGGTATTTTTTTAACAGTTCCTCAGGGCCGGGAATGAAGCCCAGTTCGTAATTGAGCCTCAGCGTAAACACCGACCTGATCAGTTCCGTGTCCGTTTTCGTGTAGCACAGCGCGAACAGCGTGTTCAGATACAGCCTCAGCACCTCCGGCTCTGGAGAATCCTGCACCAGGTTCTTTAACAGTTCACCGGTGATCTCTCCCGCCGCCATGTACCTGTCGATGTCCCCGGACAATCCGTAGAAGTTCTCGATCAGTTCTCCGCCGGAGAGCGTATACAGATCTCCTTTTCCGCGCACCAGTTCGAACCGGCAGAACGCATATGGCAGCGTCAACGGCAGATTCTTGCTGCCTTTACGCCTGGCCCCTTTCGCCACTGCTTTTATGAGGTCGAGCTCCCCCGAAAACAGCGTCAGGATCCTGCTGGATTCCGAATAATCGCTGTACTTCACCACTATGGCGTTGGAGGAAATGTATTTGTCGTTCATCTGTCAGCCGTTCGCACGTTTACGCCGTTCATACGCGGCGGTCGTTTATTTGTTCCCGAAGCCCTGCTCCACCAGGAAGCCTTTATTGTTGCGCCAGTTTTCGCGCACCTTTACCCAGAGTTTGAGATCGACCTTCTCTCCCAGGAGCTTGCCGATATCCTCCCTCGCCTTGGCGCCGATCTTGCCCAGCATGGTGCCGTTTTTGCCCAGAATGATGGACTTGT
>JAEFAM010000041.1 GCA_016287565.1 Clostridia bacterium
GTCGGCTTCGCGCACGATTTCCAGCCGGTCGCGGGTGATGGCGCCCAGGCAGCGCACGCCCAGGCCAGGGCCGGGGAAGGGCTGGCGGTATACCATGCCGTCCGGCAGGCCCAGCTGCTTGCCCACCACGCGCACCTCGTCCTTGAACAGGATGCGGACGGGCTCGACCAGCTCGAATTTCAGGTCCGCGGGCAGGCCGCCGGCGTTGTGGTGCGCCTTGATGCCCTTTTCGCTCTCCAGGATGTCGGGCCAGATGGTGCCCTGGGCGAGAAATTTGATGCCGTCCAGCTTGCGGGCTTCCTCGGCGAACACGTCGATGAACTCGCCGCCGATGATCTTGCGCTTCTGCTCCGGGTCGGATACGCCGGCCAGCTTGTCCAGGAAGCGGTCTACCGCGTCAACGTATATGAGGTTGGCGTCCATTTCTTCCCTGAACACTTTTATGACCTGCTCCGGCTCCCCTTTTCTGAGGAGTCCGTGGTTTACGTGTACGCAGACCAGATTTTTGCCGATGGCCTTGATGAGGAGTGCCGCCACCACGGAAGAGTCGACTCCTCCGGACAATGCCAGCAGCACTTTTCCGTCGCCTATCTGGGCCTTTAAAGCGGCGATCTGCTCTTCGATGAACGCCTTCGCCAGCTTCTCGTTGGTGATTCTTTCCATGCTCTCGGGTCTGATATCGCTCATAATGATCGCTCCGTTTCTTATATGATCAGTTGGTGTAGTTGTCGAAATATCCCTGGACCAGAACCACAGGAGTGCCTTTATCGCCGGAACCGGAGGTGAGGTCGCAGAGAGAACCTATGAGGTCGGTAAGCCGCCTGGGCGTGGTGCCCTGGGAAGCCATGTTGCCCACCAGGTTCCCGCCTTTATTGCGGATGCTGTCGGAGATGGCGTCGCGCAGCGCCTGGCCGGAAAGGTTCTTGAAATCGTTGTCCGCCAGGTATTTCAACTTGAGCTCGTTGGGGGTGCCTTCCAGGCCTGCGGTGTAGAAGGGAGAGACCACCGGATCGGCCAGTTCCCAGATCTTGCCCTTGGGATCTTTAAAGGCGCCGTCGCCGTAGATCATTACTTCCACGTGCTTTCCGGTGGCGTCCAGTATGAACTTCTGGATGTCTTCCACCAGCCCCTGGCCGTCCTTGGGGAACAGCTTGATCTTGTTCTCGGTGGATTTGTTGGAGCCCAGCAGGCCGTATTTCTCGTTGTATCCGCTTCCGTTCACAGGGGCGTTAAGAATGTCGTCCAGGCCAAGCACTATCCTGCCGCCCGCGGCCTTGAGGATCCGCTTGGTGCGTTCCCTTGTATGGATGTCGCAGGTGAGCACGCAGTCCGTGTAGTTCAATATGGTCTTGGCCTGGTTGGCGAAGATGATCTCCACCTCGGCCCCTGCCTCTTTGATGAGGTTGCCGTAATATTCCACGTAATCCACGCCGGTGAATTCATGTTTGTTGACGCCGAACAGCTCCCTGTATTTCTCGAGAGTGAGCACGTCTGAGTACGGGTTCACGCCCGCCGCGTCGATCTTGTCGAGGCTGACCAGCTCGTTGCCCACTTCGTCGGAAGGATAATTCAGCATGAGCACGATCTTGGAGGCGCCCATAGCGATGCCTCGCAGGCAGATGGCGAATCTGTTGCGGGACAATATCGGGCTGATGACGCCTACGGTCCCTCCGCCGAACTTCGCTCTCACGTCCGCCGCGATGTCCTCCACGGTGGCGTAGTTGCCCTGGCTCCTGGCAACGATGGATTCGGTGACGGCGATTACGTCTCTGTCCCTGAGCTCGAATCCGTCGCTCTCCGCCGCGGCCAGCACGCTCTCGGACACTATCTTTACCAGATCGTCCCCCTGGCGAATGATAGGCAGCCTTATGCCTCTCGAAACCGTTCCAACTCTTCTTTCAGCGCTCATAACAAACTTCCTTTCCTGATGCGTTCCACTGCTTTCAGCGTGTTCTCTCTGCTGCCGAAACCGGTCAGCCTGAAATATCCTTCACCGGAGGGCCCGAAGCCGCTTCCCGGAGTGCCTACTATATTGAGTTCATTGAGGAAATAATCGAAAAATTCCCAGGACGTCATCCCGTCTTTGGTCTTAAGCCAGACGTAAGGAGAATCGACGCCGCCCCACACGCTGTATCCGGCGCCCACGAGGCCGCGCCTGATGATCCCGGCATTCTCGAGATAATGATCCACCAGCCCTTTGGTCTGGGACTGTCCCTCGGGCGTGTATACGCTGGCGGCGCAGAGCTGCACTATATAAGGGGTGCCGTTGAACTTGGTGGAATGCCTGCGGTTCCACAGGGCGTTGAGAGACACGCCTCCGACCTTCAGCTCTTTGGGGATGACCGTGTAGCTGCACCTGAGTCCCGTAAAGCCGGCGTTCTTGGAGAAGCTTCTGAATTCTATGGCGCAGCGCTTCGCGTCCGGGATCTCGTATATGCTGTGAGGTATCTCAGGATCCGTGATGTACGCTTCGTATGCGGCGTCGAACAGTATCACCGCATCGTTCTCCAGGGCGTAATCCACCCAGGACTTTAGCTGCTTTTTAGTTGCCACGGTGCCGGTGGGGTTGTTGGGGAAACAGAGGTATATGAGGTCCGGAGCGTCGTCGCCGGTGAGGTCCGGAACGTCCGGGACAAAGCCGTTGTCCGCGGTGCCGGGGACGTAGATGAGGCCGTCCCATTTGCCCGTGGCAGGATCGTAATCTCCCGCCCGTCCCGCCATGGCGTTTGTGTCAACGTACACGGGATATACGGGGTCGCACACGGCAACTTTGTTATCTATGCCGAAAATATCTCCTATGTTTCCGGTGTCGCTCTTGGACCCGTCGCTGATGAATATCTCGTCAGGGGCGATCTGCACGTCCCTTATGGCGTAATCCACCGAGGCGATGGCTTCTCTTAAGAAGGCGTAACCCTGCTCGGGACCGTAGCCCCGGAACGTCTCCGCCCTGCCCATCTCGTCAACGCCTTTATGGAGCGCTTCGATGGCGCTCTGGGTGAGAGGCAGCGTCACGTCTCCGATGCCCAGAGAGATCACTTCCGCCTCCGGATGGGTCTCCACGTATATCCTGCGGCGCTTGCCCACTTCGCTGAAGAGGTAGCTGCCGGGGAGCTTCAAATAGTTTTCATTGATCCTTGCCATTTTTCCGTACCTGCCTTTTGAAAACTCTTTTTCCCTTCATTGATCCGGCGCTTCCGTTGGGGAAATTGCCGGACAGATCGTAATTTTCTATGTCGAACACGTATGAAGCCGGGCCCGTCATGAACATATGGCCGCTGACCGGGTCGCGCCGGATGACCAGTTCTCCCCCGTCGAGGACAACGGTTACTTCGTCTCCGCAGAGGCCCAGATGCATTGCCGCCGCGCCCGTAGCCGTGGCTCCCGTGCCGCAGGCCATGGTGATGCCGGTGCCTCTTTCCCAGACTCTCATCCTGATGCGGTCCCTGCCCGTCACCGTGACGAATTCCACGTTGGTGCGGTTGGGGAAAAGTGGGTCCTTCTCGATACCGGGGCCTTTTTCCGACGGGTCGGTGTTCTCCGCGTCGTCGACGAATATGATGCAATGGGGGTTCCCCACGTCGACGCACACCGTATCCAGCACAGTGCCGTCGGGCAATCTCACTTTTTTCTCTTCTATCTCCGCCCTGCCCATATCCACGGTGGCGCCGGTGCACACGCCGCTCTCTCCGTCAATGACGGGCCTGATCTGCTTTATTCCCGACAGCGTTTCGATGCTCACCGAATCGCCTTTAACGTAGCCGTTGTCGTACATATATTTGGCAACGCAGCGGATGCCGTTGCCGCACATGCTCCCTTCGGAGCCGTCGTTGTTGTACATGCGCATAAAGCAGTCGGCATTGTCCGAAGGGCAGATCATTATGAGCCCGTCGCCTCCCACGCCGAAATGCCTGTCGGAGATCCTCACGGCCAGTTCAGCCGCGTCTTCGATCTCCGAGAGCGCACGCCTGTCCATGCAGTCAGCGTATACGTAATCGTTTCCGATACCGTGCATTTTGAGTAGCCGCATAACGTTCCTCCGGATCTTGTATGAGCGACGCCTTTAATAAAACTCTTTCGGCGTCTGGGGCCACACGCCCTGCTGCCACACCAGGTCGTTGCCGCCGGTGTAGTAAGGGCTGGATTTCTGTTCGTCTGTGAAGAGCATCTGGTGGTGCAGCGGGTCGAAATGGTACCAGCCCTTTTCGGTCTCCACCATCGTCCAGTAATGAAGCGCCGAGTCCGCGGTCCTGTAGCCGTAGATCACGCAGGCGTTGTACCCCGCCGCTCTTAAAAGGTAGCAGGTCAGCGCCGCATAATGGTAGCAGACGCCGTGCCCTTCGTTAAGTATATACTCCGCAAGCTCCATATAACCTGGGAGCGTGTCGAGTCTGTCGTCGTTATCATAATAAAAATGCGGATAGCCTCTCTTGGGTTTTTCTATGGCGTTGAAAATGCCCTCGATGGAATATCCGTATGCGTCCAGCAGCTCCTTGAGCTTTGCATCCAGGTTGGGACTCAGCGGATAATTCGCCGGGTTCAGGGGATCTCGGGGCGTGTCCGGCAATGGAGTCACCGGAAGCTCCGGGCCTTTCGTAACGTACGTTGTCGCCGCGGCGGTCTCACCGGGATCTTCGGTAGGTTCCGGCACAAGAGTTTCGACCGGATATTCCGTCTCTTCCGGCAATGCCGTATGACCGCCCGGTCGGGCGCGGCCGCACCCGGTCGCAAACGCTCCGGCGATCGCCGTCAACGCCAGCAAAACAGCCAAAGCCCTCGCTCTGTTTTTACTGTTTTTATGCTGTTCCCTGCCCGGTTCCGAGATCATCCTTTAAAGCCCTCCCACAACAGGTAAAATTTTACCATAGAGCGATTCAGTTTTCAACGGTATATCCTGTAAGGCTGTCGCCTTTATATTCGAGTTTCATCAGGAAAAAAGGCTCGTCCTCGTAAAGCATCTTGAGGAAGATCCTGTCGCCTTCCCACAGGTTCAGCCCGGATATCTCGGCCTTCGGCACCCACTTCAGGACTCCCTCGGGGCAGTTTTCGTTAAGCTCTCCGGTGAATCCGTCCGCAGTGAAAAGATACATATGTTCCGTTTCCGCTACGTCCGACACGAAGGTCAATATCCCTCTCAGCCGGTACGACGTCAATACCAGCCCCGTCTCTTCGAAGATTTCCCGTTTCAGGCAATCCGCCGGGCTCTCCCCTTCTTCGAACTTGCCGCCCACGCCGATCCATTTACCGGCGTTGACGTCCCGCTCCTTTTTAGTGCGGTGGAGCATAAGATATTGGCCGTCTTTTTCGATATAGCAAAGGGTGCTGTCGATCACTGTCCGAACCTCCCGCCGCCAGGGGCGCGGCGATAAAAAAGCTTGTAAAATAAAAAATCCCCGTATGCTGCAACGGAGATTTTCAGCGTGCCCGGGGGGACTCGAACCCTCGACCGACGGCTTAGAAGGCCGTTGCTCTATCCAACTGAGCTACGGGTACAAAAAAGAGCGGGTGAAGGGAATCGAACCCTCACAATCAGCTTGGAAGGCTGATGTTCTGCCATTGAACTACACCCGCGCTGCGAAGCGTATAGTACCACAACGGAAAACCCGTGTCAATAACTTTTTTAGCGCTTCCGTAAAACTCTCCGGGCCGCCTTTTCAGACGGCCCGGAGCGCTTATTTCGTAATATTTCAGGCGTACTTAACGTTACTCAACGGTACCTGCGGCAGTGCCTGTACCGGAACTTATCAGTACATACCGCCCATTCCGCCGCCTGCGGGAGCCGCTGGCTCGGGCTCGGGGATATCGGCCACCACGGCCTCGGTGGTAAGCAGCGTTGCCGCCACGGAAGCAGCGTTCTGGAGAGCGCTTCTGGTGACCTTTGCGGGGTCGACGATACCGACGGAGATCATATCCACCAGCTTCTCGGCGAGAACGTCGTAACCGAAACCGGGCTTCGCGTTCATGACCTTGTCCACGATAACGGCGCCTTCGAGGCCTGCGTTGACTGCGATCTGGTAGACGGGCTCTTCCAGCGCCTTCAGCACGATCTGCACGCCGGTCTTCTCGTCGCCGGAAGTGGTCTTAAGCAGCTTGGCTACCTTCGGAATGGCGTTGATGTAAGCCGTTCCGCCGCCTGCCACGATGCCTTCCTCCACGGCTGCCTTGGTAGCGGCCAGGGCGTCTTCCATGCGGAGCTTCTTCTCTTTCATCTCGACTTCGCTGGCTGCGCCCACCTGGATGACGGCCACGCCGCCGGCCAGTTTGGCCAGGCGCTCCTGAAGTTTTTCGCGGTCGAAATCGGAAGTGGTCTCGGCGATCTGGTTGCGGATGACCTGGATCCTCTTGGCGATCTCGTCCTTGTCGCCGGCGCCGTCCACGATGATGGTGTTCTCTTTGGCGACCTTGACCTGCCTTGCGCGGCCCAGCTGAGCGATCTGGGTCTCTTTAAGATCCAGGCCAAGCTCTTCGGTGATGACTTCGCCGCCGGTGAGGATGGCGATGTCGCGGAGCATCTCTTTCCTTCTGTCACCGAAGCCGGGAGCCTTGACGGCGACGCAGGTGAAATTGCCGCGGAGCTTGTTCACCACGAGGGTGGCAAGCGCTTCGCCTTCCACGTCCTCGGCGATGATCAGGAGCTTTTTGCCCTGCTGGAGGATCTGCTCGAGCACGGGCAGTACTTCCTGGATGTTGGAGATCTTCTTGTCGGTGATCAGGATGTAGGGATCGTCCAGAACGGCTTCCATCTTATCGGTATCGGTGGCCATATAAGCGGAAACGTAGCCGCGGTCGAACTGCATACCTTCGACTACCTCGAGGTTGGTGCCCATAGTCTTGGACTCTTCGACGGTGATGACTCCGTCGTTGGTGACCTTCTCCATAGCGCTGGCAACCATCTCGCCTACGGATTCGTCGTTGGCGGAAACGGCTGCGACTCTGGCGATGTCTTCTCTGCCGCGGACCTTCACGCTGTCTTCGCGGATGCTTTCGACGGTAGCTTCCACTGCCTTGGCGATGCCCTTCTTAAGGATCATGGGGTTCGCGCCTGCGGCAATGTTCTTCAGCCCTTCGCGGATGATGGCCTGAGCCAGCAGCGTCGCGGTGGTGGTGCCGTCGCCTGCCACGTCGTTGGTCTTGGTGGCAACTTCTTTAACGAGCTGAGCGCCCATGTTCATAAAGCGGTCTTCGAACTCTATCTCTTTCGCGATGGTGACGCCGTCGTTGGTGATCATGGGAGCGCCGTACTTCTTATCGAGGACAACGTTTCTTCCCTTGGGTCCCAGCGTGATCTTAACGGTATCGGCCAGCTGGTCGACGCCGGCAACGAGCGCTTTTCTGGATTCTTCACTGAATTTGATTTCTTTTGCCATGATGATTCACCTCAATTTTATTCCACGATGGCGAGGATATCGCTCTGCTTAAGGATCGTATATTCGACGCCGTCGACCTTGTACTCGGATCCGGCATATTTGCTCATAAGGACCTTGTCCCCCACCTTAACGTCCATGGGGATCCTCTTTCCGTCCACCAGCGCGCCGGGGCCTACTGCCACGACTTCGGCCAGCTGGGGCTTCTCTTTTGCTGAACCGGGAAGGATGATACCGCTCTTGGTGGTCTCTTCCGTTTCCAGCATCTTGATGGCGACCTTATCACCTAAAGGTTTGATAGTCATTGTTTTTCCCTCCTGTTTATGTAGTGTATTTATTACCTTTATCCGGCCGTTAGCACTCAATACCTTCGAGTGCTAACAACTGTGCGTAATATACCAATTTTTCTGCTTTCGTTCAAGTTTAGCTTTTTGCCGAAATTTTAAAATATCTCTCTTTATCTCCGTTTTCAGCTGTTTTTCGCATTCAATCGTAATTATGCGTTTTTCCTCCCGGATCTTCTCAGTACGGCGCCTCCAGTTTGGCATATTCCAGCACCAGCCGTTTCATTCCGCAGCCGTCGAAAACGATCTCCACTATGGTGCCGTTGCCGGATTCCTGCACGGAGGAGACGGTGCCTTCCCCGAACTTTTTGTGCTTGACACGCTCTCCTTCGGCAACGCTTTTAAGATACGTCTTGCCCGCCGCGTTTGCCGCCGCCGTGGGCGAGGTACCGGACGTGCCTGAGGTACGGGGACCTTTGAGCCCGGACAATATATCGGTGTACGATCTTCCGAAGGAAGGCCTGTCTGCGGAGCCTTCGCTTTTCCGTTTCGCTCTCTGCCGGTCGTACGCGTCATCGTAATCGAAATCAAAATCGAAAGAGGACCTCGACGAACGGCTTGCCTCGAAATCGAAAGAGGATCTCGACGAACGGTCTCCCTCGAGATCGAACGAATATCTCGCCCCGCGCCCGCTTCCTGACGAGCGGCCTTTGCCTTTGCGTTCCAGATCCCCTTCCGGAATGTCTCTCAGGAACCTGGACTTCAGATAGCTCTGAGTCTTGCCGTAGATCATGCGGTACTCGCTCGAGGTCAGATACAGCTTCTTCATCGCCCTGGTCACGGCAACGTACATTAGCCTGCGCTCTTCGTCCAGCTGCTTCGAATCGTCGATAGACTGGAACGACGGGAACACGCCTTCTTCCAGTCCGGCAACGAACACCACCGGGAATTCCAGGCCCTTGGCGCTGTGTATGGTGGACAGTGTCACCTTGGAACCGTCTCCGCCTTCGTCCACCGCTGTCTCCAGATCCGAATTCAGCGACACCGTCTCCAGGAACTCGCTGAACACAGCCCCCGCCGATTCGTAGGCCTCGTCCAGCCCGTCCTCGAAGGTCTTGGTCACGGACAGGAACTCCTTGATATTCTCTACTTTGGCATCCGATTCCGGAGTGTGGTCGTCCTCGTATTCACGGGCAAGGCCGGTCTTGTCGATCACTTCTTCCACGAACCCGGTAAGCGTCTCCGAATCCGCCAGGCTCCCCGCCAGCCCGTCGATCAGGCCTGCGAACGACTTGAGCTTTTCCGCCGCCCTGAACAGCGAAGGGCAATTATCCACGTCCCGGATCACTTCCAGCATCGGCCTTCCCGAATCGGAAGCCACCTGTGAGATCCTGTCCACGGTTGTATCGCCTATGCCCCTTTTAGGCACGTTGATGATGCGCCGTAAAGAGGCCTCGTCGTGAGGGTTCGCCAGTATCCGCAGATAGGCCACCAGGTCTTTTATCTCCTTGCGGTCGTAAAATTTCATACCCCCGTATATCCGGTAAGGGATGCGCATTCTGGTGAGCACCCGCTCGATGGCGGTGGAAACGGCGTTGACGCGGTAGAGCACCGCGAAATCCGAGTAGGACATCGTCCCCTCCGCCACTCCCCTGGCGATCTCGGAGCAGATGAAATCGGCCTCCTCGTTGTTGTCGCCGGCGGAATAACACACCGGCCTGTCGCCTTTCCCTGCTCTCGTCCAGAGCCTCTTGCCCGTGCGCCTGGGATTCAGTTTGATGATGTCGTTGGCAACGTTCAGGATGTTCTCGGTGGACCGGTAGTTCTGCTCCAGCTTTACGGTCCTGGTGCCCCGGTGGGTGGCCTCGAATTCCAGGATGTTGTCAACTTCCGCGCCCCGGAAACTGTATATGCTCTGGTCGTCGTCTCCCACCACGCACAGATTTCCGTCTTCCCCGGTCAACAAGTATACCAGCCGGTGCTGGGCCCTGTTGGTGTCCTGATACTCGTCCACCAGCACGTACCTGAACAGTTCCCGGTAGTAATCCAGTATCTCGGGATTTTCTTCCCAAAGTTTGATGACGTTAAGTATCATATCGTCGAAGTCCATACAGTTGGAAGAATGGAGGATCGACTGGTATTTGCGGTAGATGTTGACGTATTCTCTGGCAAGGAAGGAATCGGCCTCAGCCATCGCCTCGTCCGGCGAGATCATGCGGTTCTTGTATTGACCTATGATGGACCTTAAAAGACGCGGCGGATAACGTTTTTCGTCCAGGTCCAGCGCTTTTATGGCGGATTTGACCGTTTCCAGCGACTCGGCTTCGGCGTAGATGGTAAAGTGAGCGTCGTAGCCCAGCACTTCCGCGTGCCTCCGCAATATGCGGCCGCAGCAGGCGTGGAAGGTGCCTATCCAGGCGGTCTCCACCTGGGAGCCCAGCAGATCTGATATCCTGGTCTTCATTTCCATAGCCGCTTTATTGGTGAAAGTGATGGCAAGGATGTTGTACGGCCTCACGTTCTTCACGTCCACCAGGTACGCGTACCTGTATGTGAGCACGCGGGTCTTGCCGCTGCCCGCGCCCGCAAGCACCAGCAAAGGGCCGTCGCCGTAAGTGACCGCCTCGAACTGTTCTTTATTTAAAACACCGGCAAAATCGTCGATCGACATAGTATCTCCAAATTATCAGAAAGCGCAGCTTATTTTCCGGATCCGGAACGCTGGCGGAATATCTCGTACATTACCACGCCCGCGGCAACGGATGCGTTCAGGGACGTGACCTGCCCCTTCATAGGTATCGTCAGCACGTAGTCGCAGTTCTTTCTGGTAAGCTCTGCCATACCGTAGCCTTCGCTGCCTATGACCAGCGCCAGAGGACCCTTGAGATCCGCCCGGAAGAACTCCGTCTCTCCGGTGAGATCGGTACCTGCGACCCAGAGCCCCTGCTCTTTTAGAAATTCGATGGTCCGGACAATATTGGCCACTCTCGCCACGGGCACGTGGGCCAGCGCTCCGGCGGAGGTCTTCGCCACCGCTCCGGTCAACGCGCAGGACCGCCTCTTCGGTATGATCACGCCGTGGGCCCCCACCGCGTCCGCCGTCCTGATGACGGCCCCGAGATTGTGCGGGTCCTGTATTCCGTCAAGGATGATCACGAAGGGGTCTTCTCCCTTTTCTTTTGCCGCCCGGATGATGTCTTCCGGCTCGCAGTAATCCTTCGCGGCGATAAAGGCGCAGACGCCCTGGTGGTTGACGTTCCGCTCCCCCGTCTGGCGCAGTATGATATTGTCCAGCTCTTTGGCGCTCCTGTACTGCACTATCACTTTATGCTCCCGCGAGAGCGCCTCTATGGCCTTTAAACGGCCGTTCGAGTCCCCGGGGCATACCAGTACCTTGTTTATGCTGAGGCCCGCTTTAAGGGCCTCTGTGACGGCGTTGCGGCCGTATATGATCTCGCCTTCGGACTCACGGTCCCGTCCGGCTTCCTCGTTTCTTATATCGAAATCATCCATCGTTTTCCCTCTTGACGATCAGTTCGTACGACAGTTCAAGTATCTGATCCAGTCTCTCTTCCTGCTCCGACAGTTTCAGGTATCCCAGCAGCGCCTCGAACCCGGTGGCTGCGTGGTAGTCCGTTACGTTGGCGTTCTTGGGCACCGTGTTGGAATGGGCGTTGCGGCCGTAGCGCGTCACGTCCCTCTCCCTGCCGGTGAGTCTTTCATCCAGTTCTCTGATAATATATGCCTGGGCCGCGGCGTTGACAAACCTAATCTTTTTTACGTGAAGATCGTGAGCGTCCCTGTACTTTCCCTCTATAAGGCGGGAGCGTATATACAGGTCGTACACTCCGTCTCCCAGATATGCCAGCACCAGCGGTTTTACAGTAAATGCCTGTTCCTCGGTCATAAAAGTCCTTTCAATTTCCGCGCCTGATCCTGAGCCTGAAGAAAACGATCACCAGGCAGCAGGCCGAGAGCATTATCGCGCCGATTATCACGGTCCATTTGACCGCGTCGTAATTGCTGGTCTCCTTGATGGGCTGGACGCCGCTGATTATCTTGTCCGGATCGATTATCTCGTCCTCCGCCTGCCAGCCCGCAGCGTTGGTGAGTTCAGGCTCCACGCCGTTGACCATATATTTGCTCTTCAGCGCGGCGTTGGCCTCGGCCACTGCTTCCAGCACTTCTCCGGAATCGGTCCTGAGCACCGTTCCGCTGCCGGTATCCTGCCCGTCGGGGCGGAACGTCCACCAGTGGGAGACCTGAACTCCGGCGTCTATAATGGAATCGAGATAGCCCCGCACCTTTTTAATATATCCGGAGCTGTCGGGATCGGCGGTCAGGCCGGTCTCGCCGTTGTAGAAAGGCTTGCCCAGCCTCCCTGCCTCGCTCATGAGCATATCGAAGCCGTAATAATACTGTTCTCCGTCCTTCAGGCAGAACGCCTCGGAGCTTCTGGAGCCCAGATCGTAGGTATGGGCGCTTATCACGTCCGTGCCGTAATTCAGGAAGGTCAACGCGTACAGTCTCTGGTCTTCGTCGTCCGTGGTCCAGTCGTCAACGGTCATCCCCGCCATCGTGGAGGCAAACAGATGGTACTGGGACGATCTCAAGGCGGAATCTCCTGTGGTCACCACACGCTCTCCGTCAACGGTCCTGATCACGGAAGCACAGTAATTGTAGAAATCCGCCAGCTGCCCCAGAGAATAACACACTTTCCCGAGGGTGTTGCCCACGTCCGCGCCGAGGTTCCCCTCGTTCACGATCTCGTACATCAGCACCGTGCTCCTTGCCTTGTAGCGGTCAACGAACTCTCTTATATATTGTCCCAGCAACGCCCTGGATTCGGAAGAATCGTCGGCAACCAGGTCCAGCGTGGTCTCTTCTTTATTAACCAGCCCGTATCCGGTGATTCTCTGTTTGGCAACGTAATTGTCGGATATCAGCCCCATGCACACTACCACTTTGATGCCGTACTCGTCGCACAGGTCGAACATCCGGTCCATGGTCTCGAAGTATTTGCCCTTGGTCACGGCGTCGTACATAAGGCCGGGCACGTCGGCTTCACAGAAGACGCGGACGGACTTGAAGCCCTTGTCCCTGAGCTGCGCCAGCGCCGCCCTGGCAGCGGGCTCCCTGTACTCTTCGGAGGGGTACGCAGGGTCGCCGGAATAGGCCGCCCAGAGCTGGTAGAACAGGTCGTATTTGTTGAAGCTGATCTCGTAATAGGGCTCCCCGTTCATATAGAACCTGTCGCCGACTATCCTCAGGATGCCGTCGTTCTTCTGGGCTCCGGAAGTCACCACCAGCATGCCGGCGTCTTTATCCCACCACACTTTTGCGTTGAAGACTTCGCTGATGAAATTGGGAGAGATCATTATAACGTCGTCGATGGTCCTGACGGGATATTTCAGCTTGATCTGCACTCCGTTGACGGTGACCTCGTCGCCGGGGACTCTGGCGGAGACGCGGATCTTGCTGTTTGCTATGGTGAGCAGCCTCTCGTTTTTGTCGTAGGTGTAGTCTATGGAAACGCTCTTAAGGAACTGCTCTGCGGAGATGTATACCGTGTTATCCGTGACGTAGGTCTTGGACATATCGATCTCTTTCGTATTGACGTATACGCGCACCCTGGAGCCGTCCGCCTCTTCGGGCACGGTGATCTCGGGGAGTTTCCCTGGCTCCTGGATGGAATATATCTGGGGATACACCCGCCCTTTGGTGCTTATGAAAATATCGTCGACCAGCACCGTCATGGCGTCCGTGATCTGTGATTCGTAAACTTTATTCGCTCCGTCTTCCTGGGCGGTGCCGGGCGTTCCCGAGGCTCCGCTTCCGCCTGCGGCCCCGTTTGCGTCGATACCGTCTGCAGCTTCCGTGCCTGCGTCGGTATCCGGCGTGGCGGCAGGTCCAGGATCCGGCGTACCGGAAGGCTCTTCAGGTTCTCCCTTTTCGTAAACGTCAGGCACGTAAATACGAATTCCCGTGATGCAGTAAACGGCGCTCCTGAACTTGAACCCCACTCCCTCGTCGTCGCCGTTGACGGTGACCGAGCAGTCGCTGCGGCCACGGGTGAATCCGGCGCAGATCCTGTAGACCGTGTCCTTTTTCAGTTCGAAAAGGCGGGTGTTGTCGGAACCGTATAAAAAAGTATTGCCGTCGGAATCGTTTTTGATGATGAACAGCGTTCCTCCGGTGGATTCGGTAGACGTGGCGGGATCCTGGGTAGAGATCATAAATCTGAACTCGTTCTGGAAATTTCTGCCGATCTTTATGGAGAAACCCACCCGCATCTGCCTGTCTTCTATATTTACGTCCCCCTTGCGAAGGTCAACGTTGGCGATCCTCAGGGATCTGTTCCCCGCTATGGACCCGGAAACGTTCTCTATCTGGAGCCTGCTCTCCTCGCCGAAAAAGTCCGCGCCGGAATTCTCCACGCTGTTGACAAAGCCCTCCGTCTCGGAAGTGTTCTCGAAATTAAGCATAAGTTTCGGGTCGAACCCTCCCGAAGAAGCGGCGTTGACCATGCGGGGGGCAATGATCCCGAAAAGCATCAAAACGGCCGCGGCAACCGCCATAACGGCCCCGAGCCCCGAACCCCTTCTTTTCAGCCCGTATTTATGCTTTTTTTGTTTGCCGGCAATCATCTGTATCTCCGCGATTCCGATGGAACGATCGTCAATGTCCATACGAATCAATCATACAATATTTCTGTTTTTTCCGCAAGTGAAAGTCGAGGCGCCTCCGCAGGAAACCGCGCTTAAAAAAGGCTTGACTTTGCGCCCTTCAGGTGGTATCATTCTGCCTTGCAACGGGATGTGGCTCAGTTTGGTAGAGCGCTGCGTTCGGGACGCAGAGGCCGCAAGTTCAAATCTTGTCATCCCGACTTTTTTTTTGCCCGTTTGTGCCCTTCGGGGAAATGATGAGTACTTCGCACATGATGCTTGCCCTGACGGGCAAATGATGTTGTCCTTCGGACAAATGATGCTGCCTTCGGCAATGATGACGTTCGCGCTGCTCACTAATACAGCGGATTTTATTATTTCCTCAATTAGTCCCGCAGGGACGGCATCATTAGCGAAGCGACATCATTTCATCATTAGCGAAGCGTCCTCATTTCTTTCTAAGCCTCTCTCTGATTTTTTGCTCAATTTCGTATTGACAACATCCCGCCTGTTTTAGTATAATGCGCCGCGTACGGATTATTAGCTCAGTTGGTCAGAGCAGTCGGCTCATAACCGATCGGTCCGGGGTTCAAGTCCCTGATAATCCACTAAGTGGCGTGGATCCGGTGTACGGACCAGTCCGTGTTCAGGATCCGCGCCATCGACCCACCGGACAGTCACTTCCCCATAAGGAGTGGCTTTTATTTTTGCATATCACGCCTCCGGCGCGGCCAATGCTTATGGAAAAGTACAGACTGTTATTGCAATCTGGCGGCAGGACCGTCAACTGTTTCATCAAAAAGAGAAAAGCCGGAAAGCTCAACATACGCGTTGACGGAAGCGGCGTCACCGTGCTCGTGCCGGAGCATTATTCCGGCGCGGCCATCGAACGGTTCGTTTATGACAATTCCGCCTGGATCTTCGGGCAGCTTGACAATTTGCCCGGCTCCCGGGTCTCCGACGATCAGTCAGGCAGCCGATCCGGCGCTTTCATGGAGCGCAGCCCGGCTGATTACGAAAATCTTGTCCGCACGCTTTTCACACGGCGATATTACGAATACGGTCCCGGGACCGAAGCGCCTGGGCAGTTTCCCGAGATCCGTTTCCGCCAGATGACTACTAAAATTGCCGTATACCGCAGTGATACGAATACGGTCTGTTTCACCAGGGCCTTTACAGGCTCAAAAAAAGAAGCGATCGACGTGATGATATCCTACGCCGTATCGCTTCTATCGGGCCCCGAAGGTACCGTTGAATTTAAAGAATCTTTTTATGACCAGTGTCCCGGCTGGCGTGACGCCTGTCCCCTGCTTTCCGAGAAACATACGGAAGTGCTCAGAAAAGCTTTAAAGATGCAGGGCTGAACTCGCCCTTCCGCCTGTGCTCAGACGTCGACGCCGGTACCGGCAAGAGTCACCACTTTATATTCCGGCTCGCTTGTCCGCACCAGTCCTGTGACCGTCAGCACGGGTCCCACCGCGCGGTAGACGCGGTTCTTCTCCATGCTCAGTTTCGCTTCCAGTATCACCCAGTCGCCGGTCTTCAGCACCACCGCCTTGTTCCACCGGCAAAGCATCCCGGCATACTGGATGTCGTTGACGCAGCAGGACATAACGTGGCGGCCGGCGAAAAATTCGTCGCGGCCCAGGCTGCGGTCCTTGCCCACGAAGGCCTTGAAACGGTACTTCTTCTTGTCGTACTTGTCCGGGAACTGCATCATCTCCGCGTACCAGAGACCGTACGCGTTGTCCCCTATCTCCACCACCGGCGCGTCAAGGTCGTAAGGCAGCGGATCGGGGGTGTCGTCAACTTTTTCGGTCCCGTCGTTGAACTTGTAAACGATGTCGACGCCCCTCTGTATCCCGCGGCAGATATCGTGGAGTTCGGGGATCATTTCGGAATCGGGATCAAGGTTTCTGAACGTGACGCAGTCGGTGTTCTGGATCTGGTCAACGACCAGGTTCCGCATATTCAGGTTGAAGCTCCGGAACGTGGCGGCGTCTGCGAACGTCATCTCCTGGGCAATTATCCACTGCTCCGGCATGGCGTAAATGAACGATGAGAGCTGCCACATGCCGTTGTACTCCACGATCACGCGCTCGGCGCCCGCGGCTTTCCTGGCCTTTTCCAAAGGATAAGGCTCTAGGTCCTCCTCGTTCTCCACGTTGTAGAACGTGACCTTGCCGCCGACGAACCGCTCGGGGCGGTACTCTTCCTCTCCCTCTTCGCAGATCACCAGAAGGGTGTTAACGTCTTTCGAGAATTCTTCGTTTTCGAGTATGCTCTGTATGAACGTGGTCTTTCCGGAGTCCAGAAAGCCGTTGAACATAAATACAGGAACTTCTCTTTCCATCTCGTCACACTCCAAACAGTTCCTTAAGTCCCTCTTCGTTGAGGTTGGAGCCTATCACGCACAGTTTGCCGTTGATATCGGGGCTGCCGGTGCGTACGTCGTGCTCCTCGGGCACGTAGTCGAAATAGATCCAGGTGCCGTTTTCCGCAGGGACGATGCCTTTGGACCTGAGTATCTGGCCGTATTGACCGCCGTCTAACGCGGTGAGTATATCGCGGATCTTTTCTTCCGTGAATTTGCGGGCCGTATTGACGCCCCAGCTGGTGAATATCTCGTCCGCGTCGTGGCCGTGGTGATGATGGTGGTGGTGATGGTGGTGATGTTCGTGCTCCTCTTCTTCGTCGTCATCATGATGGTGATGGCAGCAGCACTCATCTTCGTCACCGTCGTCGTCATCGCCATCGTCGTGATGATGATGGTGATGATGCTCGTGCTCCTCATCTTCCTCATCGTCATGATGGTGATGGCAGCAGCATTCCTCATCCTCGTCGTCATCGTCGTCATCATCGTGATGGTGATGGTGGTGATGTTCGTGTTCGTGCTCGTCCTCATCATCGTCGTGGTGATGGTGGCAGCAGCATTCCTCGTCATCGTCGTGATGGTGGTGATGGCCGCACACGGGGCACACGTCTTCTTCGTCCATAAGCTCCCTGGCCAGGTCCCGGTCGCCCTGCTCCATTGCCGCCAGAATGGCCTTGCCATCCAGCTCGTCCCAGGGCGTGGTGATGATGACCGCTTCTTTATTGTGCTCCCGAATCAGTTCCAGCGCAGCGTCAAGTTTTTCCTGAGACACGTTCTGTGTCCTGCTGAGCACGATGCACGTTGCCGTTTCGATCTGGTTGTTGTAGAACTCGCCGAAATTCTTCATATAGAGCTTCGCCTTGCCCACGTCGGCAACTACGGTCCTGGCGTTGATCTTAACGTTCTCGCTCTCCACCTGAGAGGCGGCCCGTACGACGTCGCTGAGCTTTCCTACGCCGGAGGGCTCGATCAATATCCTGTCGGGCGCGAATCTTTCGATCACCTGCTCCAGCGCCTCGCCGAAATCGCCCACGAGGCTGCAGCAGATGCACCCGGAATTCATTTCGGTGATCTCGATCCCGGCGTCCTTCATAAAGCCGCCGTCGATGCCTATCTCGCCGAACTCGTTCTCGATCAGCACCACTTTCTGCCCGGCGTACGCCTCCGTCAACAGTTTCTTGATGAGCGTGGTCTTGCCGGCGCCCAAAAAGCCGGAGAAAATATCTATTTTAGTCATCGTTATCAGCTTCTTTCGTCAATCCTTCGCATAGCCCAGCACTTCGAGTTCGTAGATGCTGCAGTAAGGATAATTTGAATATTCGTAATCTTCGTCCACGTCGGTTCGGATGCGGATGAAAGCGGCGGTCGTATCTTTGGGCAGATCGACGTCGTAATCCTGTACCGCCATAGGGCCGGAAGTGGAAAATTCGTACGTGTACACGGTGGTCCATGAACCCTCTTCCCCGGTGTCAGATATCTGGAAATCGTAATAACCGGTAAGAGATTCGAAAATTATCGAAAACGAATCGAGCACGAAGGTACCGCCCAGATCGACCGTGAGAGTATGTTCGAATTCGGTCTGATAATTCGGGAAGCCCAGGTCAAATCCGCTCCATCTGGTGGTCTCGTCTCCGTCAACGGCGAAGGCGGGGTCCTTGCAGGTCTGGTTGTTCTCGCAATAGTTCGCGGTGGCTGCCTTTTCAAGGACGACGTTTATGAGCTTCGGCTTCGGAGTCACGTCGGGGTCCTGCGTGGGAGTCTCGGTAGGAGCCTCCGTGGGTGCTTCCGTAGGCGCCTGGGTGGCGGCAGCTTCCGTAGCTTCCGTCGTGGCATCGGCGGGTTTGACGGTAGCGTCTGCGCCGGGATCCGCTACTTTATTGCCGCAGCCCGTAAGGAGCAGGCAGAAGGCCAGCATTGACGCGGCGGCAATTACAATTATCTTCTTTTTCATAAGATCAAGTCCCTTTTATTAAAATGCTCTTCTTAGACAGATTACCCGCCGGTACGGGACGGGCCCGTACAAACGGCGGATAATCTTCAGTTGTTAAACAATATTACTCGTACAGTGCGGACATCTTCTTAAGACGCTCGTACCGTGCCTTGGCGTCGTCCTCGGCCTTTACGAACAGGTCTTCCGCTCTCTCGGGGAACGCCTGGATCAGGCGGCTGTAACGCGTTTCGGAAGTGATGAAATCGCGGTAGCTGGCGGTAGGATCCTTGCAGTCGATGGTGAGAGGATTCTTGCCCTCGGCGCGAAGCGCGGGATTGTAGCGGAACATCTGCCAGTAACCGGCAGCCACCGCGCGCTCCATCTCAAGCTGGCAATTGCCCATGCCGCCCTTTACGCCGTGCATCTCGCAGGGAGCGTAACCGATGATGATGGAAGGTCCGTTGTAAGCTTCGGCTTCGGTGAGAGCCTTAAGGGTCTGAGCCAGATCGGCGCCCATGGCCACCTGAGCCACGTACACGTATCCGTAAGACATCGCGATCTCGGAAAGGCTCTTCTTGCCAACTTCCTTGCCGGCGGCGGCGAACTGAGCCACCTGGCCGAGCCTGGAAGCCTTGGAAGCCTGGCCGCCCGTGTTGGAGTACACTTCGGTGTCGAACACGAAGATGTTCACGTCCTCGCCGGAAGCGATAACGTGGTCAAGGCCGCCGAATCCGATGTCGTAAGCCCAGCCGTCTCCGCCGAAGATCCAGACGGACTTCTTGGCCAGATACTGCTTGTCGGCAAGTATCTTGGCGCGAAGCGGATTGTCGCAGCCGCATTTCTCGAGCATGTCGACGAGATCCGCAGCGGCTTTCTGGTTGGCCTTGCCGTCGTTTACTGTATTCAGGTAAGCGTCGATAACGGCGAGTTTGGCTTCGTCGGTGACGTTCTCTCTGAGCTCTTTCACATAGCCGATCAGGCGGTTGCGGATGGTCTTCTGGCCGATCTCGATACCGAGGCCGTGCTCCGCGTTGTCCTCGAACAGGGAGTTCGCCCAGGCGGGACCGCGGCCGCTGTCTTTGTTAACGGTGTACGGCGTGGCCGGTGCGCTGCCGCCCCAGATGGAGGAACAGCCGGTGGCGTTGGAAATGTACATCCTCTCGCCGAACAGCTGAGTGACGAGGCGCGCGTAAGAAGTCTCGGCGCAGCCTGCGCAGGAGCCGGAGAATTCAAGCAGAGGCTGATTGAACTGGCTGCCTTTAACAGTGTTCTCAGCGAAAGGAAGATCCTTCTTGGAGACGTTGGCCACGGCGTAGTCGAAGGCGGCCTGCTGAGCAGCCTGTGTAGCCTGAGGCACCATGCGGATAGGCATCGCTGCGGGATCGGCTTTCTCCCCTGCTGCGGCCGCTTTCTTCTCGGCGGTCTTTACTACAGGGCAGGCCTTTACGCAGACGCCGCAACCCATACAGTCGAGAGGCGAAACTGCCATCGTGTACTTATAACCTTCGCAGCCTTTGCCGATCATCTTGGCGGCAAACTTGGTGGAAGCGGGAGCCTTGGCGGCTTCTTCTTCGTTCATAGCGAAGGGACGGATCGTGGCGTGAGGGCAAACGTAAGCGCAGGTGTTGCACTGGATGCACT
>JAEFAM010000042.1 GCA_016287565.1 Clostridia bacterium
AAACAGATTGGTATACCGGCAAAATAATTACCGGCGAAGTTATTCTCGAGGGTTACCGCGTCAGCATCAAGGAGGTCCGCTCTTTTAAATTGAGTGGTTTCAATAAAGCGGAAATATTTATCATCGTATCGCAAAAAGGGGTCAACTGGATAAACAAGGGCGGTTATTACGCCGATGAATCATTTGCCGCAGACGTGGGATATAAGATTGTTTTGAATAAAACCGACGGTCAATGGAAAATCGGCAAGGTCTCTTTTATTTCGGGTATTTAGCCTGATCTGACAGCTGCCGGAGTCTGCCTCGAGGTCCCCGTTAATTGCCGCAAACTGCCGCCACCGCTTGAAAAAAATAAGCTTTTTAATTATAATAAACACGGTTTTGCGCCATAAACGGCGCTTTTAAACGAGAGAGGAGAAAACCGAAATGAAGAAACTTGTTTCGATACTGATCGCCCTGTCGATCCTTGTGTGTATGGCGGCATGTTCCGGCGCAGGCAGCGGCAACGCTCCCACGGACGTTCCCCAGAACGCTACGGAGGTACCGGCCGACAACAAGACTCAGGAACCTGCGGCGCCCACCGACGCTGCCACCGAAGCTCCTACGAAAGAGCCCACGAAAGAACCAGATCCGACTCCCACCAAAGCGCCAGCGATCGGATCCGATATTGACGCCATAATGATAGACCTGACCGACGACACCAGCTACAACGTCACGGGCGGTGAAGCGGAAATGGACCAGGGCGGTATCTGGCTTTCCATTATCTCTGGCGCCGGCGGAGGAGATAACATAGTCTTCACGTTTGAAGAAGGAACAGGCTTCGATGCTGCCGAGTATCCTTATATAGCCTTCAAATACCGCCTCGGATACGGAGAGAGTGTAAAAGGCGCAAACCATCTGTACTCCATAACCGGCGCTGGCGGTCCTGCGCCGAGCGAAGGCATGTTCTACCACCTGGATTATATTGGCGACCGCGACTGGCATACGGCAACGATAGAACTTGAGACCGCGTTCTCTGCGGCCGGTACTGAATGGCGTTCTCTTCGTACGCCTACCGCGGACAACCCGGGCGGGGAACTTGCATACGCCTGGATCGGAGCGTTCAAGAGCATCGAGGATATCGAAAAATACGACGCCGCGTTTAACGAAAAATACGGCGATAAACTGGTGAAAGCCGAAAAGCCCCAGACCGAGAAGAAGCAGTCCGTCCCCGACGTTGCCGACGCCTTCGACGACGTGTTTATCGACTTTGAGGATATGGACGAAGGCACGAACGTTTCGGCTATGGACCATATGCAGTACGTGGGCGGACTTAACAATTCCACGTACGTTGACCGCGACGGCGGAATTGCAGCGCAGATGCAGTTCGACTCGCTGTCATATTGGGAAATGGTTAAGAGCGGCGTCGCCTACACTGCCAGCTTCGACGTGATGAACCAGAGCGGAGGCCTGTTCGGAGGATTCATATTCAACTGGGGCGACGAAGGCAATACCTCGCGCAACTTCTACGAGGACAGCGGCCTTCAGACGCCTCCCGGATTGATGTGCGCCGGCGCCAGCGGCTGCGGCTTCTCGTTCGCAGGCGGCAACAAAGTGATCGTGTACGTTCCCGTCTGGGACGACGAGGCGATCAAATTGACGGTGGCGTCTGTAACGATCGAAGCGTCCGTGGATTTCGATGCGGCCTACAATACCTTCCGCATCGAGGACGACGGTACGTCGAAAGTAGAAGTTTACCTGAACGACGCGCTGTTTGTAACGATCGAGTATTCCGGCGAAGGCTTCAACGAAGCTCCTACCATGATGGAATATTATTACAATAACATCAGGGTCACCGGCAGCGACGGAGCCGAGCTGCTTAAGACCGACAAGGCGCTGTTCTCCATCTACAAGAGCATCGCGTTCGCAGGCAGAGCTCACAAGGTCAACTTCGACAATATCAAGATCTCGAACAAATGACGCAGCCTGACCGGCCGTAACAGCCGATGAGCTAAAGCGCCCGGAGAAACCTTTAACAGGCGGATCCGGGCGCTTCTTTTATATCTGCGATGCCGGACCCGGCTCCGGCCCTTGGCAATCTCGCGGCGCTGCGCTATAATTGACGCGGTACTTACCGTACATAAAGGCATGGGAGGATGATAGATGATGGCGAAAAGGCTGCTGATGATCGTGCTGGGCATTCTGGCTACGGCGGTGTGCGGCGCGTCGTGCTCTTGCCCGGAAGAAGCCGGATACGAAGTTTCAGAAGGCACGGGGGCGATAGCGGATCCCACACGCATTGACCTGGCTTCTTTCGACCGGACGTTGTTTGAAGCTTCTTTTTCGCCCGGTAATTCCGCCGTGCCCGAACTGTGCGCCGACGGAGTAAAGTTCGTTGCCATTGCCGGATCCCGGGATCCGTCGGTACACTGGAACGTCAGCAGCATGTACGAGGCCGCAGGATATCCCGCTCAGGCGGAAGGCCGTACGCACGTGCCTTTCAGCCCCGAACGGAAGAAAGTGATCGTGCTTAAGATCCGGGCCGAATGGGGCGGCGCCTTCGAGATGTTTTACGCAACCGGGGACAACATCGACGCCCGGGCAGGTTTTTCTTTAACTCAGACGTACGGCGGCGACTCCGAGTTTTTCGGAGAGCGGACGACACAATATCTGATCTTCGAAGCGACCGGGGAGACCCGGGGCTGGGAAGAAACGTTCAATGACAGTTTCCGCCTGGATTACACGAATTACGTTGAGGAAGGCGATGAGTTCCTGCTGCAGGCGATTGCGTTCTGCAAGGACCTGGCCGAAGCGGAAAAATATATTGCCGCGGACAAAGGCGAAACGGCAAAGCCCGCCGCGGTCGCAAAAGGGTATTACGTTTGCCTGTACGAAGACCGCCTCGGCGAGCCGGAGGGCAACGTGAAAGGCGCGGTATATTCTTCTCTTGACGACGCCGTCGAAGCCTGCGACAGCCTCAAGGAATACGGGTACCGTGTGGCCAACGAAAAGGGCAGGATCGTGTACAAGCCGTACCGGAAACTGCTCCAGTGCAACCTGCTGCGCGAAGCGCACTATATAACCGAATACGCCAGGACCCACGATTTCAAATACGGCGATTCATGCACGAACCCGGGCATCAACCACCGCCCGCTGCGCACGAGCTGCGACAGGCTGGTGGACTGGATCCTCTACCGCGCCGGATTTACCGACCAGCCTCTGGTGCAGGGCTGCGTCGTTTCGAATCTGTCCAAATGGTGCCAGGAAAAAGGGTTCATTAAGATCACGGATATAGACGATCTGCAGGCAGGAGACATAGTGTTCGTCCGACCCGATTCCAACGGCGAGCCCCAGCACGTGTTTATGCTGGCCTCCGAAGTAAAGTACGGTATGGCGCTGCGCTACGACCACGGCTCCGACAGGCGCATAGTGTCTCAGCAACCCTTCCACGAACCGGTCAGTTATGATGACGCGCCCTTTGCGTACGCATACAGGCCGGTAGCGACCAAACTCAACAATATTTACGGGCCGATATAAGGCCGGAACGCAGCTTATATTAAACCGATCCGTTGACCTTAATTGGAGGTAGTTATGAAGAAAATCGTTAAAATATTGACGGTCCTGCTGGTGCTGGCAACGGCGGCCGGGCTCGTTTCCTGCGGCCACGGCATCATGGAGGAAATATGCATTGACACGGATCCGAACAATGACGTTATCGAACCTGCGGAGGCGACGAATGATATGCTTGGACACAGACCGCTTAATTACAAGGCAGAGGACCTCACCTGGGAGCTCCAGAACGTTTTTGACGGCAATTACGTGAAAAACGAGACGGTGATGTTTATCGACAAAGGCGACACGAAAGAACTTCTGTATAAGATCGACAAAGTCATTTCCGTCACGTCGTACAACGGCAAAAAAACCTACGTGGAGGGCGACGATTACGAGGTTGTGGACGGCAAGCTGAGAGTGACCGAAAACAGCAAGATCCCCTGCATAACGAGTAAGAAATACTATTCCGGAGACGGCACGCTTACCGTCGAAGTCGACGGCGTGAGAAAATCCGTTTACTGGGGCGAAGGCACGGTGATGACCAATTACCAGGTGAACGTGGAGTATACCCATTCCGATACCTGGAGCGGCTACAGGCAAAAGTGCTTCGCGGGCATTTACGAGAAACTGTATAACAAGCTTGCCGCAGGGGAAGACGTAACGATACTGTTTTACGGCGACAGCTGCACGTACGGCGCCGCTTCGTCGTTTGCGTACGGTTATTCTCCGAAACAGTACTCATACGCGCTGCTGGTCACGAACGCGCTGGCGGATATATTCGGATACACGGTGCATTATCAGAAAACGAAGCTGTCGGGAACGGGGCCCATACCCAGTAAAGATTACGTTGCCGGCGACCGGGGGACCATAACGTACGTCAATACCAGCGTTGGCGGCTGGACCACACGCGACGGCGTCAACAACTTCGACAAACACGCCAAAACGTTTATCGAGAAGTACGGCTGCGATCTGTTCGTTGTCGACCTCGGGGGCAACGACGGGGGAATGTCTCCTGAAACGACGGCGGACAATGACGCGGCGATCATCGACATGGTCCGCGAGCTTGCCCCTGAGGCCGGTTTCATCATCATGTCGACGCTGCTTAACCGTCCCGGATCCAACTGGGCCGGAAACGACGCGCTGCAGGAACCCTTCCTGATCGAGCTGTCGGAAAAACTGAGGAACGAGGGCGTGCCTTGCGCCGTGTGCGGGATCACCTCGATGACGGCTTCAGTGCTCGAACATATAAAATTCGAAGACTTTTCTGGCAACAACATCAACCACCCGAACGACTTCTGGGCGCGCCTCTACGCCAACACGCTGTTCGAAACGCTGGTGGGGTACGAGAATCTTCAATAACAGCCTCGGTGCGACCCGCTGGAGCGAATCTAACCGCTGAGATCCCGGAAAACTCCGGGATCTCGTTGTTTCCGTGTCATAGTCCTGAAGCCGTCAGCCATTTGCTGGCTTCAGTTTTCACGGAACTAATTCAGTATAACGACCATGCCCAGCGACGACATGCCCGGATCTTCCGGCAGGACAAGCACGTTGGCTTTAAGTAGATCGTGTATTGCCATCATCCGGGTGGCGTACATTTCCATTCTGATGTTGTAGTCCAGGTTTTTGTGCAAGACTTCATGGCTGTATTTCTTAAAAACAGCCTCCAGTTTTTCATAAAAGATAATTTTACTTTAACATCTCTTTTTGGTATTAGTAAAGAAATTGTAATTACAAAGTATTGACAATTCTGATTAATTTGCGTATAATTATATCGTAAAGGAGGTGACAATATGGCCACTACAAACTTAAACGTCAGAGTTGACGAGGATCTGAAGAAGAAAGCCGAGCAGCTTTTCGCCGATCTCGGATTAAATATGTCTTCCGCAATTACCGTCTTTTTAAGGTCTTCCGTCGATTACGATGGTATACCTTTTGAGATCCGCAAGACAAATCGCTCAAGCTCAGCCAGTGATGATGAAGTTTTGTCATTATCCAAATCTTTAATTGATAAAAACCGCCAGGCATACGAGGTGCTTGCAAAATGAGGATTCTCTCAAAAAGACAGATCATTCTACTTCATGAGCACCTTTTGCGTGAAACCGGAGGAGTATCCGGGCTACGCGATGATGGCCTTCTTGATTCGACGATTTCAGCGCCGTTTCAGTCTTTTGATGGCAACGAACTGTTTCCAACGTTAATAGAGAAGGCTGCCCGCTTATGTTACGGACTTGTTAAGAATCATGCGTTTATAGACGGTAACAAAAGGATCGGTGCTCACGCAATGCTTGTTTTTCTCGCATTGAACGATGTTGAACCGGCGTATACACAAGAAGAATTATCCGATATTGTTCTCGGTATCGCTTCTGGATTGAAAGACTATTTAGATCTTCTGGACTGGCTAAAAGATCACATTGAGGTTTAAGCGCTATAATCCTGTTTTTTTGCAGTGATTATAGGAGTTTTTTGACACTTTAGTTATATTGCACGTTATTTTTATATTCTATTACGGAGGGTGAGCAAAAATGCTTGGAGCGATAGTTGGCGACATTGTCGGCTCGGTATACGAGTGGCATAACATAAAAACGAAAGAGTTTCCGCTGTTCAGGGACGACTGCTTTTTCACCGACGATACGGTAATGACCTGCGCAGTTGCCGAGGCGGTCATGAACGGGGGAGAGCGGGACGACTTTATTGACGCCATGAAGAAATACGGCAGGATGTACCCGGACGCCGGATACGGCGGAAGGTTTCGCAGGTGGCTCTTTTCTGAGGACCGCAGTTCGTACAACAGCTACGGCAACGGCTCGGCGATGCGCGTGTCGCCCTGCGCCTGGTTCATGGACTGCGGCTTTTGCGCGAGAACGGGGATGTGGCCTTCCAGAGGCAGAGCCAGGGCGGAATTGTCGGCAGAAGTCACTCATAACCATCCGGAAGGCATTAAAGGGGCCATGGCCACCGCCGACGCCATATTTATGTGCCGGTATTTTTTCGGGGGATTTCACGGAGATTACGAAGAACCCATCGACAACGACCCGGCCGAGTGCAAAAAGAGAATCAAGAACCACATAGAAGGAGAATACGGGTACGATCTGTCAAAAACGCTTGACGAGATACGCCCTGCTTACAAATTTAACGAGACCTGCCAGGAAACGGTGCCGCAGGCAATAATCGCCTTCCTCGAAAGCACGGATTTCGAAGACGCGATCCGGAACGCCATCTCCCTCGGCGGAGACAGCGACACGCTGGCGGCAATAACCGGCAGCATCGCGGAAGCGGCTTACGGGATCCCTGAATGGATCAAGGCCAAAGCCATTTCTTATCTCGACGAGCCTCTGAAAGCCGTGCTCAGGAGATGGAAGGCCGGTTATCCCGGGAACTGGAAAAAAGAAACGTGAGGTCGAAGCTGCGAAGAGCGGCTTTCTGATCATGCGAAAGGACGTCTGATGAAAAAATACGATCTTATAGTAGTCGGCGGAGGCATCGCCGGAGTTGCCGCGGCGGTCAGCGCCGCGAGAGAAGGACTGTCGGTGCTGCTCATAGAAAGGACCGGCCAGCTGGGCGGGGCAATGAGTTTCAGCCTCGTTTATCCTTTTATGCTGTATTTTACCAAAGACGCCGAAAGGCGGATCCTGTGCGGCGGAATTTTTACCGAAATGCGCGAACGGTTCGCAAAATACGGTGAAAAGTCCTGGGAATTCTACAAATTCGTATTTGACGATATGGTGACGGAGGCAGGCGTGCAGGTACTGTTCCACGCCAACGTGTTCGAAGTCCGGACAGAGGGGCGGAGGATATCGGGCGTGTCCGCGTCAACCAAGTCCGGAGTTGTGACGTTCGAGGCGGACAACTATATTGACGCTTCCGGAGACGGCGAACTGATGTTCCTGGCGGGGTGCGACCATCAGGTGGGACGCGAATCCGACGGCCTGTGCCAGCCGCTGACCACCTGCTTCCGCCTGGACAACGTGGATATCGACCTGTTCCTGAAAGAGAGGCCGGCGCTGAACGCGCTGTACGACAGGTTCAGGCAGGAGGGGAAACTCAAGAATCCGCGGGAGAACATACTGGCGTTCACCGGCCTGGGGAAAAACGTGCTGCATCTCAATACGACAAGGGTGATCAAACACGATCCCACTGACGCGTTTTCGATCTCAGACGCGGAGCTCGAAGGGCGCAGGCAGGTGTACGAGATGTTCCGGTTCCTGAAAGAAAATTCGGAAGCATGCAAAAACGCGGAGCTGACAGCGGTCGCCGGCCATATCGGAGTGCGCGAAAGCCGCAAGCTGAAGGGCGAGCACGTGCTGACGGCTGATGAGATCAAAAATATGGTGGATTTCGAGGATACCGTCGCGGTGGGCAATTACGAGATAGACATCCACAATCCCGAGGGCACCGGCACCACGCTGTACTATTTCAACGGCGGAGAATATTACAAGATCCCGTACCGGTCGCTGCTGCCGAAGGAGTACGACAATCTGCTGGTGGCCGGGCGCTGCCTTTCTGCGACCCACGAGGCCCATTCTGCGGTGCGCATAATGCCTGTATGCGCGTGCCTGGGCCAGGCGGCAGGGGTGGCAATTGCGGTCGCCCGCAAGACCGGCAGGAACGGCCACAGCGTTGACGTGGAGTTGGTACGGTCAAGATTAGAGGAACTGGGCGCGGTGGTGGATTGACCGCGAGCCGTAAAAAAAGATCCCCGCGGCGCGGGGATCTTTTTTTATGCATTGACGGCGATCAATATCATTTCTTGTTCTTGATCTGGATGTCGTCAACGAAGATGGCGTGCGCGCGGCCTGCCCATGCAAAGCTCTTATAGATGGAGAAGAGCGAGCTGGTGGAGGAGGCGAGCTCGGTGCCGGAAGCGTCGGTGATCTGCACGGATCTGTAGTACTTCTCGTTGTATCCCAGAGCCTTGTTGATAACGCCGGGATCGGAGTACTTGACCATGAAGAGCACAGCGTCGTTTACGTAGACGGTAACGGTATCGGTGCCGTTGTCCTCGACTTTGAAGTCTACGAAAGCGGCGTTGAAGTCGATCTCGGTCTCAAGAGTGACGCTGATATATGACTTCTTGTTTTTCTCGATATCCCAGATCGGGATGTAGACTTTAACTTTGCCTGCGCCCATGAAGAACACGCCGCAGCCGCTGTTGCCGGTAAGGGAGCCCATTCCGTCGCCTTCGAGACCGTTGTTCTCGAACAGGTCGCGGCTGGTGTTGCGCTCATTGCCCCAGTTGAATACGAAGCCGCCGAAGTTGGTGGTAGCGCCGCCGTTCTTGAATTTGAACGTGGCCGTATAACCTACGCCGGACTTGATGATGCCGTCGTAGTAAAGGGCGTCAAAGGAGATGTTGCCGACGATATTTCCGTCAACGTCGACCATCTTGGACTGGTTGGCGCCTACGCTGAAGTTGTACATATCGAAAATACCGGGGGACATAGGATCGAGGTCGTCGAAGTCTTCAAAATCAAGGACCGTCTCGTCGAATTCATCTTCGAGATCGGGAACGACTTCTTCTTTCTCTTCTTCCGGAGGCTCTTCCGCTTTTACGAGCTGATCACCGTACTGGGCATTGAAGGCGGCGTCGTATTTGGCGATATCGTCTTCGCTCTTGAAGGCACCGATCCACGCGATGGCGTAGTCGCCTTCCTTCGTGTCAACGGTGGGGAATCTAATGGCAGTCCATTCGCCTTCTGCAGCAGGGAACTGATTGGCCAGGTCGAGTATGCCGGTATGCCAGTCGAGGTCGGAGATCCAGGTGATGTCGGACCACATTCCTTCCGTGGGAGAAGGACCGCCGCTGCCATTGGTGATGGAATAGAAATGGTTCGTGTTGCGGACGCTCTGGCCGTAACCCATTCTGTATTTGAAAGCAATGTAGGGATAATCTGCGGTCTTGAATGGTTCGTCGAAATTGAAGATGATCCAGTTATCGCCGATGTCGGTAACGATGGTCAGCCACAGATCTTCCATCTCGGGGTTGCAGGCCTGAGGAGTATAAGGAGCCTCTTCCAGATCCAGTATGATGGCGTCAAGGTCGCCTACGTCCATAGTAGGTTTGGGCTCTTTGGTGGGAGCCTGGGTAGGAACGTCCGTGGGGGCCTGGGTGATAACTTCCGTAGGCACTGCCGTGGGGACCGCGGTGGCGGGAACTTCGGTAACTGTGTCGGTGGGTTCGGTCACTTCCGCCGGCTTGATCGCGCATGAGGCGAACAGGGACAGTACCAGAACGCATGCCACGATGATCGTGAGCAATCTTTTGATCATAATGATTAACTTCCTTTCAGAGAGATTACATGCTTATTATATACTAAATAGCGGATATGTCAAAGGGTTGTCGACGCCTTCATGGTGGACGGCACCGGCACCAACTACAACACTATCAAGAAGGACGACCAGATCAATATGGTTCAGGGCCAGACGCTCACCGTTCTGGGCTGGGCGTAGCCGCTCTGCTGGCAATGTCCGTTGCCGTGGTATTCATGAAGAAGAGAGCTTTCTGAGAAAGACGGCTTGATCTTTCAGACCCGGATCCCCTGTGAAAGGGAACGGTAAGTTGAAACAGTTAATAAAAAGCACCCCGGCCCAGGGTGCTTTTTTTTTGATCTTTTAGAGCCAAAGGCAGGAGAGAATTACAGGGTCTCTGCCTTTGCGCTTTTTTATTTCCGGGCTTCTATCACGTATGAAGCGTATATGGCCGCCCCCACGGCGGCTTCCTCCCGGTTCACGGGTACTATGATCTCGCAGCCGAATCTTTCGGACAACTTTTTTCGAAGCGGAGCGTTGGCGCGGATGCCGTTGCCAGCGGCCAGAAAAGATCCGGGCGCTTTTTCCAGGCAGGGGAGTATCCGGCAGTACAGGCCGTACAGTTCGTCAGCCATGCCGTCGATGAGGCCCCTGCAGAGAGAACGCAGGTTGAAATTGTTGACGCCGATATTGCCGATGCTGCCCCGGGCGGCAGGGTCTTCCCTCGTCCCGTCAAACAGCGTATCGACAGTCAGCCGTTCACCGCCATCCTCCCCGTCATCGCAGGAAGCCATCCTGTCCATCACTTTGTAAACGTTTTCGGGCAACGCGCCGGTGACGCTGTAAACCGTGTCCTCTATGAACGACTTCAGCAGCGCGTATGCCCTGCCGCCGCAAAGAGAAGATCCCACGGCAATATTTTTACCGAAGAAATAGGGCCTGGATTCTATGCCCGGAGGAAGCCGGACCGCGTCGCATATGACGGACACCTGGCCTCCGGTGCCCACGTTTATCACCGCCGCGTCCCTGCAGTCAACCGCAGCGCCCAGGACTCCGGCCTGATTGTCGCCGACGGCCACCGATACGGGTATCCCGTCCTTCGTAAAACCGGCTGCCTGAACGTCTTCAGAGATCGCGGGAAACGTTGACGGATCCATACCGCAGGCGGTTATGATCTCGCCCGAAAAACGCCTGTTTAACGCGTCATAGAGCCCTATGGAGGCAGCATCCGTAGGATGGACGAAAGGCTTATTGCCGCCGGTAAGCGACATTGCCGCCAGGCCTCCTATGGTGCAAAAACTTACGGCGTTCTCCGGAACTTTGCGCTCCAGAACGTTGTAATAATGTGTCACTGAACCGTACCCTGAAGAGAGCTTAGAGCCGGAAAGGCGGGAAAGACGCTGCGCGTAAGTCCCGTCTCCCAGAGCGATATCGCCCCGGCCGTCCTGCCAGGTGTACAGAGGGCTTACGGGCATGCCATCCGCGTCAATATAAACGATCCCGTGCATCTGGCCTGTGATCCCCACACCGCCTGTTTCTTCGCCTTCCCGAAGCTCCGCATATATCTCGTTTACCAGGGACAATATCTTCCCCGCGTCCTGTATCTTCTCGTAAGGCAGGGGAGAGTCGATGAAGCAGTCGTTCCGCTTCGAAAGGCTCTTTTCAACCAGCCCGGAGGCGGTATCGTAAACGACGCCGCAAATATTCGTGGTCCCTATGTCTAATCCGATGATCTTCATAACGATTTCACCCACAGCAGTTGACGCCCGGCCCCACGGCCTCTCCGTTTTCGTACGCTTAAGACGAGTTTGGACGGACCTTAAAGGCGCCCGGAACTGCGTTGCCCCTTTATTGAAAGTATAGCTGTAAACGGCTTAAAAATCAACAAAAGAGGCGCCTCACAACGGCATCGTATTGAGTTTTTGCCGCTCCGATGTTACAATTCAAAAAAGCCGGAGGCTCGGAACGGTTGCCCTTCGGCGTACCTCGACGGGAGGAAATAAGATATGTTCGGGACCAAACACATTATCCTCATAATTGCCTGCGTGGCCGCCTGCACGCTTATGTGCGTGTTTTTGCGCAAACTGAGCCTGAAAAAATGGTTCAGGCTGCTTATGTACGTGGGTATCGTGTCGGAAACTATAAAGGTGTTCTATTACATCCTTGCCAACGAATCTCTCTACGGCGGCTATCTGCCCAAAACGGACCTGCCGTTCCATCTCTGCTCCGTGCAGCTGATATTCATAGCTTTGCTGAATTTCACCAAAAGCGAGAAGCTCCACCGGACTTTAATGTCGTTCATGCTGCCCACCTGCCTGGTAGGAGGCTTCGCGGCGATCCTCATTCCCACGTCGTCATCGCTGAATTCGCCTCTGATCACGTTCCAGTATTTCACTTATCACACCGCCATCGTGGCCTTTGCGGTCTGCCTGCTTCTTAAGAGTAAGGAGATAGGCTGGACGGTCAAGGATTACACTACGGCGCTCAAGATGCTGGCCTTTATGGGATTCCTGGCGTTCTACGTCAACAGTATGGTCTACGACGTAGTGGAACTGACCCAGGAAGGCGGCGAGAAGGTGGTCAGCTACGTGAGCCGGGTCAATTTTATGTACGTGGTGGATCCGCCTAAGGAGGGGCTGCCTTTCCTGAACAAGGATCACGGCTGGCTGGTTTATTTCATGCATCTCGCATCCACCGGGATAATTGCCGTGACGCTATGCTATATCAAGCCCATCATCAACGCCATTAAAGGGACCGGCAAAAAAGCGGCGCCGGAAAACGCTCCTGAGAACGCTCCGGAAACGTTGACCGCGCCTGAAACCCGGCAGGACGGCGGAGCGCCGGATATCGACGGGTGACGTAGCTCGAACGCCTCCACCAACAGGCGAGAAAGCTTGAAAGATGCGTTATTGAACGCGCCTCTGACGCTCCGTAGAATGAGCCCGAAGCCCGGAAGGCCGGGCTCGTTGAAGGAGGTTTTTAATATGGATCTTGGAAAGAAAATAAGACAGTTAAGGTTCAAAGCGGGATTGACCCAGGAGCAGCTGGCAGAGAAGCTTGGCATCGGGCCACAATCGGTCTCCAAGTGGGAAAACGCAGTGGCAATGCCTGACATCACCACGCTTCCGCTCCTTTCGGAGATATTCGGAGTCACCATAGACGACCTTTTCGATCTGACCGCCGAGCAGCGCCTGAACCGCGTCGAGAACCGCATGGACGTGGAAGAAGAACTGGCGCCGGACGTATTCACGGAATTCGAGGAATTCCTGAAACATCAGCTGGAAGCAGAGGAGAACAGGGAACGGGCAACGGAACTGCTGGCGTATCTTTACTGGCACCGCATGAACAGCTGCGCCGCCAAAGCAAGCCGCTTCGCCAAGGAAGCGATCCGCAGGGAACCTGGGAAGAAAGGCTGTCAATGGATCCTTCAGAAAGCGGAAGGCCACGCCGTCTGGGACTGGAACTTCAAGAACCACTCAAAGGCCGTAGATTTCTACAAAGAAGTGGTCAAAGCCGCTCCCGAAGAGAGATTGCCGTATATGTATCTGCTGGACAATCTGCTTGCGGACAACCGCGCCGACGAGGCAGAGAAGGTGCTTGACCGCCTGTGCGCGCTGAAGGATTCCAACCCGGTGATGAATCAGGTTTACCGGGCGCACGTGGCGCTGGCAAGGTACGACCGGGATACTGCCGACGGCATCATCGAGGCGCTGGTTGCGGAGCATCCGGAGGACTCCGTCTGCATGTTCGAGGCGGCTCAATACTATGCCGGGAAGTGCGATTACGACAAGGCCGTGGAGTATTATGAGAAGTCTTTCGAGAATACGCCCAGGAGGCCCAGATTCCAGGACGAACTGATGGCAATCGCAGACGTTTACCAGATCAAAGGGGATTTCCGCAAAGCGGCGGAGACATACGGCAGGATCGTAGATCTGCTGGAAAACGAGTGGGGATTCACCGAAGAGACGGAACTGAAACACGCCAAAAGCGAAAAGGCGCGTCTGGCGGCAATGATCTGACGTTGACGGCGAACGGACGCATTCGGAGCAGCGCTTTTGGAGCGGCGCTTTATCAGGAGAAGAACGGAAACGGCGCGGAAAACGAGACCGCGCCGCTTTTTTGCGTTTCGCGCCTTTTTTTGCTTGAATTGACCGGGGATCGACTGTATAATTTTAACAGCTATCCGGACGATATCGGAGGACCGATCTATGGCGACAATGTCTTCGAAAGAAAGAATAATGCGGATGTACCGGCACGAAGAAGCGGACCGCGTTCCTATAATGGACGTGCCCTGGGCCGGGACCATACGCCGCTGGCACAGAGAAGGGATGCCCGAAGGCGTCGACTGGATCGATTATTTCGATCTGGACAAGACCGCCGAGATCTGGGTCAACAATTCTCCCAGGTACCCCTACAGCGTGCTGGAAGAGACGGACAGGTACGTTATCTACACCACCGAATGGGGCGTGACTCAAAAGAGCTTCAAAGTGGAAGATTCCACTCCGGAGCATCTAAAATATACCATAACCACCCCGGAGGCCTGGGAAGAGGCCAAGGCCAGGATGAAATTCAGCGAGGACCGGATCGACTGGAATTACCTCAAGAACAATTACGACAGGTGGATCGCGGAAGACCGGTGGATCACGGGCAATTTCTGGTTCGGTTTCGACGTCACCCATTCGCATATGGTGGGGACGGAGACGCTGCTGGTGGCAATGTATGAAGAGCCCGAATGGGTCATGGATATGTTCGACACGTTCCTCAGCCTGGACATCGAGCTTTTCGACAGGATCTGGGACGCGGGTTACCGTTTCGACTGCGTCACCTGGCCGGACGATATGGGCTACAAGAATTCGCTGTTCTTCTCCAATGAGATGTACCGGGAGCTGTTGAAGCCGTTCCATAAGAGAGCGGTGGACTGGGCCCACGAACACGGATGCGTTGTCCGGCTCCATTCCTGCGGAGACGTGATGGAGAGAGTGGACGACCTGATGGACATAGGCATTGACGCGCTGAACCCGCTGGAGGTCAAGGCAGGCATGAAGCCTGTGGAACTGAAGCGGAAATACGGTGACAGACTCACGCTGCACGGAGGGATCAACGCGGTATTGTGGGATAAAAAGGACGAGATCATCGAGAGCATCCGGGAAACGGTTCCGGTATTGAAAGAGAACGGGGGATACATATTCGCTTCAGACCATTCCATACCCAATTCCGTCTCTCTTGAGAATATGACGGCCATCATAAACGAAGTTAAACGCGTGGGAAAATACGACTGACAGGCGCCTTCCGGGCGCAGGGATGCCGGGATCCAGGCACGTTACGAAGATGTTTACGAAGATATTTACGAAGGTATTTACGGAGGTATTATGGAACAGTTTACAGTAAAATTCGGGACTCCGAGACCGGTAAAATTCAGGGAGACCATGGGGACCAGAGAGTTTGACTTCGATCTCGAAGCCAGGGCGGCGGGCAAGGTCGACGTTACGGATTACGACGCGGAACAGTACGTGGATCAGGAGGAGATCTCGCAGACTGTCAAGACCCAGATGCCCGTTATGTTAGAGCAGTGCCTGGCGGAGATGTCTGCGAAGTCCGTCATGCGCAGGATCGGCAGGGACTGGCCGCTGCCCGGATTGCTGGAAAAGAAGCTTTCGGAGGCCGGGATCACCGGGAAAGTCGAGATCATATCCTTCGTGCTCACGCAGGAATCCCAGGAGACGTACGACGAGATCGACCGCGTCTTTAGGGAACGGATCAGGCAGGAGTTTGCGGTAGACAGGACCGACAGGCCATGCAAGGAATATCTTGACAAATTAAAGCCCGACTGCGTGCTTGAAACTCCGAAAGGCTTCGGCCCTGCAGGTTTCTTCGTAATGCCCCAGGCCGATCAGGGAACGGAACAGCCCCGGTTCTGTCCGGCCTGCGCGGCCAAAAGACTTCCCGGCGCGAAATTCTGCTCCGAATGCGGCATAAAGTTCGAGAATTGACTATGAATACGGTTAAAAAGCGTTTCAAAATATCGCGGACAAGGCTTCCTGCGCTGCTGGCCTCGTTTTTGTTGCTTTTAGGCATTTTTGAAGCGGCGGCGTGGGTCAGATCATATTCGGAGGATGAGCGCGTGATCATCGGAATGGACAACGAAGACATCGTCTATATGGGGCGGTGGGAAAAAGGCGACGACGGGCTGATGCGCGGCTCCTTCGAGTGCGGCCTGGTGCTCAGGTTTACGGGCACGAGCATCCGCATAAACGGGAAAGCAAGCGGCAGCGCGCTGATCGCTGTTGACGGCGGGGAAGTGCATCAGAAGTCGCTGATGCGAAATACACGGCTGTTCATAAATTTGCCGGAGGGAGAGCACACGCTGGAGATATACGCAGGGGCCCAGCAGGCCTTTCCGGCCATAGAAGGGTTTTCCATCGACCCGGGCGCGTCAACGCTGCCTTCAGAAACGGGCAAAACCGTAGAATTCATCGGCGATTCCATCATGGAAGGGTACGTGGATCCGGCGGACGCGGTCAACAACGTTATCAATTCCTACTCGAACTCCTACGCTTTTTTGACAGGCCGCGCGTTGATGCAGAAGTACGGAGCGCGGTTCAACACCGTGGCTTTCGGGGGCATATGCATTGTGGAACGTGGAGACAACAACACGGGCAACGACCCGCTGGGGATGCCGGAGCGCTACTTCCTTGACCGGGAATACAGGGGAGGCGCCACATGCGCTTCAGAGCGTGAGGCCGCCAAAGCCTGGGACGTTTCCGCAAACGCCCCTGACTATATAGTGATCAATCTGGGCACCAACGACGTTTCCGTTACGGGCGCCAGGGTGTTATCCGCCATGCAGGCTTTCCTGAAAAACCTGCGTTCCGCGTACCAGAACGCGTATATTTTCGTGATGACTCCCTTTAACGGCACCATGGCCGAGCCTGTCAGGCAGTCAGTGAAAAACGCCGCCGACGACCGGATCATACTTGTTGACACGTCTTCCTGGAACGTCAAGGCAGGCAGCGACGGTCTGCATCCGTCTCCCGCAGAGCATGTGAAAGCTGCAGAACTGTTGACCGGGCTTTTATCGAATTATCTGGAAGCTGATATTTCTCCGGCTGCCGAAGCCACGGACGGCCCGTCTGACAATGCCACCGACGGCCCTGCAGATGCGTCTCCGGAAGGGCAGGGGCAAAACGGCAGCGGCAATGAGGCGCGGGACAAAAACGCAAAAAAAGGACCGCCTGCCACTCTGTTCGTTGCCGGGGGCATCATCCTGGCAGCTGTGATCGCACTGGTCGCGGTGATAATGCTGCTCAGACGTAAGGCGAAACGGTCCTAAAATGTCCTGATATTATCTTGTCGTTTTTATACGGTATCGGCGCTTACTTCTTGCGCTTCTTCCTGAGGGCGACGACCGTTGCCGCCGCTGCGCCAATGACGGCAGCGCCGCCTACTGCCGCCAGCACGGGCACCAGCGCAGACTTTCCGTCAGGATCCTTTTTTGCAGGCTCTTCAGGCTCCGGCTCAGGCTCGGAGGCGTACAGCTGCATCTCGGCAATGGATTTGTCGGCGGTGTTGCTGCCAAGGTTCAGCCAGAGCAGTTTGACGTACCTGTAATTTCCCGAAAGCGCCTCGCTGATGACGCGCTTGTTCTCCAGGTAGACGACGCTCTTTTCCCTGAGGGTGGCATCCGCTATGATCGTCCATTTAACGCCGTCCTTGGATCCTTCTATGCGGTAGTTTGGTATGACTGCCGCTTCGCCCACCTGTATATTGAGGCCTTTAACGGCTCTGAGATCACCCAGATCCATCATTATGGTCTGCGTGCCTATGGGCGCGTAGGGAACCCACAGCGTGCTCTCGTCCCCGTCGAACAGCGCTCCCACAGTATCGGTGGCAACACCTTTTGCGTCATAGATATAGCTGCCGGAACATTTGACCTCCGGGATCATCTTTTCTCCTTCGAAGGCGGGCAATTTTTCCTGCCTGTGAGTCACGTAAGCCGCCGCGTCGACTACCGCCGCCCAGTTGCCCGACACGTTGTTGAACGTGATCCTCAGGTACTTGCAGGTGACTTCTCTGACCAGCTGGCAGGTGAACAGTGACGTCTCTCCGAACGCCGCCGCGGGCTCGTCTTCGCAGCTGTACAGGGCGGTCCATTTCTTGCCGTCCGTCGACGATTCCAGCACGTAGCTGGCGGAACCGGTGCCGCTGTAAAGATTCATCGAGAAGGTGTTGAACGAACGCTCTTCCGGGAGCTCGTAAACCAGGCTCTGAGGGAATGAACCGTTGGAAGCGCACCACCAGGTGCCGAAATCTCCGTCAATAGATCTGGCGGCGCTGCTGTTTTCCGAGCTGATGCTGGAGGCCTCGGCTCTGGCTCCGGTCAATATATTGGTGCCGTTCCTGTTGGATTCTCCCACTTCCGCGTTGGGATCCTCCTCGGAAGCCAGGAACTTGTCGGTGTACGCCTTCTCCGTCACATATTCTCCCAGGTCCGTGCGGCTGGTCACCAGCAGCACCCAGTCTCCCTTGGTGGGTTTCTCCGGGATAGTATACTTGCCGCCTTTAACGGTGATCTTGCTGGATATTTCCACGAAGCATCCGGTAAGCGGATCGTACCATTTGGCGCTGTATTGGGCCTTTTTGTCCAGCCCTCTCAGTTCGCCGGTGGAAAGGTCGGAATTGTAAAAATATGCCACGTAGGTATCGGCATTGTCGGAAGCGGAAACGACCTTGTTCTCCTGGGTGAGGTCGGACCATGCTTCGTCGTTGAACCGGGGCACGAGTTTGCTGAAATCCACGTATTTGAAGAAATCCGCCATGTATTTCATCTCGTATGAGCCCGGCTTGTCGATGCCCATATACCAGGGCTCGAAACTGTAGGAGCCGAGCCAGCCGGTGTTGCCCGCGGTGGAGTAGTTGTTGGCCCAGACGCCGGTGACGCCGTAGGTGAATCCACAGCTGCCGCACAGATTGGCCTTCCAGGCGGAGATCCTTGACGCGCTGTATCCGTTGAACCTGCCGCAGGTTATGTCTTCGTAGTTCGCTTCGGTCTCCACGAACGGTTTCGGGTGTTCCAGGCGGGAATTGTTCCAGTAGCCTTCGTAGGTGCTCTTCCTCTCGATGGCGGCGCCGTGGCCTGCCTGGAGAGCGTAATACTGATGCCAGGGTTCCGCGTCAAGTTTTTCCACGTATTCGTCGTACACTTTCAATGGGTACTGATGGGCGCCCTGGGGATGGTCGTATCCGTCTCCTGCGGCAACGATCCTGGCGGACGAGACCCATCCGTCGAACTGATCCGCGCCTGTTATCTCCTGTGCCGTGATCCAGACAATGGGATAGGAAGCGTACCTGGCGGTGAGGTAGCGGGAGAACTTGTCAAGAGCGTTTTTGCTCATGTTTCTGACGGTGCTGTTATGGACGCCGTAGCCCAGCGCGATCACCATGCCGTTGTCCGCCAGATAATCGAACATCTTGTCGATCTTTTCGTTGAACGTGTCAACGTTGGGGAGCGTGTACTGGCGGGTCCAGAGGTTAGGCTCCTTTGTGGTGGCCCGTTGACCGCCTCCGTCGCTTTCGCCGCTGTCAAAGTAGGTCTGGTACACGGTGAAACCTTTCGCCAGCCGGTCGTCGACTTCGTGCTTGAACTGATTTCCGCATTCGCAACCGGGGTAGTTGCACTGTGTAATGGAAACGTAGTTCGGCGCCTGCCAGTTGGTATCCCCCAGCCAGTAGAACGGCGTGCCGTCGTCATAGACGAAATACCGGCCGTTGTCGGAAACTCGGATGAAGCCGTGTTTGTCCAGCTCCGTCGCGCCGTCGTTGGGCACGGCTGTCAGCGTTCCCGCAACGCCGTTC
>JAEFAM010000119.1 GCA_016287565.1 Clostridia bacterium
ATTATAAGTTCTTTACCGACATCAGGACCAAGCTCTCGGCAATCGAGCAGGAGAACTACAGGCTGCTTAAAAGAGCTGAGACGGATTCACTCACCGGACTCGGCAACAGGTGCATTCTGGTTCCGGGCCATACCTGGGGACATATGGTTTATTTCATTGACGATGAGTATCTTTTTACCGGCGACACGATCTGGTTCGGCGCTGACGGCGGCTACAGCTTTCTCAGCACCCTTGCAGAGGATAACAAACTGGCTGTCCGGTCTCTGGAGAAATTGGAAAAGAATCTTCGCGCAAGAAAGCAGCCCATAAAGATCATCACCGGCCATACCGGATGGACAGATGACTTGGATTTCGCATTCCTTCACAGGACGGAGCTCTGCAAGCCCTTTGTGAAGAAATACGCGGATCCTTCCGCTCCGTATGACGGCTATATAGAGGATGACGATACCGAGGAAGGGGCAAGGAACATACCGTTGACCAAGGTAAGAACGGAAGAAAAGGTATGGTCGTAAGGAAACGCACTGTTCGGAAGGAGAAAGGGACAAAAGCAGTTTAAATGGAGGATGGGCCAATGATTCGCCATATGACGATCGAACAGCTTCCTTACGGAAAGCCGGTCCAAAGCTGGCTGAAAGACCGTTACGGAGAGACAGAGGCAAAACAGATCTGGGAACAGACGCAGCAGAACTACCGGAACTATCTCCTGGATCTTCCGGACTACGGCGGATCGAAAAACGGACACGCGAGAGCGATCTACGGCGGCCTTCTGATCTTCGCGCTCTATCCAGCGCTTCCGGACCAGCCTCCGGTCTCCGAACTGCAGGACTTTGTGCAGAATCTGTTCATGGGTCCTTTTACAAAGCTCGGGAAGATCTTTGATCTGAACCGCCCGTCCCACATGTGGCTGATCGATAAGGTCTTCCGCAGATCCGGGAACAGGGACCGGAAAGATATACGCAACTATCCGGACGGATTTATCAACATCGATGCTCCGTACGATAAAGAACATCGTGCGGCACGCTACAGCTTTACGCAATGTCCGAACGCGGAATTCGCAAAAAAACACGGGCTGCTTCCTGTGCTGCCGCTTCTGTGCAACAGCGATTTCTTTGGGATCAGCGAGATCCATGGGACGTTGATCCGCTGCGGCACCTGCGGAAACAGCGACGTATGTGATTATCTGGTTGTAGGATGCAATAATCCGATTGCGGCGGAATACCAAACCGTACCGGACGGGCAGGGCTTCCTGGTCAGCAGGAAGCGGCTGCCGGAGAATGCCGGAGGTGACGATCGCGGTGGGAAATAACGCGTTGGACGGTTTGTATTTCTCCCCGAAGCCCTGTATGATACTCATTGAGAAGAATTGAAAAAGGCGAGGGTCCACGTTTATCCTTGCGCAACAACTTCATAACGATCGAGGGAGATCCATGTTTAAAGCCGATTATAAAAAACTCAGACTGTCTTTTAACGAATTTCACGACGTTTCGGACAAGGATATGCCGCAGTACGGTGAGTTTTGCCTGCTCGAGCTGAAAACAGGCGCCTATACCGCGGGAAGTTGGTCTCCGTCCGGGAATAGGCGCACTGCAGCGGGCTGTTTCATCCGCGGAACCGCCGACTCGATCGACTCGGAAGACGTGGCAAGATGGCACTCGCTCGATCGCTATGACCTTACGGAGAGCCTTGAAGACGAAGAGATCAACTGGATCAACCTTGGACCGGAAAAAGAGGACTGCCGCAGCATGCAGTTCGATGGCTTTAAATCGTTTGCCGGCGGAAAGAACCCGAAACAGGAACAGTACTGTCTCCTGATCATGAAGGACGGCAGCCTGGCGGCAGGCAGATGGAACAAGTGGCGGCGCAAAGACGGGGGCGCCTTTATCTATGCGCCGGCGCTGGCGAGCCACAGCTGCGACAAGGTATGGGCGTGGACGCCGCTCAGTTCGGATGAGTTCTTCGCGATGGAGGTGGAACGGGAGAACGAGAGAAAGCGCGAAAAGGAATTGAATAAGAATCCTTCGGTGGATCCGGAGCTGTTCAAATACGGAACAGATATCGACGTTTATTACGAAAAAGCGCTGGAAAAACTGCGGGAGGAATTCTCCTGGGCGACTCTGCCGATGATGCGGAAGGAAACTCCGGTCTGGCAGATCGCGCCTCTTCACGGCAAATATGTTTTCGGCCAGATCAGCAAAAACTATTATGACGATTCGGATGTCGTGACCCCGTGGACAGAGGGCGCCACCGCGGACGAGTTCGTCGATTTCCTGTGTCGATATACGCACGATGCGGTCGAGCACTCGAATCCGGGAGAGAAGTTCAAATTTGGGACGGACATAAACGTATACCTCGAAAAGGCTTTCGATCATGTGAAAAAGGAGTATCGCTGGCTCGATAAAACGATGATCGGCAAGACCTGGAAGTATGACATACGGCGCGTGGACGGCGACCTGGAGTTCGTCAGAAAATGCTGGAACGAAAGCAGGTATTCCGTGTACGACGTCGAAAGCGCAGAGCGTTTTATAGAGTGTGTGGAATACGACTATCAGAGCGCGGCGCTTCAGGCCAATAAAACCGTGGCAAGCTACGCCCCTTCGTTCGGTTCGATCGAACTGCACGGTTGGTATCTCGAGCGCTATGTTTTCTATAAGCTGGAGTCGGGCGACTACAAAGTGAGCGTAACCGCAGGAGATCGCGTGACCGGCGGCAGCAGGGACTTTTTCATCACGCCGTACTGCTTCGAGGCGAAGACCTACGAGGAATTCCTGAACCGCTATCTGGAAATCGTTCCGGACTTCTCATTCGGACTTGGCAAAAAGGAACTTCTGCCTGACAAAAAACTTCAACAATTCCTAGGGTATTGAAGTTGTTAGATATATGATGAGGTAAAGGATGTATTTTTCAAAACACAACAAAAACATCACGTACATAAATCATTACAGTGGGCTGCTTGAAGTGAAGGGCAATGGTGTGCTCTGTCTCAAAGACACTGAGTTGTGGCCTGAATCAAGCAAAAACTGGGCGAAAAAATATGACACTCTCAGCGTGACGGAAGGAATAACCGAACTTGGCGAGGGTTATATTGAATTCTTTTCACATATAGATTGTCTTATCCTTGACCGTACGGTAGGATCTGTCACCGCATCACCTGAACTTTTGAAAAAATGGCGCAAAAGAAAGGTCCTTATATGCGGAGAATACGACACTCTTGCTGAAAGATTTGCGGATAAGAACGGCCTCAGATTTCTTCACAGAGATATTCATCTGGCAGATGACGACATAGAGATTGCCCACGAACACGATATTATAACTCTGCGTTTTCATGAAAACGGCTCCTGTGATATCCATTACAACTGTTTCACGCCGGGAAGTTCGGCAGGCAGTTACGGAGGAGGTGAATACGCCAACCCTTTGCCACGGGACTTTTACGTCGGCTGTACCATTGAGGATTTCGCAAACATATTTAATGCGAGGGTGCGCGAGCAGATTCTGTCAAACAAAACACTGAAGCGATTTCTTGAGATTTCGAATAAAAGGCACAGTGATAATGGGAAGAAATAATTGATTCTGACGGTCAAGAAGCATCCCTCGCTCTAAAGAGCTCGTCAATTATAGCAAGAGTGTTTGTAGAGCCGGCCCTTCAAAATACTCAG
>JAEFAM010000043.1 GCA_016287565.1 Clostridia bacterium
CCGGTGACATAATCGCAGACGCCGGAGACGGGCGTTATTTGGGCCGCGGCCTCGGCCACGGCGGGGGGCTTGAGGTCCACGAAGGAGTCGGAGTGGGTCCCCACGGGTGGCCCGCGCTGCCCGAACGCACCGTTTTCAGCATCGAGCCCGGCATCTATATCGAGGGGCTGGGCGGCGTCAGGATAGAAGACCTGATCACCTCTGTAGACGGGGTCAAGACCGTGCTTACGGCCATCAGCCCCAAGGCGCTCATGATACTCTGACGTTTTCACTCCCGCTGCTTTAAGGAGGGCATATGCGTAAGAGTCGGTCAAACGGCCAAAGCCATAAGTCTCACGCTCCGGCCCGGGCGCTTGCGCTGTTTCTGGTGCTGCTCTCGGCCCTGTCTTCTGCCGCGCTTTCCGGCTGCGCTCCCGGCAAGGAGGTCAATATGTGGTTCGAACATTCTACCAAAAAGATCCTGAGAGAATATACCGATCCCGACGGCAGGGCGGAATACCGGCTCTGCCTGGCGAAAAATGAATACGAGGGCTGCCAGGTCGCAGTCAATTTCCCGGTGCGCCGCGAGGCGCTGACCGTGTCGTTGTCCGCCGCCGAAGCGGAGGGCGTCACCGCCGAGGTATACAGGGAACACTTTTTGCCCGTAACGATGTCGTCGCCGTTCCTTGCCGTCGACAGCTCCGAAGAAGGGCGCTACAGGGAATATCCTGACGCCATTTATCCGCACACGGAGCCCTTCAGCCTGGCGCCGTGGACCACGGAACCGCTGTACATACTGGTGCACGCTTCTAAAGACGCGAAGGCGGGGGATCACAAATTCACGGTACTTGTAAAAGACGGGGAGGAGACGGTTTCCGAAGGCGTGCTGTACGTGCACGTGTGGGATTTCGCCCTGGGCGACGCGCCGGCCATGGCGGCGGTCTCGGACCTTTCCGCAGGTTCCATCGCTGCCAAATCGGGAGCGGAAGGCGAAGAGGTGCAGAGGCTCTATAACAAATATTATGATTTTCTCGTGGAGCACCACGTAAGCCCCTATTCGCTGCCTTATGATGTGCTGGACGAACGGGCCGACGAATATATGAGCGACCCCCGGGTCACGGGCTTTCGCGTGAATTACGGAAGCGACGACTATTTAAGAGCCGTGGGCGAGAAGCTCTCGTCGAACCCGGAATGGATGAAAAAAGCCTACTTTTACTTCCTTGACGAGCCATCCAACGAATACAGCTATATGGATCTGGTGAGCAAATGCGCTCATCTTCTGGAGATCATACCGGAAGCGCGGATAGTGTCGCCCTTCTTCGTTGACCCGGATATGTACACCGGCGAAGACGCGGTGGAATACTGTTTCGGGTCGGTTAACATCTGGTGCGCCAAACTGTTCTGCTTCGATTCCGACAACATCTACAGCGAAGCTCAGCGCAAACGCCTTGCCCCTCTTCGCGATAGGCTCCTGGACCGCAGGAAGCTGGGCGAGGAAGTGTGGACCTACGTCTGCTGGGAGCCCGGAGAACCCTATCTCAACCTCTACGTCAATATGGAAGGCATCCTGCACCGGCTCATCTTCTGGCAGAACTACCTGCTCGGGGCCAACGGCTTCCTTTACTGGAGCAGCAACTACTGGTCCGGGATAAAGGATCCCTGGACCGACATGGCCACGGTCAACTGGCTTTCCTCCTACGTTTACGGCGACGGTTCGCTCATTTACAACGGAAATAAAGTGGGCGTCGACGGCGCCTGCTCTTCGCTGCGGCTCGAACTTGTCCGCGACGGCATCGACGACTACACATATATGTCGATGCTGGAGGAGCGGGGCGTCGGCAGGGAAGCCATCGTCAACGTGGTATCGAAGCTTACGCCTTCTCTCACGGAATATACCCGGGACGACGACCTTTTGTACAAGGTGAGGATCATGCTTGGGGAGATGCTGGAGAGCACCTCGCGCTGAGCGCTCCTGCGGCCATGAAAACGGCCCCCGGGAAACGGTTCGGGAAACTGCTCGGCAAACGGTTCGAAAAGCAAAATAAAATTTCTTGCATTGTTACGTTTCGATGTGTTATAATAGCATTTGACGATCCTTGTCCTGCCGAAACAAGGCAGGACCGTTTAGTCCAGAAGGAGGTGAAAAATCGATGAACAAATATGAAGTTATGTTTATTCTTAACCCCGAGCTCGGCGAGGAGGACACTCAGTCCGTCATCACCAAGTTCAAGGATCTGATCGCCGCTAACGGAGAAGTGGAGAATCTGACCGAATGGGGAAAACGCAGACTTGCATATCTGATTCAGGATTTCGCGGAAGGTTACTATGTGATCATAGACTTCGCGTCCGATCCTGATTTTCCGATGGAGCTTGACCGCGTTATGAAGATCAACGACAGCGTCATTCGTCACATGATTATCAGGAAAGAATGATCCATCCATTGCCTTATTAGAGAGGAGACGCGTTTATGAACAAAGTTATTTTGATCGGAAGGCTCGCAAGAGATCCCGAACTCAGATATACCGCTTCCAACACAGCAGTGTGCCAGTTTACCATAGCTGTTGACCGCAGATTCAAGTCTGAGAACCAGCCCACCGCCGATTTTATTCCCGTGGTTGCATGGCGCCAGGCGGCAGAACTGATAGCGAAACATTTCTCCAAGGGGAACCGCATTGCCGTTACCGGACAGATCCAGGTCAGAAGCTGGGACGACGCCGAAGGAAAGAAGCGCTACGCTACCGAGGTCGTGGTAGACGACTTTGAGTTCGTGGAGAACAAGCGCCAGGACGGCGGATACTCTTCCGCACCGATCCCCGAGGAACCTTCCTCGCCCCGCGGCAGCGGCTACGGCACGGCTTCCGGCAGGAACGATAACAGCGGTTCGGACGCGGCTGCCGATAACGGAGGCACCTATTTCGCGCTCAATGACGAGGACGGCTGTCCTTTCTGATTTGAGACGGATATTTTTCGAAAGGAGAGTTTATTATGCCCTACGCTAAGAAAGAAAACGCAAGGGAAGGCTCGGATAAAGGCGACGGCAAGATGATGAACAGAGTCCGCAGATCCAGGAAAAAGGTCTGCCCCTTCTGTGCCGATAAAGCGACCGGAATAGATTACAAGGACGTTAACCGTCTCAGGAAGTTCGTTTCCGAAAGAGGAAAGATCCTTCCCAGACGCGTATCCGGCTGCTGCGCTCTTCATCAGAGAGAGCTCACTATCGCTATCAAAAGAGCGAGACACGTGGCGCTCATGCCTTTTACCGCTGATTGATAAGAGTAACATGCATTTAACGAAGCGGCGCGGGGTACCAGGTATCCGGCGCCGTTTGCGGCTTGATCAGGAGTTGTTTAAGATAAGGATCGGAACCGTATGGACAATAGATGGGTGAGGTTCGTAAATCTTGCCATAGTGAATTTCATAATGCTTGCCCTTTCGCTGCTGCTGGCGACTTATTACTGCTTCTCTAACGGCATTATAAGCGCGGCCGTCATCAGCCTGGTGCTGCTTATATTGTGCGTTGTCCTGAACGTGTCCATCCTGCTTATCAGAAAACGCTACCGCATCAAAAGGGCCAAGGCCCTGTCCGTGTATACGGACGGCATCGACCGGGGACCCGCGGGCACCGTCAGCGACCTCAATATCCCCATGGCTTTCCTGACCGAAGACGGAAAGTTCGTATGGGCCAATGAAAAACTAAAAGAGATCTTCCCGGATCCCATCAATATGACCCAGGAGCTCGCCGCGGTATACGCCATCAAGTTAAAGGGGAAACTGGACAATTCCACTCTGGACCTCAGTTCCCGCGTAGAATTCGGAGACCGGGTCTTCGAGATGAACGTGAACGTGGTGAGGACCGAGAACAGCGGCCCCGAATCGTTTATGATAGTTCTGTACTTCTTCGAAGATACCGAACTGGTCGACACCTTAAAACTTTACAACGACAAACGCACGGCTGTGGCGGAGATCGCCGTCGACAGCTATGATGAGATATTCCAGACCTCCGGCGAAGCGGTGGTCAACGAGATATCGGTGGAGCTCGCCAAGATCTTCGAGCGCTGGAAAGGCGATTCAGGCGCCGTCATCAAAAAGCTCGTCCGCGACAGATATCTGCTTATCTGCGACGACACGGCGCTCACCGATTTCGAAAAGAATAAATTCAACGTACTTGACATGGTCAAGCGCATTTCCGTGGGCAACCGCATCCAGGTCACTCTCAGCATAGGCGTGGGAGCGCACGGGAACGACGCAGAGGACAACTACAACCTGGCCGCAGACGCTCTTGACCTGGCCCTCAGCCGGGGCGGAGACCAGGCCGTCGTCAGGAAAGACGGAAAAGACTCTTACTACGGAGGCAGCAACGTCGACGTAGAGAGCATCAACCGTGTCAAGGCCCGGGTGATGGCCTCCATGCTCAAGGAAGAGATATCCAAGAGCAGCATAGTTCTCATAATGGGCCACAAACAGGCGGACATGGACTCCATCGGTTCGGCGCTGCTGGCATACAGGGCCTGCGTATTCGCCGGCGTGAAGGCCTATATAGTGCTCAACGAGTCCAACCCCTCCATCGACGCTTTCTACGGCAAACTGAGGGCTGACAGCGACTACGACGACGTAATAATAGACACCAGCTACGCCCTCAACCTGATAGACGAGAACATGCTTACCATAGTAGTGGACACCAGCCGCCCGGGGCTTACTGAATGCCCAAAACTGCTGGAGTACAGCGGCAGGGTGGCGGTCATAGACCATCACAGGAGAGCGGCGGATTTCATAAAAGACACGGTGCTGGACTACACAGAGACGTACGCTTCGTCTACCGGAGAACTGCTGGTGGAACTTCTGAGGCATATGTCTCCCGACGCGGACATACCTATGATAGAGGCGGAAGCGGTATACGCCGGAATACTGGTGGACACCAAGAATTTCACGTTCAAGACCGGAAGCAGGACCTTCGAAGCGGCCGCTTTCCTCCGGGCCAGAGGCGTGGATACCATATCGGTGCGTCAATACTTCCAGCCCGATATGGAGATGTATTCGGCGGTCTCCAGGATCACTTCGGAGGCCAATCTCAAGTACAGCCGGATTGCCGTGGCCCGCTGTCCTGCCGACGTGAAAAATCAGAAGCTGGCTTCGGCAATGGCCGCGGACAGGCTGCTGGACATTGCTGGCGTTGACGCTTCTTTCGTTTTGAGCGACTCCAACGGAGGAGTCTCCATCAGCGGAAGGTCCTGGGGCGACATCAACGTGCAGGTCATATTGGAAAAACTGGGCGGCGGAGGCCACATAACCAGTGCGGGAGCGTTCATCCAGGACGCCTCGATGGCGGAAGCGGAAGAGAAGCTTTCCGGAGCGCTGGAATCATATATCAGGAACTGACGCCGCGGAACGGAATCGATCATTATTGGGAGGTGTCGGAAAAATGAAAGTTATTTTGCTGCAGGATATAAAAGAACTGGGTAAGAAGGGCGACATCGTCAACGTCAGCGACGGTTACGGTAAAAATTACCTTATCCCCAGAAAACTGGTGAAGCCCGCTACGGAGGGCGCCGTCAACGACGCCATGGCGAAGAAGAAGGCCCAGGCAGAGAAGAAGGCCAGAGAGCTGGAACTGGCCAAAGAGCAGGCCGCGTCCCTCAACGGGACCGAAGTCGTCATCCGTATGAAAGTAGGCGACAACGGCAAACTGTTCGGTGCCGTTTCGTCCAAGGACGTTGCCGACGCGCTGAAGAGCCAGAAGGAGATCGACGTTGACCGCAAAAAGATCGAACTGGGGGAACCCATCAAAGTGATAGGCAAGTACAAGTGCTCCGCCAGGATCTACGCCGGCGTCAGCGCCTCGTTCACCATCGACGTAAGACCGGAATGATCCCGGAGTGATTTCTGTTTGGGAAGTACAAGATGAAACAGCAGATCGAGCCTCAAAACATAGACGCCGAGCGCGCCCTGCTGGGCGCCATACTGATAGACCCCGAGTGTCTTCTTGACGTGACCGACATCTGTCAGGAAGACGATTTTTTCCGCCCGGAGCATCAGAGCATTTTCCGCGCCATAAAGGACCTTTCCGCGCGCTCGGACCAGATCGATATGGTCACCGTTTCCGACGAGCTGGAGGGCAAAGGCGGCATGAAGACCATAGACAGGGACTATATCGTTGCCCTGGTCTCGGACATGCCTCTGGCTTCCAACGCGGTGGATTACGCCAGGATAGTGGCGGAGAAGGCCACCAGGCGCAGGATGCTGAAAGCTTCCAACGAGATCGCCCGCCTGGCGTACGACCAGGACGGCACCGTGGGCTCAGCGCTTGACGCCGCCGAAAAGCAGATATTCGATCTGGTGCAGCGCGGAAATATAAGGAGCTACCGGGGCATAGGGGAAGTATTGCCCGAAGTGTTCGATAATCTGAATCTGCTGAACACCCGTCTGAACGACCCGCAATACGACGGCAACCGCCTTTCCGGCATCCCTTCCGGCTTTACCGAACTGGACGGCTACACCTCCGGTTTCCAGAATTCAGACCTGATACTGATCGCCGCCAGGCCCGGTATGGGAAAGACGGCCCTGATGCTCAACTTCGCCGCCAACGTAGCCGCCGGAAAGTACAGATATCCCGTGGCCGTGTTCAATCTGGAAATGTCTTCCATCCAGCTGGTAAAAAGGATAATCAGCGCCCAGACAGGCATCCCCGGCGAAAAGCTCAGGAACGGCGACCTCAGCCGCGAAGACTGGACGCTGGTCAAGAATATCGTTAAAGAGTATAAGACCGTGCCTCTCTTTATAGACGATTCTCCCGACGTGTCCATCAGCTCCATCAGGGCTAAATGCCGCAAGCTCAAGCTGGAAAAAGATATAAAGCTCGTCATAATCGACTACCTGCAGCTGCTGACGTCCGGCACCAGAACGGACAGCCGCGTCAACGAAGTGGGCGAGATCTCCAGAGCCCTCAAGCTGATGGCAAAAGAGCTGGACGTGCCCGTGATAGTCGGTTCACAGCTTTCCAGAAGCGTGGAAAAGCGGGACGACAAGCACCCTCAGCTTTCGGACCTCAGAGAGTCAGGCACCATAGAGCAGGACGCGGATATCGTAATGTCCATCTACCGCGACTCATATTATCATAAAAACGAAGACAGCAAGTTCAAGGACGTGGCGGAGCTTGACATCCTGAAGCACAGAAACGGCTCCACCGGCAAGGTCAAGCTTATGTACGATTCGGATCACGCCAGATTCAGGAACCTCAGCATGCGCCCGAATCAGTGACCGGTTACTATCAGAAGTGAACAGCGATCCAGATAAAAAAATCGATCAGGACATCCAGGAGATATATACCGTTTTCTCGGAAACGGCGCTGAAGGACTGCGGCATATCGCCCGATACCAGGGTGCTGGCGGCTGTGTCTGGCGGCGCCGATTCGGTCTGCATGCTGCTTTTGCTGAACGAATATCTGGCTCCCGGAAATCTGGGTGCGGCGCATTTCAACCATTCCCTGAGGGGCCCTGAATCAGACAGAGACCAGGCGTTCGCGGAGGAACTGGCGAAAAAGCTGGGCATAGAATTCTATACCGAAAAGAAAGACGTGGCGGCGCTTTCTGCTTCGGAGGGCTCAGGCACGGAAGAGTGCGGCCGCAAATACAGATACGGATTTTTAAAAGAGACAGCCGAAAAAAACGGGTACCGGTTCGTTGCCACCGCACATAATATGGGGGACAACGCCGAGACCGTTCTGATGCATATTTTCAGAGGCTGCTCCGTTGACGGCCTTTGCGGGATCCCGTTCTCCGACGGCAATACGGTCCGGCCCATGCTGCGGCTCGACCGCCGCTCCATCGAAGCCTACCTGGCATACAAAGGCCAGGACTACGTGACGGATTCCTCCAACGTTGACAACACGTATTTCAGGAACAGGGTGAGGAACGAGATATTGCCCTTCCTGAACGAAAAGCTGGGATACGATATTGCCCCGGTGCTGGTGAGGCAGACGGATATCGCATCGCAGGAGAAGGACTTCCTGGACAAAGCAGCCGAGGATTTTATGAAAAGCGCGGCGGAAGAGGCAGGCGGAAACGTGCTGATCCGTGACGTGGATGCTTTGAACGGGCTTCACGGCGCCGTGGCCCTGAGGGCTGTCAGGCTGGCTGTGTCATCCGTAAAGGACGCGGACGGAGCACTTCCGTACGGAGGCAGAAAAGATATAAATTCGGACGTGGTCAGGCGTGTGCTGAAACTGGCCGGAAAAGGCGAAAAAGGCAAAAAAGCAGAATGCGGAAAAGGCGTGGAAGCGGTATTGACCCATTCCGGCCTGCTGTTCCGGGTCCCGAAGGCCGCAGGACCGGAAACAGATGCGGAAAAAGGCGCTTCCGCAGAGGCAGGTTTTTCCGTCCGGACTCTCAGTCGTGAAGAAGCGGTGGAAATGTTTAAGAACGGCTCTTTCAAGGCCGAAAAAGACAGAGTCTTCTTTGACAAAGAAAAATATATAAGTATAATAGACAGGTCCGGAGGGAAAGCGCCCGTGATGCGGAATATCGAGGCGGGAGATCATATCATCCCTTTTGGAATGAAGGGGCGGAAGAAGGTCCGGAAATTATTGATAGACCGGAAGATCCCCCTGGAAATAAGAAGCTCGATACAGGTACTGGCCCTGGGCAGCGAAGTGCTCTGGATCCCCGGAGCATGCGCTACGGAACTTTTGAGGATATCGCCGGAAAACGAAGACAATTGCGGGATCATAGAGATATCATTACGGAGGGACGATTGCAGATGAAAGACCTTAGGGAATATTGCGACAGAGTGCTTCTCAGCGAAGAAGAGATCAAGGCGATGGTGAAGCGGCTGGGAGAGCAGATCACCAGAGATTACGCGGGAAAGAAGCTTTTCCTCATATGCGTGCTGAAGGGCGGATTCGTGTTCATGGCCGACCTTGTGAGAGCCATTGACATTCCCCTGGAAGTGGACTTCATCGCAGTGTCCAGCTACGGTTCCTCCACCAAGACCTCCGGCGTTGTCCGTCTGCTGAAAGATATCGACAAGCCCGTGAACGACAAACACGTGCTCATCGTCGAAGACATAATGGACTCGGGACTGACCCTCAAGTACATCAAGGAGATGTTCGAGACGCGTTCGCCGCTCAGCATAAAGATCTGCACCGCTTTCGACAAGCCGGAGCGCAGAAAAGTGGATATCACCCCGGATTACGTGGGCGCCGTCATACCCGACGAATACGTCATCGGATACGGACTGGACTACGACGGGATCCTGAGAAATCTTCCGGATCTCTGCGTCCTGAAGAGAGAAATATACGAAAAGTGATGGTTTGACATATGATGAAGCTGTTAAAGACAATATCGCCTTATATTCTGATATTCGTCGCCGTGGTATTCGTGGTGGTGCTCATATCGAATTACGTAGGCAAAAACACCATAGAATACTCGGATTTCGTGGCGGAACTCTCGGCCAAAAACGTCAAGACCATCTCGCTCGAAAGCAACAGCGCCAAGATCGAGCTGGGAGACGGCAGCGAAAAACACAAGGCCGGAGAATACGTGCTGAAGGTCATCAATACGGACGTGTTCGAGGAACTGGTGCTGGAAGAGATCAGGGTCAACGACAATCCCGTGGTCTACAAGGCGGACGTCAAGACCACCCCGTACATCGTGCGACTCCTGCCTTACGTGCTGCTGGGCATCCTGGCAATATTCCTGTTCTTTATGATCATGCGTTCCGGCCAGGGCGGCACGGGCTCCAGCCGGATACCCTTCGGCCGCAGCAACGCCAGGCTGTACACAAAGAGCAAGGTCAAATTCGAGGACCTTGCAGGCGCCGATGAAGAAAAAGAAGAGATGGAAGAACTGGTGTCCTTCCTGAAAGATCCCAGGCGGTTCGACGCCCTGGGCGCCAGGATCCCGAAAGGCGTGCTGCTTGTGGGACCTCCCGGCACCGGAAAAACGTACCTGGCCAAAGCGGTGGCAGGGGAAGCCGGAGTGCCTTTCTTCAACATCAGCGGTTCGGACTTCGTTGAACTTTACGTGGGCGTGGGCGCGTCCAGAGTCAGAGACCTGTTCGAGCAGGCAAAAAAGAACGCTCCTTCGATAGTGTTTATCGACGAGATCGACGCGGTAGGACGCCACAGAGGCGCCGGACTGGGCGGCGGACACGACGAACGCGAGCAGACGCTGAACCAGCTCCTGGTAGAGATGGACGGCTTCGAATCCAACACCGGAGTCATCGTCATGGCGGCCACAAACAGGCCGGACATCCTTGACCCGGCGCTCACCAGACCGGGAAGATTCGACAGAAAGATCACCGTATCCTATCCCGACCTTAAGGCCAGGACGCAGATATTGGCCGTACACGCCAAAAACAAGCCTCTTGCCGATGAAGTTGACCTTCAGGAAGTGGCCAAGAACACTTCCGGATTCACTCCCGCAGACCTGGAGAACCTGCTCAACGAGAGCGCCCTTCTGGCTGCCAGGGACAAGAGCGGCAAGATCACCAACGCCAACATAAAAGAGGCCATCTTCCGTGTGGTCGTGGGCAAGGAAAAGCGCAGCAAGGTGATGACGGACAAGGAAAAGTGGCTCACCGCCGTTCACGAAGTCGGCCACGCAATCGCCACCAGATGCCTGTCCACCACGGACAAGGTAGAGCGCGTTTCCATCATCCCCGCGGGAGATGCAGGCGGATATACGTTCCACAGGCCCGACGAAGACAGATCCTACGTCACCAAAGGGCAGCTGCTGGAATCCATTGACATACTGCTGGGCGGCAGAGTGGCAGAAAAACTTGTGCTGAACGACATCAGCACCGGAGCCTCCTCCGACCTGGAGCGCGTAAGTGCCATTGCCCGGAGCATGGTCACCAAATACGGTATGAGCGAGGAACTGGGCAACGTCATCTTCAACACCGGAGCAGGCGAGGAAGTGTTCATCGGCAGAGATTACGGCCACGCCAAGAATTACAGCGAAGAGACCGCCGCCCATATCGATGAAGCCGTAAAGCGGATAATCGATACGGAAGAGGAAAAAGTTACAAAGCTCATTTCCGACAATCTCGACAAGCTTCAGGAGATCGCGAAAGTGCTCGTAGAGCGCGAGCGTCTCGAAGGCGACGAATTCGAACAACTCTTTTCGGCGTGACGATCGGCTCCGGACCTGATCCGGGGCGGGACGGAAAGGAATCATGAGTATCGGAACCGGACGCGGCCTTACCGAAATAAGCGGAAGGGTCGAAGACATCATATACATAAATCCCGAGAACGGCTTTACCGTCATCGAATTCCGTGCCGGTTCCGAGGAGGATACCATCCGCGCTTCCGGCATACTTCCGGACCTTTTTCCCGGAGAGTTCATCACTCTCACCGGCAGCATGGAGGATCACCGCGTCTACGGAGAAACTTTTAAAGTATTGAAGTGCACCAAGGCTATCCCCGGAGACAGGGACAGCCTTGTGGTGTTTCTGTCCTGCGGCCTGTTCAACGGAGTGGGAGAAGTCACCGCCAGAGCCATCGTAGACAGATTCGGAGAAGACACCATCGAGACCATACTTTACTCTCCCGAGCGCCTTTCTGTGGTCCGCAATGTGACCAAGAAGAAAGCGCTGGCAATAGGGGAGACTTTCAGGGAATATTTCAATTTTTCCGAGACGCTGAAATTCTTTGCGGATATGGACATATCCACCAGGGTGGCAATGTCGGTCTACAAAAAATTCGGGGTCAATTCGGTGGCGGTGACCAAACGGAACCCCTACTGCCTGATCGAAGAAGTGCCTAACCTGGGCTTCAAGACCGCAGACAGGATCGCAATGGGCCTGGGCGTTGACCAGAATTCGGGCAGCCGCGTCTGCGCCTTCATCCGCTACTACCTCCAGTCCCAGCTGAGCTTCGGCAACGTGTGCTTCCCCCGGGATATGCTGGTGGATTCGGTAGCTTTCGAACTGAATACCGACCGCGCGAGAGTTGAAGAAGCGCTTTCGAGCCTGCTTCTATCAGGCGCCCTGGTGGAATATAATCCGGACCGGAGCATCGACGGCGAGACATACGTGTTCATATCGTACGTTAACATGTGCGAGCAGTACCTGGCGGACCGCCTTAAAGAGATATCGGAGTCCGCAGCGCCTATAAAGAAGAAATCGAAGATAGATTTCGACAGCTTCATCGAAAATTTCTCTTCCGAGTCAGGATTCGAGCTTGACGACGTGCAGATCGCGGCGGTAAAGGCGGCGGTGGACAACGGCTTTTCCGTTATCACCGGAGGCCCGGGAACGGGCAAGACCACCATAATCAAGGCGGTGTACCAGTACCTGTCGTTGTCCGGGCTGAAATGCATGCTGGCCGCGCCTACGGGCAGAGCCGCCAAAAGGATGGCGGAGGCCGTGGGGATCTCTGCCGCCACCATACACCGGCTCCTGGAATATTCCGCATACAGCAGGGACGAGCTCATCGACGACGTGACGGGAGAAGAAGAGGGGCTCAGGTTCAACCGGGATGAGTCGAACCCACTTGACGCTGACGTGCTGATAATCGACGAATCGTCGATGCTGGACACGCTGCTGGCGTACCATATGCTAAAAGCCCTGAAGCCCGGAGCCAGGCTGGTACTGCTGGGAGACAAAGACCAGCTTCCGTCCGTGGGCCCCGGCAATGTTCTGAAGGACGTCATCGCCTCTGACCTGTTCCCGGTGGCAAGGCTCTCCTACGTTTACAGGCAGTCCGACGAGAGCCTCATCGCATTCAACGCCCAGCGGATCAATTCCGGAGAGCTTCCGGAAATGAACAGGCGCGGCAAGGACTTCTTCATGGTGGATTGCCCGGATCCCGCCCTGGTGCCGGAAACGCTCACGGATATCGTGACCAGGAGATTGCCCGGCGCATACGGCATTGACCCTATGAAGGACATACAGGTGCTGATCCCCGGAAAGAAAGGGGAATGCGGCGTTGACAACGTAAACAAAATGCTGCAGGAGGCGCTGAATTCGGAGGCGGATGCCGCTTATTCGAGAACGGGCCGAAGCAGGGAGACCAGGTCGCTTCCCTTCGGAGAGACCGTTTTCAGAGTCCGCGACCGGGTGATGCAGATAAAGAATAATTACGACATAGAATGGGTCAGCATCTCCAGCCGCGGCGTCACCGGAAAAGGCATATTCAACGGCGAGATGGGATCCATAACCCGGATCGATATGGGCACCAGGACGCTGACGGTGCTTTTCGACGGAGAAAGGGCCGCGGAATACCCCTTCGAGCTGCTGAACCAGCTGGAGCTCTGCTACGCCATCACGGTACATAAAAGCCAGGGCAGCGAATTCGATTATTGCGTAATGCCCCTGTCCGGGATACCGTCAAGGCTCTGCACCAGAAACATCCTGTACACTGCCGTGACCAGGGCGAAAAAGATGGTGGTGCTGGTGGGAGACCGTCAATACATAAAAACGATGACGGACAACAACACGGAGGAGAAGCGCTACACCTGCCTTACCGGGCGCCTCCGTCTTGACGCGGCTCCCGAAGATCTTCCGATGTGGCAGGAACAGTAACGCAAGGCGCGCTAAATATCATATATGACCGACCAGAAAACGAATATGAGCGACGGATATATTAAAAACCTGTTATTTCCCGTAAAATGCCCCTTCTGCCGCAGGATCGCGGACCCGCGCAGGATAGAGGAAGCCGGAGTGTGCGAAAAATGCGCCGGGCTCGACCTCTTTTACAAAAAAGCAGACGTGCTGCCCCACGAAGCGCTGGAAAAGATATTGAAACTGTACGTGCCCATGCGCTATTCCGGAGAGGCAAAAAAGGCCATGCTGAGGTACAAGTTCAGCGGCGAAGAATGGCTGTGCGGCCCCTTTGCCACGCTGATGCATAACTTCCTTTCCGTCAGCGGCGGGTACGATGATATCGACGTTATCACCTGGGTGCCGGTGGGCGGCAAGCGGTTCGCGGTGAGAGGATACGACCAGAGCGGCCTTGTCGCCAGGCGGTTGTCAGAATCCTCCGGTATTCCTTTCCGCAAGCTTCTTCGCAGGAATGACGGGACCGGCAATACGATGACGAGCAGCCGCAATTATGCCCTTCGCCAGGCGGAAACGCGCTTCTCTCCGTTGGATCCCTCCGTAAAACTGTACGGGTCAAGGATCTTGCTGGTGGACGACATATTCACTACCGGATCCACGCTCAACGAATGCGGCGGCATATTGCTTTCGATGGGGGCACTCTACGTCAACGCGGCCTGCCTGATGAGCGGACGCCAGGACATCTACGACGCCGGGGAGGAAACGGCATGATACTGTTTTCATGTAAAAACATGCAGATGGCATTCGGAGACGACGTTATCCTTGACGACGTGAACCTCACCATATCCGAAGGTGACTGGATCGGCATAATCGGTTCCAACGGCGCGGGCAAGACCACGCTGATGCGAATATTCACGGGAGAATACCTGCCCACCTCCGGCGATTGCCACATACACTCCTTCGCGAGGGGCAATATCGGCTATCTCAGGCAGGATTCCGGCCTGGATTCCGAATTGTCCATATACGACGAGTTCATGCTGCCTTTCGCCCATCTGAAAGAACTGGAAAAAGAGATAAGCGAGACCGAAAGCAGGATGGTACGGTTCGGCGATTCCGAAGCCATAGGCCACGTATTGTCGGAAAAACTGTCAAGGCTTTACGAACAGTATAACGAAGGCGGCGGCCTCACTTACGAGAGCAGGATCAGGAGCATCCTAAAGGGCCTGGGGTTCGGAGAAAGCGACCTGGGCAGGACAATATCCACGTTGTCCGGAGGCCAGAAGACCAGGCTGGCCATCGCCAAACTGCTGCTGACCAAGCCGAAGATACTGATTCTTGACGAGCCCACGAACCACCTGGACGAAGACACCTGCGTATGGCTGGAAGGGGAACTAAACGACTACTCCGGCACGCTGCTGGTGATCTCCCACGACAGAGAATTCCTGAACAACGTTACTAAAAAGACGCTGCTCATCGAAAAGGCGGGAGCGTTTCTGTACAACGCGCCCTACGCCGCGTACACGGCTCTCAGGCAGGCCGATCTGGAATACCAGAGAAAGTCGTACGTTCAGCAGCAAAAAGAGATCGCCCGCATCAACGCGTTTATAGAGAACCAGCGCAAGTGGAACAGGGAGAGGAACATAATCGCCGTGGGAAGCAGGCTGAAATATCTCGACCGTATGGAAAAGATCGAAAAGCCCGCGGGTCCGGAAGATCCTCCTGCGGTGACTTTCGAGATAGACGTGCCCGGGGGAAAAGACGTGCTGTTCGCGGATTCGCTGGGGTTCGCGTACCCCGGAAACCCGCTGTTCCAAGGCCTCTCTTTCGAGGTCCATAAAGGGGAGCGGGTGTTCATCACGGGACCCAACGGTTCAGGCAAGACCACGCTGCTCAGGATGCTCTCGGGCAAGCTCCGCCCCGAGGAGAAGAAGTACGCTTCCGGCAGTTTCCGCATCGGCGTCAATACAGGCTATTCCTATTACGCCCAGGATCTTTCCGACGTTTCCGGAGAAGGCACCGTATTCGATATGCTGTACGACCGGGTCAATACGGGCAAGCCCTCCGCGCTGCTCACGAGCCCCCTGAAACTGCGCTCGGCGCTGGCGGCAATGGGTTTCCGGGGCGACGACGCGTTTAAGGACGTTTCCGACCTTTCCGGCGGCGAGAAGTCGAGGCTACAGCTGCTTTTCATCAGCTATGAGCACAAGCCGCTGCTGTTCCTCGATGAGCCCACCAACCATTTGGACATCGCCTCCCGGGAAGTGCTGGAAGAGGCGCTCCTGAAATTCGAAGGCACCATCATCGCCGTGTCCCACGACCGCTATTTCCGCTCCCGCCTGATGACGAGAGAGATAAATATCGCCGACTACGCTCCGGCTCAGCCTGCAGCCGGCAGCGCCGAGAACCAGACCAGAAACAATACCGGAAAGGACGAATACCTGAAAGCAAAAGAGACACGCTCGAAGCTTAACAAGCTGAGAAACGAGCTCAAGCGCCTGGGAGAGAGGCTAAAGGCTCTGGAGCGCGAGGGTGCGGAAACGGAACGTGCCCTGTCCGATCCTGCCATTGCCAGCGACCACGTGAAACTGGCGGAACTGTACGGAAAAAAGGAATCCATTGACGGGGAGATGCTGGAGATACTCACCAGGACGGAAGCGGCGGAAAAAGAACTGGGTTCGGTCACGGAGGAAGCATATGAATGAAGCCGTGAACGACGCTTCTCAGCGCAATGATAGCGCCTCCGATCCGGGCCGTCGGTACCGCGCCACAACCGCAGGGTGCTACGTTTCGTACGTTGTCCAGGCCATCGTCAATACCTTCGTGCCCCTGCTTTTCGTGGAATTCTCCCGTGAATTCGGGATCACGCTGGGGCAGTTGACGCTGCTGACGTCGGTCAATTTCGTGATCCAGCTCTGCGTCGATCTGATATCCGTCAAATTCGTTGACCGCATCGGCTACCGGGCGTCGATGATACTTGCCCACGCATTCGCTTTCTCCGGCATCGCCTGCCTGTTCTGGCTGCCCGACGTTGTCCCGGGCCACTTTCCCGGCCTGATGATATGCATGTTCCTGTACGCCTGCGGAGGAGGCCTGCTGGAGGTGCTGGTGAGCCCGCTCATAACCGCCATACCTTCTGCCCATAAAGAGGCCCAGATGAGCCTTTTGCATTCGTTCTATTGCTGGGGCCACGCAGGCGTAGTGCTGCTGTCGACGCTGTTTTTCATATTCTTCGGCGTCGCCAACTGGCGGCTGCTGGCCCTCGCCTGGTCCGCAGTGCCCCTGGCCACGGGGCTATTGTTCATAAAACTGCCCATACCCGATATGAGCGTCAACGAAGCGGAAACTGCGGAGGAGGCTAAGACCGGGTCCGGGGATCGACCTTCGGTGATGAAGCGGCTCCTGACTTCCGGAATGTTCTGGCTTTTCTTCGCCATGATGTTCTTTTCCGGCAGCGCGGAACAGTCTATAGCCCAGTGGGTCTCCGCATTTGCCGAGGCGGGGCTTGGCATCGACAAGTCTTTAGGCGACCTGGTGGGGCCTCTGATGTTCGCGGTCACCATGGGAACTTCCAGGCTCATATTCGGCACCGCCGGCAGAAAACTGTCGCTGCGCAAATACATGGCCGTAAGCGTGTCTGCCTGTATACTGCTCTACGCCGGCATAATACTGGTGCCGGTGCCGCTCGTGAAATTGGTATTCTGCGGTCTTTGCGGCTTCTCGGTAGGCATTTTCTGGCCCGGGAGCTTCAGCCTGGCCAGCGGCAGGCTGAAAGGGTTTGGAACTCCTTTGTTCGCGCTGCTGGCGCTTGCAGGAGACCTGGGCTGTTTCGCAGGGCCGGGGCTGGTGGGTCTGGTGTCCGGACTGACGGGCGGAAATATATTGATCGGCATAGGCGCGGCCATACTGTTCCCGGCGGGGCTCCTGCTGGTGCTCTTTAAATCGGGGCGGACATGTGATAAAATAGACGGCGGAGGTGCGGCCGGATGAGAAACGTTATAACGGATCTGAAGATAGAAGACGCTTCGGCACTTTTCGGTCAGAACGACGAAAACATTGGAGTCATTTCAGACGCTTTCGGCGTTGACGTTTCGCTGAACGCGGACGGGGAGATAGTGCTTTCCTCCGACGGGTACGACAGAGACGCGGAAGAGAATATAAAGAACGCGGAAGCCGTTGTCCGGCGCCTCGTGAAACTTTCGGAGGACAACGAGACAGTCAACCGCCGCCTTACCGCATACCTCTGCGATCTGGTGTCCGAAAACGGCGTCCAGTCGGTCAATCAATATACCACCGACGGCATCTGCGTGACGGCCAAAGGCAGGCCCATCAAGGCCAAGACACTGGGCCAGGCGGAATACGTGGAATCCATCAAGAAAAACCTGATCACTTTCGGCATCGGCCCCGCGGGCACCGGCAAGACTTACCTGGCGGTGGCAATGGCCGTATCGGCCTTTAGAAAAGACGAAGTGTCGAGGATCATATTGACCAGGCCCGCGGTGGAAGCGGGTGAAAAACTGGGCTTCCTGCCCGGTGATCTTCAGAGCAAAGTGGATCCCTATCTGAGGCCTCTGTACGACGCCCTATACGACATCATGGGCATCGACGCATATCAGAAAAACTACGAGCGCGGCGCCATAGAGATAGCCCCTCTGGCGTACATGCGCGGACGCACGCTGGACAATTCCTTCATCATCCTCGACGAGGCCCAGAATACCACGCCGGAGCAGCTCAAAATGTTCCTGACCCGCATCGGTCAATATTCCAGGGCGGTGGTCACGGGCGACGTGACCCAGATAGACCTTCCCAGGGACAAGACTTCTGGCCTCACCGGCATCCAGAAGATACTGGGAGGCATCGACGAGATAGGTTTCGTGAATCTGACGGGCCGCGACGTGGTGCGCTGCCAGCTGGTGCAGAAGATAATAAAAGCGTACGAGAAGAGCGAAAAGAACGAAAAGAGAGCGTAAGATATGAGGCACATTCTCAGGATCTCCAGAGACAGGAACGTTTTCAGGAACGTTTCGGAAGATGAACGCAAAGCCATATACGCCGCCTGCTCCGCGGTGTTCAGAGCCGCCTGCGGCCCTGAGTACAGCGATATCGAAACCAGCTCCCTTCGGGCGGGGGCTTCGGGGCTGTGCGCGGAATTGCTGTTTACGGACGACGGTACCATAAAGGAGTACAACAGCCGGTTCAGGCAGATCGACAGGGCCACGGACGTATTGTCCTTCCCGTTCTTCTCTTTCGAGAACGGAAAGACGGAAGTCGGAGCGGCGGATATCGACCCGGACACGGATATGGCGGATCTGGGAAATATAGTTATCTCGGTTGAGCGAGCGGCGCGTCAGGCGGAGGAATACGGTCACAGCCTTAAAAGGGAGATCGCGTTCCTGACGGCCCATTCCTGCCTGCATCTGCTGGGGTACGACCACGAGACCGAGAAGGATGCGAAAATGATGGAAAAGCTCCAGGAAGAGATGCTCCGGGGGCTGGGTATAACCAGAGACGATTAACAGGGTAATAACAGGCGGGGAGATAAAAGGCAGACAGCCCCGGACAGTTTTAACGGCGGACGATTCATTTTGGAGGAAGTATGGCGCACAAGACCGGTTTCGTTACGGTAATAGGCAGACCGAACGTAGGAAAATCCACACTTATCAACGCTCTCGTAGGCGAGAAGATCGCGATAACTTCGCCCCGGCCTCAGACCACCCGGAGCAATATGCGCGCGATCCTCAGCACCGAGGA
>JAEFAM010000120.1 GCA_016287565.1 Clostridia bacterium
TGTCCGCCGGCAAGGTTGCATTCCGCCCATTTCTGCGCGGCGATGCTGAACCCGCCGTCAATAAAATATTTATAAACGCAGTCCGCCGCCCTTACCGCCACGTCAATAGCGTCCCGGCTGTCTGTCACCTGATACCATCTAAGAAGTCCGTAAATACAATGATAATGGCCCCAGGTATCCCACTTGCCCAAGGCGCCCGGATCCGCTTTAACGTCCTCGGCGAAACGCGCCTTTTCCGGCCAGGGGCCCAGACAACCGTCGTCCCGCTGCGCCTTTTTAAGCGCCTCCACGAACCGGTCTCCCGCGGCTTTCGTACGCTCGTCCCGGTGCAGCAGATAAGTCTGGGCAATGCCGGAAAGCAGCTTGCCGGGGAACTCTCCGTGCCACATAGTTTTGTTCAACGTATTGCCCTCGGGATCGTCGAACGCGCCGAACAGATTCGGATCGTCGGTCAATATCCGCTGCACCCAATTTACCTCGTTGGCCGTGAGGATCTCTCCCACCGCGCCGCCGGGGCGCATATTCGTAAGCTTGTTCCGGAGCGTTTCCAATTGTATCTCCCCTTTCGGCAAACGACGGGCCGGTGCAGACAGCCAGCGTCAATACGTGACCGGTATGATTATAAGCAGCGTGGCAAAATGCACTTCTTCACTGCCTATTGTAGCATAACCTCGTAGAAAAGAACACTTTCATATCCCGGCTTTTGCCGTTTGGAGCTACGCGGCGCTGTCTCAAATGGGGTGATTAACGAAATTTCGAGGGTTTTAGCGTTTTCCGACAATTCCCTCGAATCGTTATCCGACCGGCGCTGTCTGTGAAACGATATCTTTCATTCTTAACCACAGATGACTCAGGAAATGAGCATAAATGTCAGGGATTATGGCGTATTTTCTAATTTCCCTCGAAACACGCAAAGGTGCAGGCGACCGAGGCCGGTAAAATGAACATAAACGTCAGGGATTTTTGCGTTTTTCTTTATTTCCCTCGAAAAAGCGGAATCCGCCTTTACTCGAGACGAACATATGAGCACAAACAAAGAAACCTCAGAGCCTTAGTTCAGATCGAGGCATATTTGCCCCCACTCCGTCATGCATTGCCCTATGCCTGCGTAGCAAAAGGCTTGACCTTACCGTATACGTTTCGTGTATAATATAGTCACCATATAAAATCGACACGCGATCACCGCGCGGGAGGGACCGGAAATGAGCGAATCCACCGAATCGAAAAAAACGACAAGACCGTACAGATACTACGAAGCGCTGCCCCACTTCTCTGCCATGATGGGCGGACAGACGCCTGCGATGCATATGGATTGCCGCACGCTTTCTGAATACCAGATCTGGAAAGAAAAAGCCAGGGACAAACTCAGTTTGCTGCTGGGGCTTGACCGCATGGAGCGGTGCGCGCCGGATCCGGAGCTCATTTCGAGCGAACAAATGGACGGGTACACACGCGAAAAGTGGACGATCCGAACCGAGCCGGACGTCATTATGACATTCTACCGCCTCGTGCCCGACGGACTAGCCCCGGGCGAAAAGCGGCCTGCGATCATAGCCACCCACGGCCACGGAAGCTGCGGTAAAGAGGCGGTGGCGGGCAACGGGTTCTTCCCGGAACTTGCCGAGTCTATAAAGAAGCACCAGTACGATTACGGCGTCCAGGCGGTGAAAAAAGGCGCAATAGTGTTCTGCCCCGACGCCCGGGGATTCGGCGAAAGGCGCGAGATCAATATGCAAAACGACAGCGCAGCCGCGCGGCTCAGCAGTTCGTGCTACTACCTCAACTTCATGGCGCTGCCGCTGGGTCAATGCGTTGCCGGAATGTGGGTGTGGGACCTGATGAGATTGACCGATTACGTCGAAAAGCAGCCGGACGTTGACGCGGAAAAGATCGGATGCATCGGCCTTTCGGGTGGCGGACTGCAGGTATTGTACTTCACGGCGCTGGAAGATCGCATCGTTTACGCAGCCTGCAGCGGATATTTCTACGGTTTCAGGCAGGCGCTGCTCGAACTGTACAACTGCTCCTGCAATTACATCCCTCATATGTGGGAGAATTTCGACGTGGGAGATATCGGATCGCTTATCGCGCCGCGCCCCTTCGTCATCGAGACCGGAGACGCCGATCCGCTGAACGGGTCCGGAGGCCTGGGCAACGTCATCCCCTACGTGGAGCAGGTCCGTTCCGCATACAGGCTGTTCGGCAACGAAGAGCTGCTCTGCCACGACATATTCGTGGGGCCGCATATGTGGCACGGTACCAGGTCAATGGAAGGCATCGACCGCTACCTGTTCGGCAGGGGCAATTGACCGCCGCTCGTACGATAATATGAACGCATAAAAATACAGCCTCGCCGATCGACCGACGAGGCTGTATTTTTCGCTTTATCCGCAATTCTAGACGTCATCCCATATCCAGCACGACTACCTTGAGCGTGGCTTCGAATCCCATATAGTGCGCGACGATCACGGTCTCGCCCACACCTTTCGGGGTGATCTGCCCGTTGGCCGAAACCGAAATGATCTCGGGATCCCAGCCGGAAAGTTCCACCTCCTGGCTCCAGTTGGCCAGCGCCGCAGGATAATCCTTCGAATTCGCGTCGGTGATGCTGGACTTGTTGCCCCATAGCATCAGATATTCGTTCCGCGCGCTCCTGGCGATGAACGCCGGCTGCTTGCGCTCCTTCCTGAAATAGAAGGTCACCGTGTCGACTTCGGGATAGAATTCCACAGGCGCCGAATTGTCCAGATATGCCGGGACCACCGCGATCTCGCACACAAGGTCGTTGTACTTGACGTAGAGCCTCTCCACGCTGTCGGAAAGCAGCTTGACCGAGTGCTTTTTCGCGTCGACGCTGAGCTTAGTCTCGTCATAGATATATTCAAGTTTATTGTAATCCTCGGTTTTAAACTCGTACCGGCCGCCGGCTTTGGTCAACGCCGCGATGGTGATCGGGTAGGACTTCGACTTGTCCTTGACCTCCACGTTCCTCGAACCGGAGTACTCCGCTCTGATCTGCGACACGTCGGGCGTATGCTCTTTGTCAAGATTCTTGTTGCCGTTGGCGTTGCTGGAAATAACGTTCTCGGGATGGGCGTAATTGTCCGTGCCCACGAAAACGATGGGCGTCAATCTGGTCGGCCAGTTGCCCCAGTCGAAGCCCGCAGGCTGGTAGGCGTAGCCTATATATTGCTGCGTGTTGAAGATGTCGATGTGCCCCAGCGCGTCGCCGGTGATGCCCATATTGTGTATGTTCGTCTGGATCAACGAATCCTTCCTGGAATGGCTCAGGACCGACTCCTCCCTGAAGAACAGGCCGTCAAAGGACGTCATAATATGGACGTAGCATTTGTCGCTGAAACGGGAGGCCGTGGCAACGGAAAGGAAGCAGTTGTACGCGTCAACGAATTTGACGTCGCAGCTGTCCTCGGCACTGTCGTGCTTGTACATGATACCGCGGTACTTCATCGTGGCGGGCCAGTTGGGGTCCTTCGCGTCAGCGGTGTAGACCTTCGTAAAGTCGCCCATACTGTCGTTGCAGGAACAGTAAACATAGAGCGTATCTCCTACCACGACCATAGAGCCTTC
>JAEFAM010000121.1 GCA_016287565.1 Clostridia bacterium
ATTTTTTGAAAGAGTAATATGAAGATATTCGTTCAGTGTTATTTAATTGCTCGTTCAAACGAGGGTCAAGGTCAAACCTATCGTCACCTTTCAAAGAATTGCGTATTCCATCGATATAGTCAGAAAGCAGCCGTTCCTTTTTTTGCTCAATGACTTTCTCAATAACAATTGCTGCTTTTATTTCTTCGGGCGAATTGATCAATTTGTCTATTTCCATATAAAAGTCTTTTTGCTCCTTATTCACTAAAACAGCAAGCGCTTTGCAGTATTGTTCGATTACACCTTGAATTGGTGAATCGTTTTCGCTTTCCTCTTTCAGCCATTCCAAAATCTGTTGCCAACTGATTCCTCTAGTATGCCTTGCGACCTCGCCGTCATCGGACAAAGCTGCTGTATCTGGGAGCTTGCCGTCAATCGACAGGAAAAAGAGAGATGCATTGGGGTCAAGAGAGCGGGCATATGAAAGATAATCACAACATTGGTTATCGTGTTCATCAGAATAGATCTTGGCTTCAATTGGAATAAAACGACGGGCTGTTTTTATAACAAGATCAATCCTTCGCCCGGTTTTTGGAATGTAGTATTCTCTGTATGCGAATGCTGTATTAAGTTCCGTGCCGGTTATGTCTGACAATTCCAAAACATTAGCAATAAAACTCGAAAGGAAGGGCTTGCAATTGTCAGTTTTATAGTTTAGTATGAACCAAAGAATTTTGCACATGGATAGCTCATCGTAACCTTTACCGAGGAGCCCGATGACATTTTGGTTTTTATCAAATCCATCATGGTTCATATTTCTAATGAGTTTGTTTTTAACCTCGGTTAACAATACTTTTGTCGATTCCATAGTGTGATTCCATTTTTGAAACGTGTCAGTTTTCCGTTTTTAAATAGTAGCTTTTGATTATTCTATCATGTTCTCAGGGACGTTTTCCCTGAGATATCCTCAGCCTTTCTAATGGCGTCGGATTTGAACTTGTAAATATCCATTTTATTATCCGAACCGATCTCCGGGCAGGTCACTGATTCGATTGCTGACCGGAGTCCTTTCTGTATTTCTTCGCGGCTACTTCCAGAAACGCCTGCACCTGCGACCTGATATGCTCCGGGGCGATGATCTCGGTGCAGTCGGCGTACTGGACGGCCCAGTAGAGCATGGCCTTCGGACTCGAGCGAACGCTGGCGATCAGTCGCCCGCCCTCTCTCGTGAAGGTCACGCCCCTGCCGAACCAGTCGACGATCTGATCGACGGCCGACTCGTCCGCGTAAAAGGTGACCCGCTCGGGCTCGTCGGCGTACATGTAAGGCATGGCGGTCGTGAGCCTGGAATAGTCGATGCCGTTTTCAAAGCCTTTGACAGATCTGATCGGGACCGCGGTGCGGTCTGAGACGCGGATGCCGGTTATGCGGTCGAGCCGGTGATAGATCATATGCTCCCAGTAGCTGCTGTAGCCCATGAGGTAGTAGCGTTGGTTGTGGAGTATCAGCTGATAGGGCGTCACGCGCTGGAACGACGACTTGTGAAGCTTCTTGTCCACTCCGTATTTGTTGTAGTCGTACTCGACCATCCGGCCGGCGTCGATGGCGTCGTCTATTACGCTTATGTTGTAAAACAGATTTTTGTTTTCGGTCTTGTCCCACTCGTTTACCATATGGATGTTCTTCACGTGGCGCCTGAAATACCTGTTCGACATCGAGCAGAGACGCTCGATGAGATCCCGCGACTGACCGGCGGGGATGTGCTTGCTGCCGAGGACCGAGTCGATGAGCATGTGAAGCTCGGTATCGTCAAACTTCCGGGAGGCAAGCCAGCATCCGCTCCGGGTGCTCTCGATGTCAAAGCCGGCCTCTCTCAGCAGCGACAGGTTCCTGCCGACCGCCTTCCGCTCGATGATGATGCCGTACTCCGACTCAAGGAGCCGCAGTATGTCCTCCTGGGTCAGCGGGTGGTCGGCATCGCTGTGCCGCTCGAGGATCTGCAGTATTCTCAGCAGTGCGAGCTTTTTGGGTTCCGGTCCTGACATCATTACCTCCAGCAAACCTTTGTTGATATTACTGTACCAAAACCGGGACGAAAAGTCAAGCGGGAATTAAACTTAAGGAGGGGATAATAGCAGATTTAGTTCGTTACATGTTATCGAAAAAAATGACTGCATTTTGTATCTGTGGTATACTTTATGTACCAGGGCGAGTGAGAGTGGCAACCCGGTTACCGGAGACCTTCTACGCAGAGACCCCTGGCTTTTTTTGCATTCCGGCTACCGTTTCTTCAGTCATCATTCAGTTCGAATTCGCCCATTATAAAACTCAGATACTCAAAAGCGCATTCGCGTACGACGTCGTCTTTGGATTCCGTTCCGCTGACGGTGAAGAAACGGTCGCAGTCAGAACCGCTCACGGTGCAGTTCCACTTGCGATGACCGTAGCAGTCCAGGCCCTCGGTGAGGCTTATAACGGGTTCTGCGATCATTCCGGCATCGGCAAGCATCTTAATCTGCTCCGGCGCCCGGTCGCGCTCCGGAGGCCCCGCGATGGCTCTCAGACGGTTGACGATCATACCCGAATCGGTCAGTTGCCGATAAGCGTTCCGGGCCGCGAGCCTTCTTCCGGAAGCCGCGCTCCGGGCGGTACCGCCAAAGTGCAGCTCCTTATTGTCAGGGAAGGACAGTTCGCATTCGCAGTCCCCGTTTGCGGAATATGAGTATGAATAGACCGGCAGACCGTATCCTTTGGAGAGCGACCATTCCCGGATGATCCCGATATATCTTTCCCCGTCCGTATCTTTGCCGAAGAAGAAGGCTTCAATATCGATCAGGACGCCGGCCGCGCAACAGGCCGCGGACAGATTCCAGCCGGAATCGAGCAGTACCGCGCCGAGTATGGCCTTGAGAAGGTCCTCGTCGGGATCATGGCTGGCGGTCGGGCCGGCTTCAGGTTTATCACGGCCGGCATTCAGATATCCGGACAGACCAAGACTCCTTATGCACCGGGTCAGATGCCCGCTCCGGCGCATCTCCCCGATAATGACTGAACAGTCGCCGTCGCGGAACTTGCCCGAGCGGTATTCGGGATGCTTCAGACGGTAGAAACGTTCGTCTTCAGAATGATTTGTCTTGCGGGCGATTTCGCCGTCCGCCCCTTCGTTCATTATTTCAGTTGCTCTGACATATGTTCCGCCGTTCGTTTCTTCAGTTCTTCCTATGTCCGTCCCGCCGTATGTTTCGGTAAGGAAACTGATGACGGCCAGGTTCAGTGCTTCGTTTCCTATCATGCGCAGGACAAGGCCGTCCGGGTCACAGCCCGTGCCTGCGGCTGCGGAGAGGAAGCACTGCTTCAGTAAAGCAGTATTGTCAAAAGTGTATCCGATAGTTTTCCGGATGCACTGTACGTCATTTTCGGTCAGTTTGTCCATAATATTCATCTCCGTTATTGTGACCTCTTTTCTCAGGCGTATCGCTTCAAACATCAGGCGCAACTGCCGTCGGTTGGTTCCGCCGTGCGGCGGATCCTTTCCAGGTCGTCGGAGCAGAGATATTTCCTGTTTTTCAGCTCTTCCGCGACCGCTCTGACAAAAC
>JAEFAM010000122.1 GCA_016287565.1 Clostridia bacterium
CGCGGAGCTGTCGCTGGTGTCCTGCATGCTGAGATCGGGGGCCGAAGTGACGATCGGCCTTTGCACTTCCAGAGAAAGCGAACCGGTGTTCCGTGCCGTTGACGCCACTCTCGACAAGCTTAAGGAAACGGCGGTGGACTGTGGGTCCGGCGTCGTTGTCAGGGATATGGCGGAGCTGCCTGCCGTACCGTTTTCGTACAGGAACGGTTGCCTGGAGGCGCTGGAGAGGTCTTACACGGCGCTGAAGCCGGAGATATTGACGCAGTTCGAAAGCGGCGCCCGGGACGATCCGGAATTCCCGCTGGAGATCGTTGCCGCAGGAGACCCTTATTCGGAAGTGGTGAGCGCGGCGGAGAAGATACGTATCCTGGCGGAAAAAGGTTACGAGTATTCGGATATTGCCATAGCGGTGCGAAACGTGAGCGACTATTCGGGTTACGTCGGGCCCGTTTTTGCCGCCCGCGGCATTCCGTATTTTATCGACGATACGAAAAACATATATTCCAACCCGGCGGTGGTGACGGTCAGGGCAATGCTCGACGTGTTCATTTACGATATGGACCGCGACGACGTGATCTCGCTTCTGAAAAACGGCATGATCGTCAACGACAGGTCCCGCCAGGACGAACTGGAAAATTACATACTTTCCCACAATATGTCCGGCTCCCGCAAATACGGAAGGTGCGATCAGGAAGAATTAAGAAAGTTATACGACTTATACCTGAAGCTGAAGGCCGTGTTCGAAGAGAGCGAAGGAATCGGCAGCGCCGTGGACGGACTGACGGCCCTGCTTAAAGAGATAGGCCTGGACGCGCGGGCAAGGGAGAAAAGCGAAGCACTGGAACGTGAGGGTCACACAGTAAAAGCGGAAGAATTCCGCAGGATATGGAACGTGATCGTCGACACCCTCGCCATGATAAAAGACCTTATGAAGGACAGGCCTTCCCCTGACCGGGACAGGCTGGCGGAAACTCTTAAAAATTACGTCGAGACCGGATTCGCAGGGCTGGAGATAGGATTCATTCCCCAGGAGCGTAACTGCGTCCGCGTCACAGGCACCGGCCGGTCAAGGATCGGAGCTCCCAGGGCCGTGCTCATGCTGGGCGTCAACGAAGGCGTCATGCCTGCGGAGGTCACCGACAGCGGCATATTGCGTGATTACGAGCGGAAGATAATGGAAGAAGCGGGGATCGGCCTGGCGGACAGCAGCCTTAACAGGGCCTACAAAGAGCTGTTTATGATCTATTCCGCACTTTTCTCCGCCTCTGACCACGTATATATTTCGTACGCCCTGAAAAGCGGCGACGACGAAGCTTATCCTTCTCCGAAAGTCATAAAACGCATACTGAACTCCGTTCCCGGGCTGAAAGTAAAAGGCGCTTACGGCATGGGCGCAGACGTGCAGGAAGAGGCGGGAACGGCGACAGCCGATCTTCATGAGGGACAGAACGCTGCGGAAGCTTTCCTGCTCGACCCGGACCTGTCCGGAAGGCTCCTGAGGCTTTCCGACGAACCCACTCTCAGCGTTTCACAGATAGAGAGCTACAACCAGTGCCCCATGGCGTACGTACTTAACTACGGCCTCAACGCCCAGGAGCGCGACGAGGGAGAATTCATGGCCACCGATCTGGGCACCATAATGCATTCCGTGGTTGAAAAAGGCGGAAAAGTGATGTTCCGGGAGCGGGATCTGGAATTTACCGACGAAGAGCTGGAACGGCGCTCGAAAGAACTGGCCGACGGCTTTTTCGACGAGGCGGCAGGGGAACAGTATCCTGAATTCGATCTGGTCTATTCTGAAAAGAACAAGCTCATAATGAAGCGCCTCAAGAACTTCTGCTCCGTTGTGCTGAAAGCCGTCGGGAAGCAGTACAGGACCGGACGGTTCGAGACGCTGGCCTTCGAATGCACTTTCGGAGGCGGAGGAACGCTGCCCCCCGTAACGGTAAAGTCATTGACCGACGAAACTAAAAATATTTACGTCAAGGGCAAGATAGACAGGCTCGACGCCTTTTCCGACGGAGAGCGCGTATACGTGAGCGTTGTGGACTACAAATCGTCCGATAAAACGGTCAATATGCGCGACGTGGAAGCGGGGCTCAGCATCCAGCTGATCACTTATATGAAAGCCGCATCCGGCACGTCCGAGGCCAGGGAAAAAGTGGCGTCGATGATCCGCACGCCCGGCGTCTCCGTCGTTCCCGGCGCAGGCCTTTATTTCATATTCGGAGATGGCATAGAATCGGGAGAGACCAGGACCAAAGCCACTTCGGACGCACCGGTCAATATCGATAAGCGGTTTATGATGGACGGTATCGTCATCGGCTCCGAAAGCGTCTTCAAAGGCCTCAACGGCGAGACCGACAGCGGCGTTGTCAGCGCTTCAAAGAGGAAGAAGCGGCCTTCCTTCGACGATTACCGGTATTATTCCGAAAAAGTAGACCAGGTCATTGCCGGAACAGGGCAGAATATATCTTCCGGACTTTTCACGGCGGCACCGAAACCGGACCATTCGAAGAATTATCATTGCGAATTTTGCCCGTACAGAGCGGTGTGCGGCGCGTTCTACGGCAAAAAGAACAACTGACTTTTTTTGCCTTTTCGACTTCCGATTGATTTTTGACTCCGGTATGTGATAAAATGAGCGTACGGCAATATGATCTTACGCGCGGCGCGGTCCGCGGGAAGCTTGTTTTGCCGTATAAGATTTTTAAGGAGATCCGTTATGCTAAGCAGCAGAGACGTTGTGGAAGCGGCGATCCGCGTTGCCCTGACCAAGACCAGGGAAGAAGAGAAAGAGCTTTGCGCCAGGTTCCGGGAAGAGGAGATACTTGCCGCAGGCGTGGATTTCGGCGGTGATTTCATCACTTCCATCACCAAGATCATCGAAAGAGCCGTGGTGGCCGCCAAGCGCGAAGGCCTCATAGGAGAGTCCCACACTGAAGAAGGCGCCGTGGCGGGAGCAGCCAGAGAAGCGGTCTCCCAGATCATGCACAAGGCCATAGGCCTTAACGTAGGCGGAAAGATCGGCATCGCCAGAAGCGGCCCTCACGTCAGCGTCTGCCTGTTCTTCGGCATAGGAATGCTCCACCTCAACGAAATGTCCATCGGCGTTGGCCACCGGGTCATATGACCGTTCAGGGAGGAAGATAGATGTTTATAAAAACGAAAAAACGTGAAGAAGGCTATTACAGCGTGGCGCTGGACGGACCCTCCGGAGCCGGAAAGAGCACCATAGCGAAGTCCATTGCCGCCGATTTGAATTTCCTCTATCTGGATACCGGGGCGATGTACCGTTCATTCGGGCTGTACGCCATCAAAAAAGGCGTGGACTTTTCCGGCAGCTGGTCCGACAAGGGCAACGAGAAGGCGCTCATCGACCTCCTGGAAGATTTCGAACTGGACGTACGTTACGTCGACGGCGTGCAGAGAGTCTTCGTCAAGGGAGAGGATTATACGGATTTCATCCGCACCAACGAAGTCTCCAAAGCCGCTTCCGCCTTCCAGCGATCCCGAGAACATCCCCGGCG
>JAEFAM010000123.1 GCA_016287565.1 Clostridia bacterium
CGGATTTGCGCTTTCCGAGATATATTGCTTCCTGGGGGACAGGCTCGACGAACTTATCCGTGACAGGATACGGGTGGAGATCGAACGCCGCATAATAAGGCCTTTTATTGACGGCTCGCCGCTTACGTCCGATCACAGGTATCTCTGGGAGAACGTCACCAGCAACTGGGCCGCAGTCTGTGCAGGCTCCACCGCATGCACTTTTATGCTTATGAGGCCCGAACTTTTCAACGACCAGCTGCCAGTCATTGAAAAATGCATGGAGCATTATCTGAACGGTTTCGGAGACGACGGGATATGCACCGAGGGCTGCGGATACTGGAATTACGGATTCACTTTCTTTACGGTGTATTCCGATATGGTGAGGCGCTTTACGGGCGGGGCGGTGGATCATTTTAAGGACCCGAAGGTCAGGGCGATCGCCACGTATATGCAAAAGGTCAGACTGTCCGGCAGCTGCTGCGTCAGTTTCTCGGATTCCGGGCAGAGATATACCTGTCCTCTTGGGATCATTCATTACCTGAAGCACGAATATCCCGAAGACGTGCAGGTGCCCGCTCCTGAATATGATTCGTTCGTGGACGCCCGCGCCCGTTTCTGTTCCTCTTTGAGGACGTTTACGTGGCTCGATCCAGAACTGATGAGGCCTGACGCGGAACCTGATTTTTGCGAATATTTCGAGAAAGACGCTCAGGTCTACATACGCAGGACGCCTCGATACGGTTTCGCGGCCAAGGGAGGCCATAATTGTGAGGAGCACAATCAGCTGGACGTGGGCACGTTCATATATGCAAAGGGAGGCCGTCAACTCATCTGCGACCTGGGTGCCGGTCCTTACACCCGTCAATATTTTTCTTCCCGCCGCTATACGGACTACATCGAATGTTCGTCGCTGGGCCACAACGTCCCCACCTTCGGAGGCGTTTCCGAAGGGAACGGCAGGTCGTTCCGGGCAAGAGACGTAAAGTACGCGGACAACGTGTTTTCTCTCGATATTGCCGGTGCCTATCCTGCTGACGGGCTCAGGTCCTGCCTGAGACGCTTCGAGCTTTTAGATGATGGCGTTGACCTGGTCGACCGGTTCGATTATGCGGGAGAGGGATCTGTTTGCGAGCGCCTGATCACGCAATATGAACCGGCCGTCGAAGAAGGGCGGATATATATCGACCGGGACGGTACCGACGGCGGCTGCGTTGTGCATTTCGACGGTTCCTTGGCGTCGAACGTGCGGGTGGAAACGGCGGAGCGAGAAGGCAAAAGGATATGCTTTATCATCATATTCGAACTGAAGCCCGGGACGGAAAGTTTCTGGCTCAAAATTCGTTAACAAGGCCTGAAAGAGTAAAAAACGTGCAAAAACGCATAAATGATTGATTAAACGGCCTCCGGATGGTACAATTGGGCCGAGGTCGGCTATGGAAAAGAATATCATTCGAAAACTGAGCATAATATTTGCGGGTCTCGCTGGGCTGTTCGCGGCACTTGAGATATTCTTGAACAACGGGACGTTTGGCGAAAAAACGGGCAGGATCTCATTAGTTATCATGGGAGCCGCTGCCTTTGTTTTTATAATATATTATGTGATCCGCGGCCGGCTGTATAAGAAACTCGACGCCTGGTTGCTGTTTTTGTTCTTATTGTTCGCTTTCATAGTCACCTGGGCGTATTACGGCTTTTCGGTGCATCTGTTCACTCCACGAGTGTATTATCTCTGGAGCTTATTCATTTTCCTGTATTGCGCCGCGCGCGTTATGGAAAAGCCAGAGCCTGTAGTAAAAGCGTTCTCGCTCGCATACGTTCCTGCTACGTGCGTGATCGGCATATATATACTCATACACGCCACGTTGACGCTGCGCGAGGCGATACCGGGAAGCGACAGGATACTGGGCTGCTTCCGGGTGGGAAGATTGTGCGGCCTGGGCAACGCCAACACTATGGCCTACTATTGCCTGACGGCCATAATGCTTTCCATATACGGCGTCGTCAAAGGAAAAAAAGTCGAAAAGATCTTTTACGGTATTGCCACCGCCGTATTGTGGTTCCTGATGGGGATGAACGACAGCCGCACGATGAATTACGCGCTGGCATTCACGCTGGCCGCGTTCCTGTTCGTATTGACCCTTAGATATCTTGCGAAAAAGGGAACTAAAAAGATCGTCAGGATACTTGCGGCAATTGCGGTATCGGCGGCTGCGGCATTGTCCGCGGTGCTGCTGTTTATGGTACCGACTCACATATACAGAGCCTCCGTATCGGTTGCGGCCAAGGCGTCGGGAGATCAGCAGATGCTGGACAACGTGGAACTCATATATGAGCGGAATTTAGGAGACGTGGAAACGCTTACGGACAGAGGCCTGGTCTGGGAAAAAAGCGTAGAATTGATCTTTAAGACGCCCAGGCGCGCGCTTCTGGGCATTTCGGTAAAAAGCGCCGAAGTGGTAAACGGCGTTTATGAAGGGCGCCACGACATTACGATGCCTTTCGCACATACCATGTTGCTGGAGGTATTCAGAAGGATGGGGCTGATAGGGCTCATAATATGGGTCGCGCTGCTAATCATATGGTGCAGGAACGGGATAGTCAGATCTTTCGCGCCGGATCAGGACCTGGGCCTGGTATATCTGATGGCCGCAGCCGCCGGAGTGCTGCTGACCGGCATCACCGAACTGGGGCCCTACGTGCTCTCGGTGGCAATGGGCGTCCCGTATTTGTTTTTCCTGTGCTGCGGAATTGCCATGAGGGATGGTGACAATGAAAAAACGGATCTTTCTTAATATCATAATCTGTCTGGTCCTTGCGGCCGTCGCGTTCCTTACTGGGGCCTTTTTTCAAAAGGACAGGGACGAGCGGCAGCGGGCCGCATCCATGAACGCTAAAAGGGCTCTGAACGAGCAGCACGAGGCGGAGCAGAAACTGTCCGGCGTAGATCTTGTGCCTGGCACGTCCCGGGAGATGCTTTATGCCGGTTACTGGAAGACGGGCGAGGAAAGCGAACTGCTGTTTACGGAAAAAGAAATAAAGGACTATCTTTATAACAACCCTTTGTACGTTGCCTATTTCGACGAGGCGGCAGGCAGGACTTTGAAATTGATGATGAACGATCTGCCTGACGAGCTTGACGGCAGCGCGGTCAGGGCGCTGGCGGATCCGGCTTATATCGACCGTATGGCAGAGGGCGGGACAGTGTTTGTCAACGGCAGTACGCCTGACGGCGCTTATTGGGACGCTCTCCGTAATAATTGCTCCTTTGACCGGATCGGTGAAAAAGTCAAGCCCCAGTATTGCATCTGCGTGAAGCGGACTCTGGCGATGATCGTTCCCACGGATGATTTCGCTTCCGGCGACATAGACGAACTGTATTGCAACGATTTTATAAGCGCCGAAGTGATGCCCCTTACGGGCGCAGTGGTATTGCACGAAAGCCTTGACGGCGGGTGGTGCTTCGTATTATACGGGTCCTATTGCGGCTGGGTGAAAAAAGACTGCCTTGCTGTCTGCGCAGATAAAGCAGAATG
>JAEFAM010000044.1 GCA_016287565.1 Clostridia bacterium
CCTCGCAACGTGGTGCGCAACGGGGGACAGACCCCCGTTGCGCGTGATCGAAACACCTCGGGAAACGGGGGACAGACCCCGGTTTCCCGAAAACAAAAAGCCCGGGGAAACGGGGGACACACCCCGGTTTCCCGAGACAAAAAACACCTGAGGAAACGGGGGACAGACCCCCGTTTTTTGGGGGCTGCAACGGGGGTCTGTCCCCCGTTGCAGGCGCCTCGCGCCCCCGTTGCGCCGCCGCCCTTTATTGTGCTAAAATAACAATGGAGGTTTCCGTAACAACGGGAGGCCTTCAAACGGAGGAAACGAAGAAATGATCAGACTGTACGACGGACCTGTGATATGGAAAAACGGAAGACCGGAAATAGTTGACTGCATTGACCGCGTTGACGGGGCGAAGGGAAAAACTATTGCCCGGAAGATAATCGACCGCCACTTGACAGCGGCAGGCGGCGACGTTGGAAAACTGTCGCTGAAATTCGACGCGCTGGCCTCCCACGACATAACGTACGTAGGCATCATCCAGACTGCCAGAGCCAGCGGCCTCAAAGAATTCCCCGTGCCATACGTGTTGACCAACTGCCACAACTCGCTGTGCGCGGTGGGCGGCACCATCAACGAAGACGATCACCGGTTCGGCCTGTCGGCCGCCAGAAAATACGGCGGGATCTACGTTCCGCCACACGTTGCCGTCATCCACCAGTACATGCGCGAAATGTTCGCGGGATGCGGAAAAATGATCATCGGATCGGACAGCCACACCAGATACGGCGCCATCGGCACCATGGCGGTGGGCGAAGGCGGCCCCGAGCTCGTAAAACAGCTGCTCGGCAGGCCCTACGAAGTCAGCGACCCGGAAGTGGTATGCGTCTATCTCACCGGAAAACCGAGGCCCGGCGTCGGTCCCCAGGACGTGGCGATCGCGCTCATAGGGGCAACGTTTAAAAACGCCTTCGTCAAAAACAAAGTCATGGAATTCGTGGGCCCGGGCGTTGACAACCTCAGTATGGACTTCCGCATCGGCATCGACGTAATGACCACCGAGACCACCTGCTGGTCATCCATCTGGCAGACGGACGAACGCACCAGGCGATATCTGGAAAAACATTGCCGCGGCGAAGAATACGCGCGCCTGGCCCCGGAAGAAGGGGCACGCTACGACGCCCTCATCACCGTTGACCTGTCGGAGATCGAACCCATGATCGCGCTGCCGTTCCATCCCAGCAACGCCCATACCGTCCGCAGCTTCATCGACAACGCCCCGGACATCCTGCGGGAGACGGAAAAAGAAGCGCAAAAACAGTTCGGGAAGGTGATAAAAGACGGATCGTTCACGTCAAAATACAGAGACGGCAACGTTTACGTCGACCAGGGCGTCATCGCAGGCTGCTCCGGCGGCACATTCGAAAACGTCTGCCGCGCTTCCGGCATCATCGGCGATGGCAGCATCGGCCGCGACGCCTATTCTCTCTCCGTATATCCCGCCAGCGAGCCCGTATACCTTGAACTGATGAAAAACGGAGCGCTATCGAGCCTGACCACGGCCGGAGCCACGATCAGATCCTGCTTCTGCGGCCCCTGCTTCGGCGCCGGAGACGTACCCTCCAACAACGCATTCTCCATCCGCCACTCCACCAGGAATTTCCCCAACAGGGAAGGCTCCAAACCGGGCGAAGGACAAAACGCCTGGGTCGCGCTGATGGACGCCGCATCGATCGCCGCCACCTCGCGAAACGGAGGAAGATTGACCCCGGCAACGGAGATCGAGGGCATCGACGGAATATACGCATCGGAACCCTCCGAAGAATACAGATTTGACAGAAAAATATACGACAACCGTGTGTACAACGGCTGGGGACGCCCCATGCCCGAAGAAGAACTGGTATTCGGGCCCAACATTGCCGACTGGCCCAAAATGGGGCCGCTCACGGACAATATCCTCCTGTACGTGGCTTCCGTCATCACCGACCCTGTCACCACCACCGACGAACTGATCCCCAGCGGCGAGACTTCGTCATACCGGTCAAACCCCGAAAGGTTGTCCCGGTTCGCCCTGTCCCGGAAAGATCCGGAATACGTCGGAAGAAGCCTTAAAATACGGGAACTGGAGCGGGAGAGGGCCGGATACACCGGCAACTGCGGAGCAGCAGGCAGCGAGCCCGAAAACTCAGCCGAAACCGCGCCCGGATTCGCGGCAATGTACGACGGATTCGGAGACTGGAAGGACCTGGCGGCGAATACCCGGATCGGCAGCGTGGTATGCGCCCGCAAGCCCGGAGACGGATCCGCCAGGGAACAGGCGGCCTCCTGCCAGAAAGTGCTGGGCGGCGCGGCCAACGTTGCCGAAGCGTACGCCACCAAGAGATACAGAAGCAACCTGATCAACTGGGGCATGCTGCCGCTGATAACAGACTCTCTTGACGAACTGAATCCGGCGACCGGCGACCGGATCCTCATAAGAGGCATCAGGAAAGCCATAGCGCAGGGGGAGACCTTGGTTGACGCGGAGATCGTACGCGCCGGCGTAGAAGGAAAAAGAGAAAAAACGCGGTTTGCCCTGGGCGAACTCAGCGCTTCCGAGAGAGACATAATATTGTCCGGCTGCCTGATCAACTATTACAACACCTGACGGATCCCGGCAAAAAGCGCGGCAAAAATGCGCGGCAAAAAGCGCGGCGAACGGCGAAAAGAAAGACGCATAACGACGCTAAGGAGTGCGAAAAAAATGAAAAGATTAAAGATAGTAAATACGATTTTGATTCTGGTTTTAGGAGTGGTTCTTATGGCAGGAACGTTAACAGGCTGCGGGCCAAAGAAAAATCCCGTCGTCACGATGGTGATCAAAGGCTACGGCACGGTAACTATCGAACTTTACCCCGACGTTGCCCCCATCACGGTAAGCAACTTCGTCACGCTGGCCAACAGCGGCTACTACGACGGGCTCATATTCCACCGGGTGATCTCCGGCTTTATGATCCAGGGCGGCGACAAGAACGGAGACGGATACGGCAAAACGTCCTACACCATTAAAGGCGAGTTCTCGGCCAACGGAGTCAAAAACGACCTCAAGCATACGCCAGGCGTCATTTCCATGGCCCGGTCGAAATACAATGACACCGCCTGCAGCCAGTTCTTCATCTGCGTAGGCACGCCCTACTGGCTCGACGGCAGCTACGCCGCTTTCGGCAAAGTCACCTCCGGAATGGATATCGTCTACGCCATCAGCGAAGTGGAGACCGACCCCGCCAACGACAAGCCACTTGCAGATGTGGTGATGGAATCCGTGAGAGTGGAGACCTTCGGAACGGACTACTCCAAATATGACAAGATCAGCGCTTCGTAAAGTTTGCGCTTCGTAAAGTTTGAGCTTCGTAAAACAGAAATGGAAAAGGAAACGGAAAGGGAAAAGGGAACCGAGGCCGGAGGACGGAACGTCATAACGTTGACGAAAGCCGAGCCCGGAGGCGCGACCCCTCTCACCTATGATGAAAAAAGCAAACTCTTGAAGTTCGCCGCCCTGCATCTCGGCATGGCTGTGATATCTCTTATTGTCACAGGCAGCTTTTCCCAGCTCAACGGCGTATTCTTCCTGCTTGTCCCGGTCATCGTGCTGATAAGAGCCTTTTCCCTCACGCTGTTCACGCTTCCTGTCTGCCTGACGCCGTACAGGCGGTCCCTTATGCTGTTCATGTCGGCGCTGTGGCTGCTGTGGCAGGGCGCCTCCGTATCGAGGATCATCGAGTCCCTGGTGACGGTGGTACCTGTGATCGCCGCGGCGGCAGCGGTATACGTCCTGAAAGACCGCAGGGAACCGTCTGAAAACAACCGGTTCACGCCCTGGATCCGCAGGATCGCCATGCTTTTATACGTTTCGCTGCTGCTCCTGTTCCTTATAGAGATACTTCAGACAGGCAGCTTCATAAAGCCCTTCAAATGCCTTCCTGTGCAGCCTGACGTACTGGCCTGCAACCTCCTCTATTTCACCGCTCTCGGCTCTTTCGTGCTCTGGATAAGGCGCCCCGTGGTAGGCGGAGTCATCTACGTGGTGTTCTGGCTCACGCTGGGCGTGGCCTCTATGATAAAGAACATGAACACCTACGAGCCGGTGCTTTTCCCCGACGTTTTCCAGGCGCTGGAAGGCATCTCCGCCGCCGTTGACATCCTGGGAGTGTTCGGGCTCATAGCCATCATCCTGGGAGTCGCCGCCGTCGTTGTCCTCATCGTTGTCCTCATCGTAAAAGGGAAGAAGCATATGAGGGAAAAGGCCTCCAAACCCGTGATCGTAAGTTCCCTGATATTTATGTTTGCCGGAGTGGTGTGCTGCCTGCTTTCCACGTTCCTGCCCTGGTTCGATTTCTCCGCCGTATCGTCAAGAGAATTGTTCGACCGCAACGGTTACGTCTACAGCTTCATCACCACCGGTTACCGCACGCTGAAAACCAGGCCTTCCGGGTACAACGAAGAGGAAATAATCGACGTGATAAGGAACGTGGTGAAATCCGGGAACGCGGGAGAGGACAACGAGATCGACGGGCTCAACATAATCGTCATCCAGATGGAATCTTTTATGGATCCCTACGTGGCCGAAGGCGTTACGTACGAAAGAGACCCTATACCTTTCCTGCGGTCGTTGACCGACAGATACACCTCGGGCAGCGTGGAAGTGCCTATTTACGGCGGCATGACTGTGAAGAGCGAATTCGAATTCCTGACCGGGCTGAGCCTTGACAACCTTCCGTACGGCTACAATCCGTATATGCTATACATCAACGAAACGCCCATCGATTCATTCCCCAGATATCTCCAGGAAAACGGCTTCGACACCGTGGGCATCCACGATTACCAGGGAGAATTCTTCAAGCGGGATCAGGTGTACGGCAATCTCGGCTTCAGGCGCTTCACGTCCTACGAATTCATGTCCGGGGTAGAAAAAAAAGAAGGGGCCATCTGGGCCAACGACGCCATCATCCTCGATCAGATCAAACTGGCCCTGGACACTTCACGAAGCGACAACAATTTCGTTTTCGCCGTGTCCGTCCAGACCCACGGCGCGTACAAATCGATCGATAAAAAAGACTATCCGATGGAGATAACCGGCGTCGAAGATTCAAGCCTGGAAGGTAAGCTGGCGTATTATATCAGCCAGCTGGAAGAACTTGACGGCCATATACGGGCGATATGCGAATATTTCGAGCAGCGGGAGGAACCCACCCTCATCGTTATGTACAGCGACCATCTGCCCACGTTCGCCCTTGACGTGCCCGGCATCACCACCGACAACAGATTTGCCGTGAACTTCTACACCTGGAACAATTTCGGGCTGCCGAAAGAAGAGGTGGACGTGATCGAACTCAACGAGCTCAGCACGTACATCTGCGACTGGCTGAATATGACCGGGTCCTTTATGAACCGTTTCCACCGCCTGTACCGGGGCAGCGATAATTACCAGGAGTATTTCGAGCAGATCCAGTACTACAAGATGTTCGACGAACCCAAGACCGCCTCTTTCGAGAACCCGGACTACAGCCTGGGCCTTACGGATCTGGCCATTTATGAGATCGAATTCGACGAGGCGGCAAACGAATACGTGATACACGGAGCCGGACTGACGGACAATACTTATCTGTGCGTCAACGGCAAGGTCTACAATATGCAGTACGTCGATTCCCACACCATGCGTCTTCCGTCGATGAAGAAGCGCATCGCCGAGGGCGATACGGTGACTCTCAGGATAATAGGGGAGAAGTACGGCGGGATACTGAAGGAGAGCGCGGCTTATGAATGGGGCTGAGTTTATCGTCCGGGCACTGATCAGACAGGGGCAAAAAACGGTATTCGGTTATCCCGGAGGCACCGTGCTGTCGCTGTACGATTCGCTGTACCGCCACAGAAAAGAGATCAGGCACGTGAGAACGGCCCACGAGCAGGGCGCGGCGCACGCCGCCGACGGCTTCGCCAGGGCTTCTGCCGGGATCGGAGTCTGCTTTGCCACGTCCGGCCCCGGGGCGACCAATCTGGTCACCGGTATCGCAAACGCGTTTATGGATTCCGTGCCGGTGGTGTTCATCACGGGCAACGTGGAGCACGCGCTTATCGGGACGGATTCTTTCCAGGAGGTCGATATCGTTGGCATGACGCTGGGCGTCACGAAGCACAGCTGGGCGGCGCGTTCGGCGGCGATGCTGGCGGATGCTATGTCGAGGGCCTTCGGGATCGCGCTTGGCGGCCGGAAGGGCCCGGTGCTGATCGACGTGGCGAAAGACGTGCTCGAGGGGGACGATCCGGTATACGGTGAGGCCCTGGAGAGGATCGTGCCTTATGTGCCTGATGTGATCGGTGCGCAGGGTGCCCGTGGCGCGCTTGATACGCCCTTAGGCGGGCGCGGCGAGTGCGGCGGACTGGACACAGGAGTTGAGGCTGAGGCTTGCGTGACTGCCGGGCAGGACGTTGACGCTGGATCCGGCGGAATGGCCGGGCAGGACGTTGACGGCGCGGTGCGGTTGCTGGAAGAGGCGAAGCGGCCTCTGATAATTGCCGGCGGGGGAGCGGTGGCTTCCGGCGCGGGCGGCGAGATCACGAAACTTGCCCGGAAACTGGGCGCCCCCGTGTGCCACACTCTTATGGGGACGGGATTGATGCCTTCCGGCGATCCTTTGAATTTCGGGCTGCTGGGGCAGATGGCGAGCGCGCGGGTCAGAGCTGCGTCGGATGAGTGCGACCTCCTGATCGTGGTGGGGGCAAGGCTCAGCAATAAAGTGGCGGACCTCAGGGAGTTCGGGGCCTCTGGCAGAAAGTTACTGCAGATCGATTCTGACAGGGCCGAGATCAACAAGGTGGTCAGGGCGGACGTGTATATTGCCGGGGACGCGAAAGCGGCTCTGAGGGGCATTCTCGCGCGTTCTGGAGGCATCGGGGAGCGAAAGCCCTGGTGCTGCGGAGTTGACGTACGTGAAACGCCGGGTGAGAACGATGAGATCGACGCGGCAACGCGGACCGTGAAAAAAGGATACGTTGACCCGGCCGATATTTTCGACGCCGTGCGCAGAGCGGCGGGAGAAGGGATCACCGTGGCAACGGACGTGGGCTGCCACCAGCTTTACACCGCCCGGTATTTCCGCTTCGAACCGGAGGACAGGTTCATCACCAGCGGCGGGCTGGGGACGATGGGCTTCGGGCTCGGTGCTGCAGTGGGCGCGCAGATCGCGGCTCCGGACCGGGTGACCGTGCTGTTTACCGGCGACGGCAGCTTCCTGATGAATTTGAACGAACTGTCGACCGTGCGGAACGAGGGGCTGCCTCTGATCGTGGTGGTACTGCGCAACGGCCAGCTGGGCATGGTCCACGAGATGCAGCGCAAGCTTTGCGGGCGCCGCTACAGCCAGACGTCGCTGGGCATGAAACTGAATATTTCCGCGCTCTGCAGAGCCTTCGGGCTTCGGGGAGCCAGGGTGCGGTCAGCCGCGGAACTGGAGGCAGAGGTCAGAAAGGCCGTTGCCGCCCGGGAGCCCGTGGTCATAGATGTGAGGACAATTTTAAGGGGTGTGTGAGATGCTAAAAACCATTTCGATTCTGGTGGACAACGAGGCCGGCGTTCTGGCGAGGGTGACGAATCTTTTCAGCCGCCGCGGCTACAACATCGACAGCCTGGCCGTGGGGACCACCGACGTGCCTTCCCAGTCAAGGATCACCGTCCGCGTCGACTGCGACGCCCGCGTCCTGGAGCAGATCATTTTCCAGGTGGGCAAGCTCGTCTGCGTCCACAAGGTCAAAGTTCTCGAGAGCGACTCTCAGGTCTCTCGCGAGCTGACCCTGATCAAGGTGCGGGCCAACGCCGCCGTGCGCGGTGAGATCATCCAGATCGCCGAGGTCTTCCGGGCAAGGATCATCGACCTCACGCCCGAGGCGATGACCATCGAGCTCACCGGCGACGGCGGCAAGACCGATGCTCTTCTCGACATGCTTCGGCCTTACGGCGTAGTCGAGATGGCCCGCACCGGCATTGTCGCCCTGGACCGCGGGTTGGCGTCGATCTCAGATTCGCCTTATATCTTCAACTGATGACACAATAACTTAAGTGTAAAAAACCGGGATCCGGGGCAGGGAACAGGGCAAGAAACGGGGGACAGACCCCGGTTTCCCACTCCCGTTTCCTGCCCATCCAACGGGGGTCTGTCCCCCGTTTCCCAGGAGGAAAATTGCCGATGACTACTAAAGATGACGTTGTGCTTATCTACGATACGACTCTCAGGGAAGGATCACAGAGTCCGGGCATTTCTTTGAGCGTGTCGGACAAGATCAAGATCGTTGCCGCGCTGGATGATATGGGGATCCCGTTCATCGAGGGGGGCATGCCTGACACCAACCCGAAGGAGGACGAATTTTACAGGCAGATCGTGGGTTATCCGTTCAAAAACGCGGAATTCGTGCCCTTCGGCGCCACGCTCAGGGTCGGGCTCGATCCGGAAGAGGACCAGCTGCTGGCCGCATTGGCCGAGACGCCTTTCCGACGGGTGTGCGTTTACGGAAAAACAGATTTGTTGTCCGTGCGGGAAGTACTGAAAACGGAGCCCGGCGTGAACGTTGACCTGATCGACAGGACCGTGAGGTTCCTGCGCGGGGCGGGCAAGAAAGTGGTCTTCGACTGCGAGGGGTTCTTCGCCGGGTATTGCCGCGACAAAGATTACGCGCTGGGGTGCGTCAAGGCTGCGGCCGAGGCCGGGGCGGATATGGTGGTTTTGTGCGATACCAACGGCACCGCCGACCCGCGCCTGGTGGAAGAGACCGTGAACGTTGTCCGGAACATGCTGAAAGAGGCAGATCTTGACGTCGTCGTGGGGATCCACGCGCACAACGACTGCGGAATGGCGGACGCGAACACGGTGACGGCAGTTACGTGCGGCGCGAAACTGGTCAACACCACGCTTTTTGGCGTCGGTGAACGCGCGGGCAACGCAAATTTCTTCACTGTTGTGCCGAATCTTCAACTTCGATACGGAAAAAAGTGCATTTCCGCCGCGTCAATGCGTTCTCTGGCCCCCGAAAGCCGCAAACTTGCCGAGATCATCGGCGTAAAACTGCCATCCGGCGCGCCTTTCGTCGGCCGAAACGCCTTTTCCCACAAGGCCGGCACCCACATCAACGCCGTTCTGAAAGAGCCCGGCGTCATGGAAGCCGTTGACCCCGCCGAAGTCGGCGGAGAGCGCCGTCTGCTGGCTTCCGAGATCACCGGCCGCAGCGGAATGCAGGAAATAATCAGCCGGATCGGCGAGATCGACGTCACCGGCGAATTGACCTCCCAGATACTCGCCGAACTCAAACAGCGCGAATTTTACGGGTACCAGTACGAAAGCGCCGAGGCGTCGCTGGAGCTGCTGGTGCGGAGAATGGCGGGCAAGTACAGGCCCGCGTTCCTGCTGAACGGCTACAAGGTGATCACTCTCGACGAAAAAACCGGCAATCCGTATTCCGCGTCGGCAATAGTGGACCTCACCGTCGACGGCCAGAGCGAGATAACTGCGGGCAACGGCATCGGTCCCGTCGATGCGCTGGACTGCGCCTTCCGCCGGGCAATGGCCCATTTCTACCCCGAGACCCTCGGCATCTCCCTTGTCGACTATAAAGTGCGCGTCATCGACTCCGGCGAAGGCACCGCGTCGAAAGTCCGCGTCTTCATCGAATTCATCGGCAACGGCAAGCGTTTCGGCACCGTCGGTGTGTCCGGCGACATTATCCAGGCCAGCTGGGCCGCCCTCGTCGACGCTTACGAGTACTGGATCATGAAAGGGCAGGACTAAAGGAAACGGGCGACCGAGGAACAAATGAAATGAAGGAAACGGGGGACAAAGGAAACGGGGGACAGACCCCCGTTTCCTTCAGAAATAAACCCCCGGAAACCGGGGTCTGTCCCCCGTTTCCGTCCTGGGTTTTTCACTCTTCCTGCTCCGCTTTTACCGAGTTCATATATAGTTGAAAGGATCGATTAGAATGATTTTTAAATACGAACGTAAAAAAGGCGACGTTCCGTTTCAAAAGGAATTTTGTCCCTCTGCCGAAATAAACGTTATGCCATGGAAAAAGACCGACGATCCGGTTCATATTGCCGCGGCACAATTGAAATACGACTCTGAAAACATTTACGTGCGGATGCGCGCCTACGAAAGATCATCGTCGATATTGTGCCAGCGTCAGGAATTCGGCGAGTCTGTTTGCTGTGACTCTTGCCTCGAATTCTTCTTTGCCCCAATATACGACAGCAACCAATATTTTAATTTCGAGGTCAATCCCGCCGGCGTCTTTTATATCGGTTTCAGCGAGAACGGCACAAGAAAGGGAAGCAGATTGTTGACGGAACTGGCGGGTGAGACCGACATTTTCCGTGCGTCAACACGCATTGAGACCGATTTTTGGGAGGTGTCTTATCGCATTCCGTTTAGTTTTATCAGGCGTTACGCCCCGAACTTTAGAACACCGCGTCAAGGCGATGTTCTGCGCTGCAATTTTTACACGTGTTGTGACGATGCAGCAGAACCGTATTACTCTGTCTGGCACAACGTCACCGCGCCTCATCCGGATTACCACAGACCGGAGTGCTTCGGATCTCTCACATTTGAGTAACTTTATAGTGTAACATAATAGTCTCTAAAAGGGGCTGCCATAGAACAGGGTGAAAAAACTAAAGAAACGGGGGACAGACCCCCGTTTCTTTAGTTTGAAACCTTTGAAGAAATCGAAGAAACCGGGGTCTGTCCCCGGTTTCTCCACTTTTTGACCCCTGTTGACCCTGAAGTTCCAAACGATTTCGAAACTCAAAGCCTTCTCGAGGCATATTTGCCGATTGCCGCGACGACCGGCGACAACACGACTGCTACAAAAAATTCAATAAGGAAGTTGATCCCGCAAAGCCCGGTGATCACGTAGACCATTACGTTGGAGCCGCCCGCCCAGCTCTGGAGGAGAGGCCGGAAGAAAAGCAGCATTCCCGCGACGAAAATACCCGTGTTAGCGACGGGCGCAACGATCGACGCCATATAATAAGCGGAATTGCCCGTCTTCAACATCTTGTACAACCCTATAAGGAGACCCGCCGCGACCAGCGCGAAAACGATCGTCACAGCCACCTTGACCCCGGTCTTGGCCGGAGTTCCGTCGCTGCCGCCGTTCAGATAATTTGCGATGCCGAACCCTCCAAGGAACAAAAAAACGCCCATGACCCCGCAGGTCAGCTCGGCGGAATATTTGTTTTTCTTTTCAAGTTCAAATACCAGCGCCGGAAGCAGCCCGGCCATCGCCCCTTTAAGGAGGCACATCACCCACGCGACAAAAGGATTGGCAGCAAACACCATCTGACCGCCCGGATCCTTGCCGGTCAATGACAAGATCGACACGACAACGCCGAAAACAAGCCCGAGTATCAGCCCCGGGACAGGGCCAAGCGTAACTGCTCCGACAACAATGGGAATGAGCGTCAACGTGATCGAAAACGGGCCGATGGGAATTCCTCCGATCAGCTGCAGGATGACAACAAGCGCAGCAAGCACAGAGGTGACAACAAGCGTTTTGACTTTTTTATCCATTTTTTACTCCTTACTGTTGCTCCTCGCCGGGATGCAACGTCTGAAAGTGCGCAGACGTTCGACGCTCCTGCAGGGTCCTGCCCGTTCCTTGCGGAATCTGGCGGACAACCGCGCCTTGGCCTGCCTGTCTATTTTATATCCGGCCGCTATTTTTTTCAAGGCCCTAATATAGGTAGAGACCTGGAAACGGGGGGAAACTGGGGGAAACCGGGGTCTGTCCCCCGTTTCCCTCCCCCGTTTCCCCCAGGGAATGGTACAAAAAAACGGGGGACAGACCCCCGTTTCCACATTGCCGAAAAAAGTTAACTGTTCTTCTTGTACAATATATACAACCCCTGCAAGAGCAGATTCGGGTTGTGTAGCACCTTCCTTTTCGTGTGCTTGCAGATCTCGCCCGAAAGCCCGCCGGTCACCACGACGAAGGCTTCCTTCCCGAGCTCCTCCTCAAAGCGGTCGATCATACCGTCGAGCATGCTCGCGTTGCCAAGGACCACGCCGGATTTCATTGAATCGTTCGTGTTGGTACCGATCACCTTTTTAGGAGACTCGATCGAGATCTGAGGAAGCTGAGCGGTTTTCGCGGTCAACGCGTTAAGAGCCGTCTTGACGCCCGGCATAATGACGCCGCCGAGCATGTTGTTGCCCTCGTCAACGACGCTGAGTGTCGTCGCCGTGCCCATATCGGCCACAATGACCGGCTTCGGATACATTGCCGCCGCCGCAACGCAATCGACCAGCAGGTCGCTGCCAAGCTGGGCCGGATTGTCGATCTTGATATTCAACCCCGTCTTGATGCCCGGGGCAACGACAAGAGGATCCCCTCCGGTCACGAGCCGGATCGCCTGCGCCATCGGCAACGTCAATGCCGGCACGACCGACGACATTATAGATCCGTCGATTTCGCGGCGGTCAATTCCTCTGATCGTGAATATTTCATTTATCATAACGGCCAGTTCATCCGACGTTTTGTCAATATTCGACGAAATTCGTGAAATGAACAGCAACGACTCATCGTCAAAAACGCCAAGGACAATATTGCTGTTTCCGATATCGATTGTCAAAACCATTCCCATCATCCTTTCAGGAGCAGCGGTAGCAACGTGGCGGCAACCGGGGACAGACCCCCGTTTAACCGCCTTTGTGATTGTATCACATTTTTCCAATCACATGCAAATTTGGGACGTTTCAGCGCTTTGAAATCGTATAAAGAGGGTGAAAAAAGAATCTCAAGCAAAAAAACGAGAGTAAGCAATACAGCGAAAGTGGATGATAATCGAAAAGCATCGATAATTACGGCCGAAATTAACGAAGGGAGATAGACACACGTCTCACCATACATCGGTTTTTGTCATACCAGACCGACCCAAAATAAAAAAAGCAAAAAACCCAAGCCCAAAAAGCCGAGATCTTTCAACGAAAAGCTGGATTTGAAGAGTTACCGACCGGCCATTACGAATACGAATGGACCCATTTGAAAATTGTCCCTTTATTTTTGCCGAGCTCACGGGCGATCTGCCCGAACGACAGCCCACGTTGTCGGCATTGATTGACCAACTCAAAAATCCGATCCATGCCGAGACCTTCAAAGGACATCAAATTTGGAAAGCCCGCGACACAAGCCATCAGCCTCGAAGCGCGCTCGTCAGTAATTTTGAACGGCAACTGCTCCGAAAGATCCATGCACGAATCGTCGAATCCGTTCAACGCGGGGCAATCATTGAACTCTTCAAATTCGTCACGGGCAATGTACTTCTCAAAGACCTCGTCACGGTCAATAACCCCGGGATCTTCTTCAAAATACAAATGATAACTGCTCTTTCTGGTTTCCCAGACGTGCCGGCATCTCTTGGCCTTGACCGGATTTCTGTGGATGTACCGCACGACCTGCTGAAAATAAGCCGCGTCCTCCACCGGCTCGCTTTTAAATCTCGTCTGAAACAAGCTGCCGCATCGATGATGGGCAACGTTGTACCAAGCGACGTACCACACGAGCAACAGCTTCATAAATGCGCCGATCATCCCGCTTTCACTTTCTTCAACGAGCAGATGAACGTGATTGCCCATAAAGCAATATGCGTAAATTTTGAATGAAAATCGGTCTTTTGCTCTTGATAAATAGTCAATAAACTTCGATTCGTCTTTATTGGTATAAAAGACCTGGACCCTGTTGATTCCGCGGAGCATTACATGATAAATGCCGGTGCTGCTTAAACGACGCGCTTTCCTCGCCATAACGACAACCCCCATAACAATGATGTAAATGCTGCTGATTTTGATCTGCGATGGGTGTATTTTGCAACGCAGTGGCGCAAATGTCAACCGGAAGTTTTTGTGGCCTAACCGGGGGCAAGACAACGAAGGCAACGGGGGACAGACCCCGGTTTTTCCCCAGTTTTTCTCCTGTTGCCCGGGCAAGAAAACTGGGGTCTGTCCCCAGTTGCCTGAGTGTGCTATAATTGTCCCGAGGAGGCAGATCCCATGGGAAAAAGGCAGGACGGGATGCTTGACCTGAACGAAAAAACGGCCGTTGAGCGTACTTCGTCGAAAAAGAAAAAGACGGAAAAAAACGATATTGACGCGTTCGTGATGAAACCGGCCCAAAAAAGGCGGTGGATCTTCATTGTCCTTATCGCAGTGGTGCTGCTGGCGTGCCTGGCGGTTTTTCTGGTCGTGAAGGGGAACCACACCCTTCGGGTCACCAAGGTCGTTGTCACGCACGATCAGATCCCGCACGAATTCGACGGATTCCGCATCCTGCAATTGTCGGATTTTAACGGCAAATCATTCGGGTCGTGCAATCAAAAGTTGATCGATTTGGTCTTGTCGCAGGATTTTGACGTCGTTGTGCTGACCGGAGATTTTCTTGACGCGGCAAAAACTGAGGATTCTCTCGCTCCGGTCGAGAAACTGCTTGACGCGCTTGCCGATTCCGGAAAGCCGATCTACTACGTTTTGGGCGAAAATGACGTTGCCGAGCCCGAAAACGCCCCGGAAGGGTGGAATCGCTGCATAATTCCCGACTCCTCCGACCTTGTGGCCGGTCGCCTTGAATCGAAAGGCGCATTCCCGGTCTATCCGATCACCGAGATCACGCGCGGGGAAAGTCGCATCTTCCTGACGGGCATCAAATACTACGAAAAAACCTTCGACGCCTATGGATTCGATTCGGACAAGGATTTCAGCATTTGCGTGACTCACGCGCCGATAGATTACGATGTGGACAAACGGCTCGCTTCGGTCAACCGCAACGGCTTTAACGAGGTCGATTTCGATCTCTCGATCTCCGGACACACGCTCGGCGGTCAATACCGTTTGCCGCTTCTGAAGACGATCTACCTCGAGGGGCACGGCCTCTTCCCGCAGGAGGATTTTGCGTACGGGCTTCATGAAAACGAAGGGCGATACAGTTTCATCACTGCTGGCCTGGGCGTCAAGTCTGGTTTCAGGCTGTTTAACCAACCTGAGGTCGCGATCATAGAGTTGAGACACGGCAACTGATATGCCTGCGGCATTTATTGCCCCGTATTTCGACGTATTTCCCATGTGATATTTCCCGGGTAATGATCAGGTAAACGTCAAATAATTGTCGAAAATTTCTGTGGACCGGCCGATCGTTGCGAATTATTGCTTTTTTGCACGTTAAAAGTTTTGTAAATATTATGTTGACATATAACTTCCCGTGGAGTATAATCGGCAAGCCGCTTGTGAGAACTATAGCGGCGGCGGTAATTCGCAAAGCGGGAGTTTAGCTCAGCTGGGAGAGCATCTGCCTTACAAGCAGGGGGTCACAGGTTCGAGCCCTGTAATTCCCACCATAATGGCCCGGTAGTTCAGTTGGTTAGAACGCTAGCCTGTCACGCTAGAGGTCGTGGGTTCGAGCCCCATCCGGGTCGCCATTTCAGAGAAATGGGGACAGTTACTCTGGAGTTGCCCAGGTAGCTCAGTTGGTAGAGCAGGGGACTGAAAATCCCCGTGTGGGCAGTTCAATTCTGTCCCTGGGCATATTGTGCGGGATTAACTCAGTGGTAGAGTGTCACCTTGCCAAGGTGAAAGTCGCGAGTCCGAATCTCGTATCCCGCTCTCAAAAAGAAAGAGGCCATCGATCGATTGGCCTCTTTCTTTTTTTCGCTTGGCATGGAAACGGGGGACAGACCCCCGTTTCCACACCTTTTCCAACTCGGTTTCGACAACTATTTAACCACTATCCTGTCACTCTTCCTTTCCTTTCAGTTGACTGTAACCTTATAAGGGTGTTATACTTTCCTCCGTTAGCTGGATCAAAAGGAATGGCGACAACTGACCCGGGGGCACCGGGGGACAGACCCGGGTTTCCATCCCGAGAAACCAAGGTCTGTCCCCCGTTGCCCCTTGCCCCCGCACTCCCACTGCCCCCGTTGCCCCAGCCACCCAGGAGCCCCAATGCACAGATCACTCTTCGCAAAAATCAAAGAAGCTATGGCGTCGGTGTTGCCCGTAACAGCGGCAGTGCTGCTGATGGCGCTGTTGCCCTGGGTCAGCTTCAGCTGGTACGAGATCGGCGTGTTTGTTGCCTCGGCCGCGAGCCTGATCGTTGGCATCGCGCTGTTCAACCTGGGCGCCGACATGGCAATGTCGCCGATGGGCGAACACGTTGGCGCGGGCCTGGCAAAGACCGGGAAGATGAGCGTGCTGTTGACCGTCTGCTTCCTTATGGGAGTGCTGATCACCGTTGCCGAGCCGGATCTGACGGTCCTCTCCGAGCAGGTCAGCGCGGTCATTGACCGCAAAGTCCTGATCTTCTCCGTTGGCGCGGGCGTAGGCCTTTTCCTTGTCCTGGGTCTCGTAAAGATCGTCCGCAAAAAGAACCTCACTCCGATCCTCATGTTCTTCTACCTCATAATGTTCTCCCTGGCGACGCTGGTCTTCGAAAAAGGCGAAGGCGCGCTGCTGCCGATGGCGTTTGACTCCGGCGGCGTAACCACGGGCCCCATAACGGTACCGTTCCTGATGGCGCTGGGCGTCGGTATTGCCGCGGTCACCACGGCAGGGGGCAACAGCGGTGAAAACAGTTTCGGACTGATTTCTCTCTGTTCCGTCGGCCCCATCCTGGCGGTGCTGGCACTGGCAATGTTCTCGAAAGGCGACCTTTCCTACGCCACTCCGGACTACTCCGTCGAAACCCGCACCGGCGTCAATCTCCCCGGCATAATCCTCCACTCTCTGCGTGACGTGGCGATCTCCCTCGTCCTGATCGCCGGCTTCTTCCTGATCCTCCAGCTGGCCGTCCTGAAACTTCCCCTGAAGCGCCTCCTGCGCATCGGCATCGGCATCGCATACACTTTCGTGGGCCTCGTCATCTTTATGACTTCCGTATCCGTAGGCTTCATGCCGATCGGCTACAAACTCGGCTCCCAGCTGGGCGAAAACAGCAAATACGTACTCGTAGCCGCAGGGCTCGTGATCGGAATGTTGACGGTGCTGGCCGAACCGGCGGTCCACGTGCTGAACCACCAGGTCGAGGAGATCACCGGCGGCAGCATCAGCTCAAGGTCGATGATGGCGGCGCTCTGCGCAGGCGTGGGGATCTCCATCGCGTTGTCAATGCTCCGGGTAGTGCTGGGTTTCTCGCTCCTTTACTATCTCATCCCCGGCTACCTGCTGTCGCTCGGATTGTCCTTCTTCGTGCCCGGCATCTACACGGCCATCGCCTTCGACTCCGGCGGCGTTGCCAGCGGGCCCCTGACTTCCAGCTTCATATTGCCCCTGACGATCGGCGCCTGCGTGTCGATCCACGGGGACGATTCCGTGCTGGGTTTCGCGTTCGGCGTGGTGGCAATGGTGGCAATGACGCCCCTGATCACGATCCAGGTGCTGGGCTTCAAATCGGTGGTGGGCAATATCGTCCGCAACCGCGCGGCAATGAAGCGGATAATCAGCGCCGACGACGAGCAGATAATCAATTTTGCGTTAGAGGAGTAGGATACCGCCGTGAAACTGTTCAGCAGATCGAAGAAAACAAACGGATCAAATAAAGATGGCGCGCCCGCCGAGACCTCCATCACCGCT
>JAEFAM010000045.1 GCA_016287565.1 Clostridia bacterium
GCGCCCGAATCGCACGAACTTCAGAATCAGCCCGGATTCAATGAATTGACAGCCGCGCACCCAGAACATCAAGACCTCGCGGCATTGTCCGGTCTCACATCATTTGGCGGAACAGGCGCACAAAGAGTGTCCGCGCCCGAACCGTTGCCGGCCCCATACGTAAAAAGCCCGTCAGAGCAGAAAAGCAGCATAGATTTCGACATCCGCGTAGGGCGGGAATATATTATCCTGCATGAAGACACGTTCATGCTTTCGACGCTGCTGAGCTATTTCAACATCTCAGGAACGGTAAGCGGAGTTTCATCATCCGACGAAAACGTTGTCCGCGTCGAGCGGGTGGACAACGACTGGCAGATCACCGTGCTCAGCCGTTTTTTGGGCGAAAAGTTCATAAATTTCACCGAGAGCGGCAATCCCTACGGACTTGAGATCGAGTGCGGAAACGCGTACGGTTACGTCAGGCGCACATGGTCGGACGGACAGATCGTCGCGTACACGGAGTACGCGTGGAATCCGACAGATATTGAAGACGCCGGCGGCGTGCTCACGGACGGGTGCTATATCTCAAAATCCGGCGAGAATAACATTGACCGGCGGATCGAGGTACGCGGCGACGCAAAGCTCATACTCCTCGACGGCTCTAAAATGAACGCCGGCAAAGGCATTTACATTGCGGAAGGCGGGGAGCTTCAGATCTTCGGCGGTCCTGATGATTCGGGCGTGCTTTACTCGCATCCGGGCTCCGGAGCGGGAATCGGAAACGGCGACTCGATCGCCCACAGCCTCCTTATCTCCGGCGGAACGCTTGATATAAAAGGCGGTTCCGGCTGCGCGGGCATCGGCAGCGGCGGCTCGACGTTGTGCGGCATATCATACGTCGTGATCAACGGCGGTAACGTTACCGCTGAAGGCGGCAGCGGCGGCGCGGGCATCGGAAAGGGCAGCGGCCCCGATAACGGACTGCTCATGGACGTTGCGATCAACGGCGGTACGGTCACTGCAGAAGGCGGCAGCAACGGTGCGGGAATCGGCGGCGGAGCCCGTTCAGACAGCGGTCCCATAGCGATCAACGGCGGTAAAGTTACCGTTCGGGCAGGTCAGAACGGTGCGGGGATCGGCGGCGGTGCAAACGGACATCAATATTCTCCGGTCACGATCACAGGCGGTGATATAACCGTCAGCGCTCCGGCGGAAAGCGGCGCGGGAATCGGCGGCGGCGCGGGATTCGAGTCGACAATGATCTCCTATTACGGCGGCAACGGCGGCGACGTCACAGTCACCGGCGGAAAACTTACGATAAGGCTGCAGGCGACCCGTAGCGCGGGAATCGGCGGCGGCGGTCTGTTCAAGTACGGCGGCACGCTTAGCGGCGACGTCAGGATAGACGGCGGCGAAGTCAACATAGAAATCAACAACGGATACGACACTTCCGGCAATCATGTTTCAAGTCAAGGTGCCGGTATAGGCGGCTCTGCGGAGAGAACTCCGGAAGGCACCGTGATCATAACCGGCGGCACCGTAATCATCACGAACAACGGCTACGGCGCGGGCATAGGCGGCGGCGGGAGTGAGAAAAAACCATCCACCGCGGGCAACGGCGGCAGCGTTTTTATTGACGGCACCGCATACGTGGTGTCTATGAGTTCGGGCGGCGCCGGCATTGGCGGCGGCGGTTCGCTCGTTGGCGGCGGAGGCGGCGGAAGCGGCGGCGTGCTGACTGTTGACGGCGGAATCATTTACGCGGTTTCGAACGAAAAAGGCGCGGGTGTCGGCGGCGGCAACGACGGCGACGGCGGAACGCTCATTATGAACGACGGCTTCCTGATGGCATCGGGCGGCAGTCTGGACTTCAATTACGCCAGAGACCACGGTCTGTTCTCTGAGCCTCTCCAGGGCGTTGATCCACTGAACCAGGGCTGGGCAAATCTGGTCTCCAACGTGCTGATGCATTTCATTCTGTCAGGCAAGTACGGCGGCGCGGGAATCGGAGGCGGCGACGACGGCGACGGCGGCACTGTTATTATCAACGGTGGTACGGTCGTGGCGCAGGCCGGCCGTAACAACGCGCGGGCCATCGGACACGGCGACGGCGGTCACGGCGACGGCAGCCTTACACTCTATAACAGCGCGAGAGTCTGGTACGCGAGTCTTGCCGACGAAGACGAAGGCACTTTGGGCACCGTGAGAACGTCCTCCGGGATCGACCGGGAAAAGAACTGCAAAGGCAACGCGTTTGCGCGTATAACGCAGTGCCCGCACCCCAGCGCGACGTACAGAAATCACGGCGCCGCGGGACATGTCGTGTACTGCGACTACTGCAGAACGGATAACAGCGGGGTGATTCCCCATGATTTCGGCACGAACTATCACAGATGTTCGGACTGCGGATACGAACGGGTAAAGATCACGTTCAGTTCCGGCACCGGGACGGGTTCGCTCGACCCCGTGTGGGTCACAAAGGGCGCGTCTTATACTGTCCCCGGACAGCCCTCGCAGTTTACGGCACCCGCCGGCCAGGCATTCAACGGCTGGACCGCGAGTTCGAACAACGACAGCTACGCGCCGGGCAGCGTGCTCACCGTGAACGCGGACCTGACGCTTACCGCGCGCTGGATCGATCCGTACAATATCTGGGTCGGCGGGCGTCAGGTGACCGTTGACAACAAAAACGACGTGCTGGGCGACGGCAAAGTCAGCTACGATCCGGAAACGTGTACGCTGCATCTGGACGGCGTGACCGGCTTCACGGACGTCCACAACGGAGCGCTGATCTACGCGAACCGCGTCAATCTCACCGTTACCGGCTCGGGCGAGATCGTCCCGGTCGGGGGCGTACGGTGTTCGGACGGCATAAAGGTCAACATCGGCTCGCTAACGGTCAGCGGCGATTTTACGGTATCGAGCGGCCTTGACACCGGCACCGGCTTGACGGTGGGCAACGGCCTGAACGCCTCCAAGGATATTATCTTCGCCGGAGGCCGCGTTCTGGTCCAGGTGAGCGGCAAAGGCGTGCGGACCGACCGGAATATATACGTCAGAAACGGCGTTGACCGGCTGGAAGTCAACACCGCCGCGACGAGCGGCGCCGTCTACGCCCTGGATGCCGGCGAGGAGATTTACCTGGACAACGGTCTGATCATAACAGAAGTCGACGACATTGCCGACCCGGCGCAAAACGTCAGATTGAGCGGCCGCAGGCACGTTGTCATCGAGCGCGGTGCGACCGTCACGTTCAAGCCGAACGGCGGCAGTATCGACGGCAGCGAAGACGATCTCACAGTCGTGGTACGCAAAAACGGTATGGTAACTCCGCCGTCGGACCCCGTTCGCGAAGAACTCGATTTCGGCGGCTGGTATTCGGACGAGGCTTTGACCCAGTCGTTCGATTTCACGGCTCCGGTTACAGAGGACGTTACGCTCTGGGCCAGATGGACGGTCAAGTACTCGGTCGTGATCCACTGGAGCGACTACGATGAGGCGCCGCCGTACGTTTCGGTCGCTATGCAGCGCGGAACGCTCACGGAGAACAGCGACGGTTCATTTTCTGTACAGTGGCGAACGGTCCAGACGGTCCTTGTTGATAACGAAGGAGACAACTGGAGCGAGATTTTTTTGCCTGTAACTTACACCGGCGACAACGCCGATGACCTCTTCCGCATCCGCGAGATGGACATGAACTACGAGGTCGTGCTGGGTGAAGATGACGTCGGCGCGGACGATATTCCGCTGGCAGTCTACCAGATCAGGGAAACCGTGCCGGATCCTGAACCGGACCCGGGCGCCGGAACACATTCCGTTAACAATTCGGGAACGCGGGCAATCACGCTGCGTAGAGTGGCGTATGCGGTCCGGTACGTTCTGACAGGGCGCAGATTCGTCGAGATCTACAACACGAGCAATGCCGTGTATTCAGTTGAAAACACGTGGGACACCGACCTGTACGGGCAGGACAAACCCGAAGAAATTCAGGTTGCCCTCCAAAGAAGAAACAACTGGGTTTCATGGGAATCGGTCGAGGTTATGACGCTGAACGCCGGAAACGGCTGGAGCGGCACGTTTGCGGGAGTTCCTGTCGCCAGGGTGGATCAGAACGGAAGGGCAGAAGCGCTGGAATACCGCATCCGCCAGCTGACCGCACCTGACGAAAACGCCGCGCAGCCCGTTACGGAGGCGGAGATACTTGCCGATGCGGACAGCCGGACTGTCTACGATACGTGGGATTTCGACAAGCCGTACCTCAAAAACCTGCTTGCTCAGCTTACCGATCCGATGGAACTCTGGACTCTCGAGTTCACGATGTCGTACCTCCAGAGCAAGGTGACGAAAGCGCTGATGCCCGTTCCCGCGGCGGTGTACCGCATTGACGAATACACCGACTGGATCGGCAAAACGATCTCCGCGCACGACTCGAGATTCTACGTCACCTACGATTTCAAGAAAGAGACGAAAACGATGTCGCTCACGAACATCAACGTTCTCGAGATATCGATCTACAAGCGCTGGCTCAACTTCGAAGACGACGAGATGCCCGAGTCCGTGTACCTGATGCTCGTGAGCAAGGTCGACGACGAGTACGCGGAAAGGCTTGGTCTTGAAGGCCTCAATATCTACACCCCGGTACTGACGGCGGTCTACGGCGACAGGTTCGACATCAGCAAAGTCACGGGCCTGAACGACGCCGTAAAGGACGGCATCAAATCAATCATCGGGGACAACATCGCGGCCACGGCGATCAATACCGTCGTGGGGACCGTTATCAGTATGAATTTTGTGACGGGTATCGCCGTCACCGAGGTAAACGGAAGCAACGAAAACCCGCTCACACGCTGGCGGTGCATTACCGGCGTCAAAAAGTACGGCGGTTACGGCGTGCCGATGGAATTCGCGGGCACGGAACTTGTCACCGGCTTTATGGAGATGGCGGTAGACGGAGTGCTGAAGTACGTCGGGCTCGATAAGATCCACGTTCCGGTCATGTACGATCCGATCAACGGCTGCTGGAGCATCAAGGGCTACGCGGTGAATTATCCGGTCATCGACAAGGACTGGCAGCAGACCTGCAACGTCATAAATATTAAGATCCACAGCTCCGGGAACGACGATGATAACAACGTCATTTCCGGTGAAAAGAAATGGGAGAACGATGACGAATCGTCCCGCCCTGATGATATCAGGCTGCACATTTACGTTAAGGACGGCGACACGAGGGAAGAGTGCATAGGTTCTCCGATCACAGTCAGTAAAAACGACGACTGGAAATGGTCTTTCGAGGTGCCGCGCGGCCAGCTTATGAAGTTCGAGGGCGAAGGCGAAGATACGACTGCAGTGTATAAGGCGATAGAGATCGAGGAGGAGGTCCCGGAGGGGTATTCTGCGCGCTACGAATCGAACGCGGAGGAGCGGACGTATAACGTGATCAACTCCAAAATTGCGGCGAATGGCGGCCTTTCGGTCAAGGTGTTCCGAAGTGCGGATGATGCCGCTGCGGAGGATACGTTTATTTTCAGAATCGAGCGGGCGCAGTCTGAAAACGGCGGCAGCGGCGGTGCGGGCGGCGGAACGGCGGCTGTACTTACCGTTGCGGTCACGCTCGGTGCAAACGTGACTGAAGGCGGGATAACGATCAACGGGCTGGGCGCGGGGCAGTACGTTGTCCGCTGCGAGAACGGCTGGAGCTGGCGGTATGAGGACTTGACCGACGAAACGGTAACCGTAGAATCCGGCGCGACTGCCGAGGCGCGCTTTGACGCTGAACTGAATAATAAGAACTGGCTTTTCGGCAATTGCTCCGGCAGCCTCGAACCTTCGTCCGCCGCGCAGCAGAACAGCAGCTCGCAGCAGGCGCTGCCGAATGACAATAAAGCGCGTAAGCCTTAACGCGATTTTGTTTAAGCAAGCGAGGGTAAATTGCTCGCTGAACAAAGAAAAATGAGACTAGTTCTTGCCAACGTATATTTTGATTTCGGATGTTTTTCAGATTACGAGAATGAACTATCTATAGATTATTTTAATAAAGCACTCGAATTGTACGAGATTGAGCAGGACAACTTAGGACAAGGAAATGTATTTAGGGAGATAGGATCGAATTTTAGAAGTCAGTTTAGTCGTACACTCAGGTTTATCCTGAAACGTACATAATGAAGTATCATTGAAGACAGCCCCGCCATTCAAGTGACGGGGCTGTTTTTATATTCCTTTTTGCCATCAAAGCGGTCTTCAGGCAAGTGCCGGCAGGGGATGACCATCTGGCGCGCACAGGCACGCGCAGGAGGCTCGCAGGGCCACTTTTAGACAAGGGGTGGCAAAGTTATTATGTGAGAAGAAACGTGCCTTAAAAGGCATTCTGGTGCGCTTTTTGAAAGCCTGGTCTAATCTTCTTAAAATCCGCAAATGTTGCAGAAACGCCGCATATGATCTGAGTTCTTTTTGCTTCTTAAGATTATTGTCAAAGCTTAACGCCACGTTTTATAAGATGTTCTCTTACCGTATCTACGTTGAGTTCCGATGATCTGACTCCCAGTTGCGACATGTATTTTGCCGCAGCACCTGCTGCCTGGCCCATTGCCATACATATCCTTATTACTCTGTACGAAGAATGGGCGGTGTGTGTACCTGAAATACATCTTCCTGCGGTCAAAAGATTGTCAAACCCCAGTGGACACATTGCAGAGAATGGAATGTCGTATCTTTTCGGACTGGATGGAACTTTCTCCTCGCCCTCTGCCTGACCGGGGCCAACGGGATTGTGTACGTCAAAACAGAAAAAAGCGTCGTGTACGACTGTATCCGGATACTTTTTTCCTGCAATCATGTCTTTTTCGTTTAATATGCTTCGGCCGATAACGCGTCTTGACTCTCTGATCCCAAGTGTAGAAGAGCTTCCGCGTATCCTGATCTTTTCAAATCCAGGAATATTATTTTTTAAGAACGCTGTGATCTGATCTACCTGTTTTCTGAGTTCTTTTTCTGCTTTGCTTACTGATTCGGGGTCTAAGGGGTCTATTCTGTTTTCCTGGGTGGCGTTAACCATTCTTTCGCCTGGATAACCGGTCAGATATAAACGAACGATATTTACGTTAGGAGGGAGTTCGCCGCTCTTGCATGCTTTATGACAAATATCCAGATATTCTCTTCCGTCATCCAGAATGGTATAGTGTTCCTCGTGACAGCAAATCAGCTTTTGCTCAGGATCGATGCCTTCAATGGTGAACAATATGGTTACAGGCTGGACAAGCCCGTCTGTTTCTCTGCCTATTACCCATTGACAGCCTGAAAGTGCGGAAAGATTTCCGTCTCCTGTTGAGTCAATGAATACCTTTCCCCTGATTTCTGATTCGCCGTAGTTTCCGTTGATTTTAACTGCTTTTATTACGGCGCCTTCTTTTACCACCCCGGTAACGAGTGTCTGAAGAAACAAATCGACACCTGCCTCGTCGAGCAAACCGGTCAAAGCCGTTTTTGCAATTTCAAAATCCGGGCAAACGCCTTTCTTCGGGCAGATCGCGGCTTCGATTTCTTCACCGATCGTTCCTCCGCAAACATAACCGAGAAGTGGTCCTATAAAACCCAGCGTCAAAGCGCCTCCGACGCATCCGTATCTTTCGACCAGAGCAGTCTTCGCTCCTGATCTTGCTGCTTCAAGAGCGGCGGAAATTCCGGCGGGTCCTGCTCCTGCAACTACTACATCATATTCAGTTGTACTGGTATAATTCATAAAGTACTCTCCTATGTATATATGCTTTAATCAGCGCCTGCCCATTTTCGCGCTTTTGGGATTGTGCAGATCATCAACTGCCAGTCTCAGACATTATATATTGATTCTCTTTGGCTTTCAACTTCTCATCTGAAGAGAGAGCATCCGTAAATTGACAAAGTAAACATTCGATTATTGTATTCGACAGAAACGTGTTATATAATTCCGGCGGGTTTGCAGGATAACTTGGAAAGGAAAGAATATTATGAAATTAAGACCACCGGCTGTTCCGCTTATTACTATCGATCCTTATTTTTCAGTATGGTCTCCGGCTGATAAGCTTACAGACGCGACTACCGAGCATTGGACGGGAAAACCAAATACGATCCTTGGTACTGCAACGATCGATGGAACAGATTATCAATTTATCGGTGTGAACAGTAAAGACCTGCCCAAAATGAAGCAGATATTTCTTAATGTCACAGCACTTTCAACCGAGTACAGGTTTGAAGCAGGCGGGATCGAACTAACCGTTCTTTTCACTACTCCGCTTTTACCCGACGATTATTATTATTTCACCCGGCCGATAAGTTATCTCAAAGTCAATTGTCGGTCTCTCGACGGTAAGAATCACAGGGTCAAAGTAAAAATTGCCGTTTCCGAAGAGATCTGCCTTGATTACAGGGGATACGGCGAAGTTGAGACCGAACTCATTGACCAGGGTGATATAAAAACCGCAAAGATCGGCAACAAGGTTCAGAAAGTACTCGGACGTGACGGCGACGATGTCAGGATCGACTGGGGTTACTTTTATCTTTCTGTTAAAGGCGGAAAAACCGGAACCGAAATGATTCCGATCGCTTTCCGCGACGGTATCAGGCATGGTTCCAACCTGTATATGACTTTTGTTACAGCCGAAAAAGAAATCGAATGCCCTGAAGGCGACGCGCTGTTCACGTTTGCCTACGATGATGTCGAATCGATAATATATTTCGGAGATCATCTCAAGAGCTGGTGGAATAAAGATGGAGCAGTCATTACTGACGAAATCGTAAAAGCATTTGCAGATTACTCAGAAGTAAAAGAAAAAGCAGATATTTTTTCTGCCAAACTATACGCAGACGCTGAAGCCGCAGGCGGAAATCACTACGCTGAAATGCTTGAACTCGCATATCGGCAGGTTTGCGCTGCTCACAAGCTGGTTCTTGACGAAGACGGGAAGATCCTCTATATTTCCAAAGAATGCTTCTCGAACGGATGTGCCGCTACCGTTGATGTTTCTTACCCTTCGATCCCGATGTTCCTTCTTTACAATCCGGAACTCGTTGCAGGTATGATGAGGCCGATCTGCAAATATGCGAGGAGCGACGAATGGGAAAAGGCTCTTCATTACGACTTTGCTCCTCACGACTGCGGAAGATATCCGTTCGTAAATGGTCAGGTATACGCAGGAAACAGACTTGAATATCAGATGCCTGTTGAGGAATGTGGTAATATGATCATTATGGCTGCTGCGCACGCAATTGCCTCCGGCAGTATTCAGTTTGCAAAAGATAACCTCGACCTTCTGGAGAAATGGGGAAATTACCTTATCAAATATGGTGCAGATCCCGATAATCAGCTTTGCACAGACGATTTTGCGGGACATCTGGCTCACAACACCAACCTTTCACTAAAGGCAATCTCCGGTCTGATTGGCCTTTCTATCATCTATAAGATGCTTCACGACGAACATAACAGCGGGAAATTTATTAGAATCGCTAAGAAATTTGCGGACGATTGGGTAGTTCGTGCAGCAAACGGCGACGGCTCGTTCAGACTTGCTTTTGACCGTCCGGATACTTTCTCAATGAAATACAATATCGTTTGGGACAAACTGTTCGGAACTGATATTATGAACAAGGAAGTAATCAGATCAGAGTTTGCTTCTTACAGAGATCATATGTATCCTTACGGTCTTCCGCTGGACAACAGACAGCCGTACACGAAGTCTGACTGGTACGTATGGACCGGCACTCTTGCCGAAACGAAAGAGCAGTTTGAAGAGTTCATCGAGCCTCTCTGGATGGCATACAACTTTATGGAAACAAGAGTTCCGATGACTGACTGGTACTGGAACGCGACCGGCAGCATGAGAGGATTCCGTCACAGATCCGTTCAGGGCGGTCTGTTCATCAAACTTCTTGAATATTCCGGAAAGATGAAAGTTAACTGATTCGCAATTATTGATTGTCATAATATAATTATCATGAGCAAGCGAGGGTATTTTAAATGAAGATCATCGAAAAAATGGCGCAGAAGGCGCAAAATAACATGGACCATCCCGGCGTAACGATCGCGTTTCTGGGGGACAGCGTCACCCAGGGCTGCTTCGAGATCTGCGAGATTCGGCCGGGGGAGATCGAGGCGATCTACGACAAAAATGCCGCCTACCATAATTACCTTGCTCGCATTTTCGCGGTGCTGTTTCCGACGGTCCCGGTCAATATCATCAACGCTGGCATCAGCGGCGACAATGCTCCTCACGGCCTTTCCCGGCTGGAGCGTGACGTGCTGAGCCATTCGCCGGATCTTACGGTGGTCTGTTTCGGGCTTAACGATTGCGGCGGCGGGGAAGCGGGGCTTCCGGGATACACCGCTGCGCTCTCAGAAATATTCAGAAAATTGACCCGGTCCGGCTGCGAAGTGATCTTCATGACGCCTAATATGATGTGCACAAAAGTCAGCAACCTGATCGACCGCGAACTGTTCCGCGGAGTAGCCGCAGGAATTGCCGGTCTGCAGAACGTCGGCGTACTGGACAAATATGTTGCGGCGGCGATCGATACCGCGAATGCCTGCGGAGTGCGCGTGTGCGACTGCTACGCCAAGTGGAAGCGTCTGAACGAATGCGGCGTCGATACGACTGAACTGCTGGCCAACAAGATCAACCACCCTGACCGCAACATGAACTGGCTGTTTGCCGCGGCGCTGGCGGAGACGATGTTTGAGTGAATTCGAGCGAAATGACGCAGATCACCTGTTTTTCGAAATTTGACGGCTCACTGCAGCCTGCTTATATCGATCCGGCTTCCGGAAAAGAACCATCTTCAAAAAAGGGGGTCTAAATAGTTAGAAGGATTTTTCAGCCGGTGAAAGGAGAACGGCGGATTGAATGACGCGGAACTGATCAGGCGCATACGGGAGCGGGACGAAACCGTGCTTTCGGAGCTTGAAAACAAATACGGCAGGAGGCTCGGCAAGGTTGCCCGGAACATTCTCAAAAACGAAGAGGATGTGCCCGAGTGCCTGAACGACGTGTACCTGAAAGCCTGGAACAGCATCCCCGCCGCGGCTCCGGAGAATCTGGAGGCGTATCTCGCCACACTCACCCGCAACACCGCGCTTAACCGGGTCCGGGACGGCAATGCCCAGAAGCGCATCCCGCAGGGACTTATCCTGCCGCTTGACGAGGCTGTTGACAATATCCGATCTGATGATCGGGACGAAACTGCGTCAATTGCCGAATCCCGTTCCGAAGAAGAGCGCATCAAAGCGATAATCAACGCATTTTCCGAGGAATTGACCGAAAAAGATCAGAAGGTATTTGTTGCCCGCTACTATTACGATGCGTCGGTGAACAAGATCGCCCGTTATCTCGGCATGCCCGGCGGAACGGTAAAATCCACGCTCCACCGCCTGCGTAACGAGCTGGCAAGGCGCCTGAGAGAAGAAGGGATCGAAGTATGAACGACAGATTTATCAGAAAATATTCCCATGAGCTTCCGGAAAAGGTCGTTAAAAACTGCCCCGAATTTGCAGGCGCTCAGCCGGGAAAAGCAGCATCGTCCGGCGGGGGAGGCAATACTTTCCGCAACATAGTGGTGCCAGTGCTGGTCGCCGTTCTGGTGGTAGCAGGTGTCGCTGCAGGGTTGATCATGGCCAATTATATGAAAAACCGGCGGCCCGACGAGCCCAATGAGATAAATATCACCAATGGCACACCCGAGGTGACAGGACCTGAATTGACGCCTTCAGCCGCGCCAACTGATGTACCTGCCGAAACGCCGGCAGCGACCCCGACGGCAGAGCCTACGAAAGAGCCTGCCTTGTCCCCGACGACAGTGCCGACCGGTACGCCGGAAACCACAGCTACGCAGGAACCCGCGGAAACGCCCGAACCGCTGTACCCAAGCCACAAATATAAATTATACTATTTCAGAAAATATGACGAAATTGCCGGGATCCTATGCGAAAAATCCTTCGGAGTATACGATTTATTAAGAGATGAATATGAGGAGTGCCGAGACGATTTCGGGCCTCTTTACGGCAGGCTGCTCGAGTTGTTTGCCGATGGAACGCTCAAACCGACAGGCCCGATGCTTAACGGGGAGCTTGCCGCTTTTTCCTGGGGAGAACTTCATACTAACGGCTGGTTTAATCTGCCCTGGATCGATTATACGTTCAAAACGGACGGAGGGACGGACGGGCGGTACATAGATGTATGGTTTACATATCCGGAACTGATCGAGGGGTACGATCTGTCAAGTAGCAGTATTGCGGAGATCATTTCGCTGCTTGCCCCCGGGATCCCGCTGCCCGCCGGTGATGAAGAAACGAGTTCGAGCGAATATTCATCGATAAAGAACGAAACTCTTATGCTGCGCGACGGGACCGTTGATGCGATAAAATTTACAAGGGAAGAATCATCTGGGTTGACCAGATATGACTATATGTTCATGCTGAACGGCTGTATTTTGGCGGTTACGCCGCAGGATATACTTCCAAACGAAGAATTCTTTAAAACATTTTCAACGGGAACGTTCAAAGCAGATCTGTCTGAGCTCTCTACTTCGCCCGAAAGAGTGGAGCGCAGTACCGATTCTTCGAAAATAACACGCGAAGAGGCCAAACAGCTCATACGCGACGGTTATAATATTGTCAACAGCATGAAAGGCTATTTTGAATGGTATGAAGTAGGTCACGGCAGCCTGACGGCTTCTCTGGCCAATTCATTTACAAGGCTTTTGCCTGACGAGCAGACTGTCAGGTTTGTTCGCCCGGTTATGGAGGGTTACGACGAAGCCGGAGTCAGGGCGCTGGTGAATGCGACGTTTCTGCCGAAAATAGCCGAATATCTGAACAGAAACGAGACGTTTTACAGCAAATACAGGACGCTTGAAAACGGCAGGACGTATTATTTCTACCCGCAAGGAGGTCAGATAAATTATTATCGCAATTTCAGATTGTCCGAAGAGGATCTGGACAGCCTCGTGCTTGACGAGCAGGCCGGGACCGGATGGCTGATCACAAAAGCAATGTATATGTACGAGCACGCTGCTAAAGATCGGGATATAATTATAAAAGTGTCGTTTAAGTGGGACAACGGCTGGAAACTGGCGTCAATGGATGCCGCAGATGCGGCGCTTCGTGAATATGCGACCGGCTTCGAAGCGAAAGAATTCAGCGTTGACAACGCCCGGCGCATCATTGAGACCGTGGTGTGCGATCTGTATATGTGGACCCGCGTTGACACCGAAGGGCTTTTGGAGGAATCCATATTTGAATTTAAAGAATCGGTTTTATCAGAACCGGAGCATGTGTACCGCGGCGCCAGGCAGTTTGACCGCATCGAGGGGATAATGGCTGATCCGCAAATTTGGCACGACTATGCCGACCGGTTTTTGACGGAACCGCTGGCGGACCGGATACTGAACGGTGGTAATTACCTGCTGTTCACCGACAAGGCGGTTTATGCATGGACGAATTATGGTGACTACAGGCACCTGTTCGGCAGTTATGTGACCGATAGATTTGTCCTGGAAGTTCTGAGCGCGTCTGATACACGGGCAACAGTGAGGCTGAGCGGCTGGGATGTTGCTTCGTATTCTTCTCGGAACGTAAGATCGATCGACGACGGTCTTCTGACGCTGGATTTTGAATTCGAACGGATCGGCGGTATCTGGAAGATAAGCGGGGGCAATTTCATCGATCGCCTCGATGCCGTCTTTACCTGGCCTGAAACAGAGCCATATCCCGCAGATGCGGATCCGTCGCAGATCCCGCCCGTACCCGGGAAAGACGTCAGATCAGCCGGTTATTACCTGTTCCAAAATGAAACAAGTGATAAAGCGTATAACATTACAACATATCGCGACGTTCACTTGAAACCGGGAGAGGCGCTTAGAATACCGGTAGTGTGGTCTCGCAGTGAGCCGCTGCCCGAAGGATCTTACGCACTTTCGATAGAATTCGAAGAATCGGACTCTGTGCGGTTTGAAATGCTAAACAAGGATGAAGCTCCCGGATTGGAGGCGTGCTTCATTGCCACGGCGCTTATGCCGGGCAAAGCAACTGTCCGCATATTCGGGTCGTACGATCCGGACAAGTTGGGCGACGACGTCAAGGGCTTGTCCTCTTATGGTAAAGAAGCGGGCAATCTGCTGATCGACGTTGTGCTGGCGGTGTACGTGGATTAGCGGCAAGTTGCAAGCAGTTATGCCTGTCTAAATATGACCGTTCACATCTTGATAAATTGACCGGTCGATTATATAATGGGTTGTGTTATTCAAGAACGGAGACGTTAGATCCAGGGAGGTATTAATATGAACAAACGAAAACTGGCATTATTGACCGCGCTGGCCGTACTCGTACTATGCATTGCCCTTGCCGCATGTGCAAAGCAAAACCAGGAAGAAGCCGGACCCACAGAGGCGGCAGTTGTCACCGACGAACCGGTCGTGACGGATAAACCGACGGAAAAACCCACTGAAAAACCAACTGAAAAGCCTACCGCTGAACCTACCCCGGCGCCAACGGAAGAGCCGCAGAACGATAAAAAGTATATCATTCCTTACACAACCAAGGGACTCTTCGCGTTATACGAGGGCAAGTACAATACCGAAGACGGGCTCGATACCACAGCGACAGTGTGGAAAGACCTCTCCGGAAACGGCAACGATATCGTTGATCTTGAGCTCGGTGAGACCCTCAAGTGGACGGAAGAAGGCCTTTATATCAGCGCCCAGAAGATCATCCTGCCCGAAGCGATCGCAGAACTGATCAACGGCGAAGAGTATACGGTAGAGTATACGATCAAAGATTTTGAGGCGACCGGCTACGACTATGCTACGTTCCTCAACAGCGACGGCAACGACAATTTCGCTCTGTTCTTCAGGCTTGGAACTGACGAACTTGAATTCAAGTGCAACAACGCCGTAGGTCAGCGGCCGAACATGGGCAACGCCAGGGAACTCCTTACCGACGGCACTGTCACCATAGCCGTAACGTTCAGCTCCGACGACGTGACTGAGCTGTATTTTAACGGTGAATACATTGCCGACAGAGGTGCAGGTTCGTCGACAAATATGGCGGGCAACTTCTTTATCGGTCATCCCGATGCAAGCAGATCGTACAATGCTCACGTAGTCTCGCTGCGTATCTACGACAGAGTGCTGAGCGCGAAGGAACTTGAGGCAAACCACGCTGCTGCCGGGACTGTCGCTCCGAATCCGAATTACATACCCGAATAAATTATCCCGGAAGACAGCCTCATCATTCAAAGCGGTGGGGCTGTTTTTTCATGCCTCAAAGGCAGCTGCCTCGCCTGGATTCCATTGACACCGTGCCATACAACCAAAAGTATTGCAACAGCTTTTTCAGGCTTTTTTTGCGGTCACGGCCACGATCGCTGAAAGCAACGGTCGTGGCCGTTTCCTTATGCTCTGGAAGCCCTTAGAATGCCCTGGAAAGCGTTTTTTGTGTTGCGGCAGGGTCACGGATACCTCCGCGCGCATCGACGCCTCTGAGGCCGCGGAAACGGCCTTGGAACAGCTGGCCGGTCCGATCTAAAGAGGAACGTCCAAACTGCGCCTTGACAATACTAAAATCTCAGAACGATATTGAATTTCTTTCACTTTTCGAGGATAATTATAGCGACATAATTCCAGGAGGTTTTAGACGATGAGGATCAGCAAGATATCTGCGGACAGGAACGATATCATTTTCGAACTTTGCCCGGACGACGGTACCGGGAATCCGCGCAGTGCCGTATTGACCGTGGAGGAATCCGCGCCTACCTTCGGCGATGAGCCGCGGGTCATTTCCACCTTCCGGATCGAGGCGGAAAACGGGAGATTTACGTTGCCCCGGTTTTCCGACAACGGCGTGCACGACAGGATGTTTTCCAGGTACGCGGTATACGTTGACGGCGCCCGGATAAAAGGGGACAGGTACGTTTCCGAGATCGCCCCGGACGTGGCCGAAACCGTTGCGCCTTTCCCGAAATTCCGCTCGATAAAAGCCATGAACACGTCTCCTGAGATCCAGGCGCTGATGAAAGTCGAGCAGGGCAGGCCGGATATCAGCCTTCCGGGTATAATGACCATGATCCCCGACGAGAACACGATCCCCTTCGACCGCGAAGGGAAGACGTATTATTTCCGCCGCGACGCCATAGAGCATTTCGACGAATATATGCGCGCGTACGAATATTGCACCCTGATATTGCTGAATTCCTCCAGGTCTTTCGGCTCAAAGCACGAGAAAGCGCTGCTGGACGTGTGCCTCCATCCCGCATACGACGCTGAGGAACCCAACGCTCTTATCAGCGCGTTCAATCGCCGCACGGAAGAAGGGCTGGAATGCTACGCCGCGTTCCTTGACTTCCTGTTCAGCCGCTATACCCGTGCCGACGGAAAATACGGCAGGGTGATCGGAGCGGTCATCGGCAACGAGATCGACCAGCAGGGCATCTGGGGCAACGCCGGCGATATGACCTGCGAAGATTATATCGCCGAGTATTCCGAGGCAATGCGTCTGGCGTGGCAGATCGGACGCACCCACTACTCTTCCTTCCGCGTATATATCTCTCTCACCAACAACTGGAGCGTGGCAACTCCGGGCTCCAGCCTCCGGTTCTATACGGCTAAAAAGTGCGTTACGGAACTGGCCGTAAGATCCCGCACCGAGGGCGATTTTGATTGGGGCGTCGCGTACCATCCGTACCCCGAGAATCTGTTCTACCCCGATTTCTGGAACGACAGGGCCGCCAATTTCACCTTCAACACGCCGCATATCACGTTCAAGAACATGGAAGTGCTGGAGGCGTTCCTTGCCCAGGAACTGTTTTTGTACAAAGGGGAGCCGCGCAGGATCATTTTCAGCGAGCAGGGCTTCAATACGGTGACCGGGCCGCTGGAGGGCCACTTCCAGCGCAACGGAGAGGCCGGCGTTGTGCTGGCGTATATGAAAGCGCGGAATATGAAAACGGTAGATATGTTCACGCACCACAGCAGCATTGACAACCCGGGAGAGTTCGGACTGAATCTGGGCCTCATAAAATACGATCCGGACGCGCCGGGCCATATCGGGAAGCCGAAACCTGCATATTACGCTTTTATGGCGATGGATACCGATGCGGAAGAGGAATACGTCAAGAAGGCGAAGGCGCGCATTGACCCGGATCTTTTCGAATACCTGCTGCATCCCGTGATTTTCACGCCTGAGCGCACGCCCGAGGACGACCTCAACGAGAGCATATTGACCAATACGAACGGATGACAAGTTTGTTTTAACCGTAATACCACGAACTCCCACTTAATACGCGGAGAATACGCGGAGAATACACGACCGGAAGGAGATACCAATATGTCTGCCAGATCCATGATCGCCT
>JAEFAM010000124.1 GCA_016287565.1 Clostridia bacterium
TGGACACCTTCGACATGCCCGCCCTCCTTTCCCAAACGGACGTTTTCATCTCCGCCACCAAAAGGGAGGGCTTCGGCGTCGGCATCATAGAAGCCCAAGCCATGGGACTACCCGTCATCACATCCAGAATAAGGCCGATAACCGATCTTCTCGCTTCCGACAGCGCCCTCTTCATCGATCCCAGTACCAAGGAATCGACCAGGGAAGGCATTCTCAATTCAGCTAAAGAACTCCTCCAGGACGATCAAAAAAGAAAGGTGCTCTCTCAGAAAGCAAAAGAGAACGCCCAAAAATACTCCCTCGAAAACTACCGCGCCAACGTCCGCGCCTTCATCCAGCGCGAATTTTCTTAACTCGCTTGTCTCCCTACTTGTTCTCTTTTTGAAAGGACAAGCGAACCGCACTATTGTTGGCTAATGTGGAATTCAATTCCACATTAGCCAACAAATCGCTTAGCCAAAGCTTAGAAACTAGACATGTTAACGAGTTGACAGCCAAGCCTTGAAGAAAGGATTGGCGAACCTGTATCTTCCGCCGTACTGGTAAATGAGGCGCTTCGCGACAAGACGCTTTATCGCCGTGCGAATCGAACCCGTATTGTTTGTTCCGACGCGGCGCATGAATTCCTCGGAGAACATGCTTTGAGAATCCGTCTCTGCCAACGCTCTAAGAAAAGAAACCTGCAGAGGCGTGAGCTGGCGAACTGCTTCCCCGAAACCTTCGCCTTCTCGGGAAAAAATAAGATTCAAGGCCTTGGGAATATCAGAAACTGTCACAGTGTCCCCCGCTTCCGTGGCATCCCAGATTGCCTCGCAGATCTCCTGAACGTCTCCTGTAACAGAATCGGCATAGTCCACAAGTGCGCCAGCAGTCTCTTCGTCGACCAGCCTGTCGCCTTTGCGAAAACGCGAGACGATAAAACGGACAAAGGAGGGCTTCTCTATGGCCCCGACAGTGAAGGTCACAGCCGACTTAAAGAAGGGGCTCTGATCGTCGTCGAATATCTTCATCATATCGTTGCGCACGCTGCCGGAAAAGAAGAAGGGCGTGCCGGACTGGAACTGGATCGTCGACCGAAGCTCAGCAAGAATGACATCGGAGCGGTCAAGATCGAGAATGTCCTGGAACTCGTCGAACACGACGCATATCCGCTCGCCTTCGGCAAGCTTTTTTATCATCGCCATAACCGCCTGAAGCGATTCCGGACGGTCGGCCTCCCGCGCGTCAATGGAGATCTGCGGCGAACCGGTTATAGGATCGAAAGACAGTGTAGGCCGCAAAGTATGTGCAAGGGACACCGCCTTCTTTAAGAAGGTCATCTTTTCGTTTACCTCCGTGATCCCATTCATGACCCGGCGGCAGAAATCGAAAAGCGTGTGTATGCAGTAAAGATCTATGTAGAGCATACGCATCCCACGCAAGCCGGAAATGGAATGCTTAATAAGCGAGGTTTTCCCAATGCGCCTTTCGCCCTGTATCACGACATTCTGGCCTGACCTGGCAAACGCCTTGAGCTGGCGTTCCAATTTAGGCCTGGGGCAGAAGAACTCGCCGTCGACGACGCAGCCATACTTGAACGGATTCACGTTTCGCTCCTTTTCAAACATTTCATCACTCCGGATTGTACTATAACAAACAGGGCAAGTCAAGGCTCTCCAAACAGTATTTGTTATAGGTTTATAATTTAACTATTTTATAAATATCTGTATTTACTTTAGTTATATTTTTAAATTGTTCTTTTTAGAACAATTTTTATTGCTCTAAATTGCACTATGCAAAAAGGAGCAATTTAAAAATCCTCAGCCGGACAAACATCCAGCTATGCTTTCCAACATTTTAATCTACGGAGTGAGTGAAAGCAAGGTTTTTGAACTTTTCTATTTCTTTCATTAGCTCAAGTGTAAAAAAAATAAAGCCGCCCGGTTGGGCGGCTTTATTTGTGAGCCTTTTGTAAAGAGGCTAAACTTTACGGAATGAGCACCGCGCGGAAACCGTCTTGGGACATACGGTTGCCGGGGGATATCCAGCTTCGGCGAGCAGCGCGGCAATCTTTGGCGTCGTGCTTGCAGTCTCCGCTGCGGATAACGCGGAATGGATTCCAAGCGTGGTCAGGGCCAACGGGATCGATTGTGTAGCTCGAGATATCTTCTTGCCAAATATCCAGGCACACTTCATCCACGTTGCCGTGCATATCGTAAAGGCCTATGAAGTTCGGATTTTTCGTTCCGACTTCGTGCGGCACTTCCGTAGAATCGCCGTCGTAGTGGGCCAGATTGTCAAGGTTGGAGTCGGGGTTGGTGCCCAAAATGGCGCTGCCGTCGTTCCAGACGCCGCTGCCCCAGTAGGTCCCGTCGCCTTTGTCGCGGCAGGCCATTTCCCACTGCGCGTCGGTGGGAAGGTCGAAGATGAATTGGTTGCCGAAACGGGCTCTAAAGACGCCGAAGAAGCTGTTGGCGTCCACCCTGTGGTCGGTGTACTGCGGCCAAGTCGCGCCGGCGTTTTCGCCCCTCAGGTCGTTGTAACTGACATCGTCGACAGGTTTGGTGGGGCCAATGTAAGCCCACATTTCAACAGGGTTGTAACCGGCTATGGTCTCGAACTGCTTCTGCGTAAATTCGAAGACGCCCATGTAGAAAGGTTTCGTTATGGTAACGGTGTGCTCCACCTCGCTCGCGGCGTACTCTCCATGATAGGGGTCGTTGGAATTGGAGCCCATGACGAAGGTGCCGGCCTCTACGCGCCTGAACCAGACCTGGGTGAGCTTAGTGACGGCGCCCTCGGCGACGCTGGGCGGAGTCGTAGTGAAACCGACGCTATTGCTTGTCAGGTCGAAGACGATATACGTCGCGTCGCCGGTAACGTCCTGGGCAAAAATGGCAACTTTGGCCGCGTTGGAATCGACCGTATGTCCAAGCTGCTTGGTGCTGTCCCAGGTAATGCGCTTTTGGCCGGAACCGAAGATGATCCCGTACTGGCCTTCGCCTTCCAAATCGGAAAGATTGAAGGCTTCGCCGTCGCCGACTTTGCCGAAGAACTGGACACTGAAGACGGGGCCGGCGCTGGTGTTGCCGGTTTCTGGGGAAAGCGTGTAGTCGATGTCGACCTTGCCGTTCCAGGGCCACCTTTGGCGGCAGGTGACGCCGCTGACAACGTCGGCGGCGGCATCAAAGGAAAC
>JAEFAM010000046.1 GCA_016287565.1 Clostridia bacterium
CGTCTTCATCTGCCAGAACCACGGTGACCGTGTCAGGGCGGGTGTTATAACGGTTGTCCGCGTCATCCCAAATCTTCTCTACGTTGACCTAGAGGCAGGCGATGTAGCTGACGACAGGTATATCGAATACGTAGCTGCCGTCCTGCGTTCCGTCAGAGGACTTGTAATTCAGAACCGCCCACTCGTTCGTATCGTAGAAGTCGGTTTCGGCATCCTCCCGGAGCAGCAGATCATAGGAAAGCGTGATCGGCTTTGCGTTTTCGACCGGTACGTTGATCGTCCAGATGATCATCTTGCGTTCGGCGTCATACGTCACTTCGTAAGGATATTTGCCATCCTCATCGGCAGTGCCGAAACTCCAGACACCGTTTTCAAAAGTCGTGGTCAAAGGTTCGTCGTTCAAAGTCATCCTGAAGCAGGTAGCCTGATCAGTGTTAAGAAGCGAGAAATCATCGCCGATAACGTCGGCAACAACGCCGCTGGCAATCATGTAAAGGATGTCATCTTTGATCTCGTCAAATATGGACAGAATCGAATCGGCGTCAACGAAATCCGCGGCGTAATCGCTGATACCGTCGGATTTGATCCAGTTGTTGAAGCTCTGGGCTATCTCCAGTCCGGAACCGCCGCCCCAGCCGCTGTAGACGATCGCCGCACCGTGATACTTGGCAACCATGTCGGTCCAGAGATGTCCGGTGAGGTAAAGCGCCTTCTGCAGTCCGTCGGGATGCAGCTGGTAGAAATCGGGGTTGGGCGTCGTCGTGTAGGTGTAAACGCCTTCGCTTTCTTCTACGGTATAGGGATTCGCCTGCAGCCAGTTCAGATCAGCGAAGTTTTCATCCGGGATGAACTCATAATAATTCTTATGGAGAATATAACCAAAGTTGCCGTTGGAGACTGCGTGTTCTATAACTGTTCCGTCGGCGGCCGGATCTCCGTTATTCGCCGCATAGCGGCAGAAGTAATCATATTTTGTAGGTCCGCTCAGTTCCGCGTTCGTGCTGGCATAAAGCTTCGCAAAGTCATTTGTATAGAAATTATGCGTCTTGGCGAAATACTCGTCGAATGTCAGGTCCGCAAGGTCGTTTGCGTCCGCCTTGTTGTAAAATCCCTGATTATCCGTGTACTTGTATGCGCTCTTAGAATAAGCAATAGTTTGCTGACCGACTGCGGGAATTGGATAAGCCGTACCTCTCGCCATATACTGTCCGTAAACAGACGTGGGTTCATCGTCTTCGTTGTTCCAGATATACGTCTTACCGTCAGTAAGGAAGAATACAAACTTGTGATCGTTTGAAACCGCGGTATCAGCCGTCAGCCACTCATCCGCCATCTTCAATGCGCCGTGCATATTGGTTCCGCTGCTGTTGCTATACAGGAACAGGGCCCAACCGGGTGCGTTGATGGCTTCTGTGATCGCATCTTTAGTATCGTCACTGTATTCAACAAGTTTTTTCTGTTCGCCGTCTGTTACAATACTTATAATATCGAAGGGGATGCCTCTGGTCTTGATAACACCGACCTTCAGATCTATATTTTTATCCTTTACGCTGTCCAGCAGATCTAATACGATACCGCTGAAATCTATGGAGTTGTTCTGCGTAGAAGTAGACGAGTCCATGACAAATACGATGTCATAGACCGGTTTGTATTCCTTTGAAGGCAGGCTCAGCGTGACCGTCGTCTGTCTGTCCGGGCAGGCCAGTTCCGTAGGCGAAGCGACCTTTGAGCCGTCAACGTCAAATTCGGAAGGAGGATTGTTTCCCGGGCAGATAAAGTTGATCTCGGGAATTTCAAATACGTAAGTACCGTCCTTCTTTCCGTCAGAGGACTTGTAATTCAAAATCGCCCACTCATTGGTATCATAGAAGCCTGTAGGAGCATCTGAACGGAGTGTCAGGTCATAGGAAAGCGTGATTGGCTTAGCGTTTTCAACCGGTACGTTGATGGTCCAAAGAATGGTCTTGTTGGCAGCATCGTATGCTACTTCATAAGGATATATACCTTCTGCATCAGGTATTCCGAAACTCCAGACACCATTCGCAAAGGTGACCTGCAAATCAGTGCCGCTTAGGGTCATTCTGAAGCAAGTTTCCAGGTCGGTGTTGAGCAGCGAGAAATCATCACCGATCACATCGGCAACAACGCCCTTGGAGACCATATAAAGGATATCGTCCTTGATCGATTCAAATATAGCAGAGACTGAATCCGCATCAGAGAAATCTGCGGCATAATCGCTGATACCGTCGGATTTGATCCAAGCATCAAAACTCTTCGCTATCTCAAGTCCTGAACCACCGCCCCAGTCGCTGAAGACGATCGCAGCTCCATTATATTTGGCAACCATATCTGTCCAGAGATGCCCTGTAAGATACAGCGCCTTTTGCAGTCCGTCAGGATGAAGCTGGTAGAAATCCGGATTAGGCGTCGTAGTATCATAGCTGTAATCTCCGTTATTTTCCACAACAACATAGGGATTTGCCTGCAGCCAGTTCAGATCGGCAAAGTTATCCGCCGGGATGAACTCATAGTACTTTTTATGGATATTATAAGTGAAGCCATTTCCATTGGAGACATCATGAGTGATTGCTTCTCCGTCGGCAGTTCCTGATCCTTTATCTGCATAACGGCAGTAGTAATCATATTTCGTGACTCCGCTCAACTCAACATTCGTACTTGCATACAGTTTCGCAAAATCGTTAGTGTAAAAGTTGTGAGTCTTTGCGAAATATTCGTCAAACGTCAGATTTACAAGATCATTATCGTTTGCCCTGTTGTAATATCCATTATTGTCAAAGAACTTATATGCGCTCTTGGAATAGGCAATAGTCTGCTGGCCTATCGCCGGTTTTGGATAAATCGTACTTCTGGACCCCATATACTGCCCGTAGACTGACGTAGGTACATCATTTTCGTCGTTCCAGATGTACATTTTTCCGTCGGTAAGGAAGAAAACGAACTTATGGTCATCCGAAACTTCGGTATCTGCAGAAAGCCACTCATCCGCCAACTTCAAACCACCATGCATATTACTACCCTTACTAATTGTTTCCAAGGATTCTTTGGAGTAGTTGATGGCGTCCGTGATCACCTGCTTGGTATCATCACTATATTCAATTAGACCACTCTGTACCTCATTCGTTGTAAGACTGACCGTATCAAAAATCCTGCCTCTTGTCTTGATCACACCGACCTTCAAATCAACATTCTTGTCCTTAATGCTATCAAAAAGTTCCAGTACGATACCGCTGAAATCAATAGAACTGTTTGATGTAGAAGAAGACGCGTCCATAACAAACACGACGTCATAAGCAGCTTTGTACTCTGCCGAAGGTAAACTCAGCGTGACCGTCGTCTCTCTGTTAGGGTAAACCAGCATCGTCGGAGAAGCGCCCTTGGATCCGTCGACGTCATATCCGTTTTCGTTCGTTCCGTCGTCAGCAGCCTGCGGGAAGAATTGCGCCGGGATCATGACGATCATCATCACCATGGCCAGCACAAATGACATTATTTTGTTAAACGCAATAGTTTTTCTCATAATGCGTTTCCTCCTTTAGTTGCCGCCGGCGGATGCCCCGTCGGTTGGACCGGTCGTTGCTGAGGGCTCCGGCTCTCTGGTAGTTAGTTCTGCAGTATCATGGATGCTGAAGTTTGCAACCTTGTCGTCCGTATATTTCTGGCAAATGTATGCGTGGAAGTTAAGCTTTGCCTTTGTCCCCCGCGGGAGAGCTTCGCTTACTTCGATAGTATCGGTCGTGGATCCTTCTACGTAATCGAGGATCTGGAATTCGATGAGTTTTCCACCGGTGGTTTCCGTATTTTCGTCAGTAAGAATATCCGAATACACGTATACCTTGCCTTTGTTTGGACCGATGACAGGCTCGTCATTTTCATCTACAAGAAGAGTCCAGCCGTGTTTGATCTCATCGGAGTTACTGTCGTCAGGTTCAATTAAGTCATATTTTATCGTTTCGGGGAAGCCGATTCTTTCATCTTCTTCACCGTTTACAACTACTATTATTTTTTCTACGACTTCCACGTACAGATACGCGGGAATAGGCGTTTTGCCCTCGACCGTGATGAACGGATCTTTCGGGACGTCAACGCCCGGCATAAGCATATACGACTGCTCTACAACGATGTTGTCGCCAAGCACGTACGAACCGTCGTCCTGGCGTACCGCTTCGTGCTCCTGGATCAATATTATATCGGCAAGTTTCACCGTAAACTTTACGTCTCCGGTAAGGTGTTTTTCAGTCTTGTATTTCGCGCTTGACAGACCCACCACAAGGCCTATGATCAGTATCACGGCCAGCAGAACGGAGGCGATCATCAAATAGCTTTTTTTGTTCGTCTTTTTTACCATACCAAATTACCTCAATCTATCTGCGTGAATACCGCGAAGATCTCGAACGGAAGCTTACCTGTCTCCCCGGAAAGGCCATGCATAGGCTCTGTTAGAGCGAGGATAGAGGCCATATCGGCTGTGGGATCGTCAACGGCCGGGAATGTGATCGTAAGCGTTACTGTCTTTGTATCGGCGGTTGTGCCTTTGGGACCGAGCGCTACGGTATCGGTGGTGGCTTTTGGAGCGGTCGTGTCAAGCGTGCAATCAAGCGCGACTGCGTTTTCTCCGGTTCCTGTAACTGCTTCGACTTTACTTATAAGTTTTCCGATCACGGAGTAGTCGATGACCAGGTTTGCGGCTACTGCCGTTTCGGACTTGTTTGTGAGCGTAACGGTGTACGTGCAGGTGCCGCCTTCTGACAGGTCGATCACCGTAGCTTCCTGAGCGCCTGCAGCTTCAACGCTGAATTCGGCGACCCTGGTATCATCTTCGTTCTTTACACCCGTCGTATATTTAGCAAGCAGGAATGAGGTTGCCCACACTGTTACAGCCGTTATGGCAAACAGAATACCGGCAATGCGCATCATTATCGGGCCTGCCGAAGCTTTGTTCCTTTTCTTTTTTCCGTCGCTCATAAACAAGTTCCCTTTCATTTATGCCTGTACAGACGTTTCGTCGTTGCCGGAGCCTTGCGATTCGGTTTCTTCCGCGCCTGCCGAGGCAATGGCCATTTCACGCTTTAAGCGGTCGATCTCCGCCTGGATATCGGTTATCGTGCCTGCCTGCGAAGCGTTCTCCGCCATAAGTCCCTCTACTTTGTTTTCGCTCGTTTCCACTTCGTTCTTCAGCTGCCTGATCTGCTCTTTGATAGCATCCAGTTCGCTGTCTCCGTCGCTCTTTTCCTTCTGCCACGAGCGGTGCATAAGGAATATCGACGCTGCCAGGATCAGCAGTACTCCGGGCACTGATCTGATGCCCCTTACGATCAGTCCGACAAACGGTATCGAGAATTTCATCTTACCTTTTATCGAACTCATCGGGACGGGATCGTCAGCCACGGGGTTGTTGTCCCCCTGCGTAACCACCTGGTCGCCGCTTATCAGCATGATCCGGTGGATTATCAGCTCGTTGTCCTTCTGGTAGACAACGATGTCGCCTTCTTTGTACTCGTCAGCCTTTACGACGAACACCATTTCATTCACTTTCAGCGTGGGTTCCATGCTCCCGGTGAGTACCACCGATACTCCGAACCCCAGCGGCATCGGAAACTCGTCATGCATCACACGCTTTGCGTTAACGGTGTAAACGACGCTTCCGATCACTACGCCGATGATCACTATGATCACTATCCGGAAAATGATTCTTCTGGCTTTCATCCTGCTGCGTACCTTTACAGGCATCCCGCGCCTTTCGGGCGGTCAATGCCGTCAGGCCTCCTGTGCCTCCTCTTCCCTCTTCCTGCGCTTGATGAACAGGGGCAGGAACACGAGCGCCGCCAGCGTCACCAGCGCGATAACTACCCATACGACGATGGAGTCGTCACCGGTCTGCGGCGGGTTCTCGCCTGTCGTCGGAGGCTGCTCGTCGATCCATGCGATCGTTTTTATTACTATGGTAAGGGTCAATTCCTCGCCGTTGGCGGCCAGATTGCCCAGCATAGTGTCAAATGCATCATTGGCGTCAAGTCCTTCTCCGTCAAAGCGTTCGAAGGGCCACTGCCACAGCAGAGTGTAATCGCAGATATTGCCGCCCAGCAAACCTGCGGTCCTCGTCAATCCATCCAGCTCAAGCACCGGCCTCCACTCGTCGGCACTGCCGAGCATATAGTGTTGTCCGTCTTCTTTATAGTAGAGCTTGGCTTCCACGGGGATTATTTCATCAGTGCCCTCGAACCACGCCTCGCAAAGGAGCGTGTATTCCAGAGGGTCGCTGCCTGAGTTTTTAAGAGTGAATTCGTAATCGTTGTTGGTGCCGGGAGCGATGAGTTTGGTGACCTTCCCGGTGCCGTCGGAATTGACGGTGAATACGGCGTCGCCGTTGTTGTCGTAGCTGATCTTGAAGATCTCGACCTGTGTCGTTCCGGTCCATACGGTATCTTTATCGTACACGCTGAATGCGTCAAGAGGTTTGTCCTCTGCAAGCTTGGCTTTAAAGCCCTGCACCCCGAAGGTATTGAAAGCGGCGGCGTTCACCACGGGAAGCGCCATTGCCGAAGTAGTGGTTGCAGTACCGATCTCGCCATCCGCGGCTTCCTGCGCCATGGCAACGTTTCCATTCCTGGTCACCACTACCGTGGTGTTCTTGGAACTCTCGGTAAGACTTATGTAGTTGCGGTTCTTGACTTTAGAATACGAGGACAATTGTCCGAAGAGCATAGCGCAGGACATTATTTCTACTATCAGCAGTATTGCCACAGCTCCCCAAAGTATCGAGCTGCCGTATGATGCTCTTTTTTTATTCGTTTTATCCATAATGATCATGCTCTCCGTCAATCGAATGATTAATGTTGCGTTTATTGCCCGCCGGCAACGCGTTCTCCGGGTCGTGCCCCTTCTCTCGCGATAATTGTTCAGCTTGTTCAGTCGTTGATCGGCTGCCCTGCCACTCGGGCAGCCGGTCCGACTTTCCGTTCAAAGCTCTTTAGCGCTTTGCGGAATTATTAGCTTCAGATCTGTCTAAGCGAATTAGTCAATCTGAGTAGCGGTAGCGGTGAAGGTAGCAGAAATGTCCGTAGAAGCGCCTTCAACAGTTACAACTCCAGCAGCGATATTGCCAAGAAGGGTATCCTGCTTGTCATATGTGCCAGCGCCATTGTCATCGAAATCCCACTCCCAACCAAGGGTGAACGTGAAGTCCATAGCCTTGTTAGCGTCGAAATCATAAGACAGAGTAAGAACGTCGTCTACAACCTCAAGTTGGAAATTACGTCCGCCAGAAACAACAGAACTAAGAACGTTCTCAACAGCCTGCTTATACAGAGTGTTGCCAGCAACTTTCTTAATGATCTGGATCGCATCATAAATGGAGACACCTTTATCAGTGAAACCGTATGCAGTCAACTGAGTCTGGTAATCAGCCATCTCTTCCCAAAGCTTAGAAGCAAGGTCAATAGTCTGGCCCTTTCCCGAAATGGTCATGTTCCACTTAACAGGAGCGTAAGCTTTTGTGGTGAACTCACCATTGTATTCATAGTGAGCAGGAACAGCTTCAGTAGCCGGAGCGTCAGCGGTAGCTTCAGTGCCTTCGGTTGCAGGAACGAGATTGAGAACAGTATAGTCAGTATAAGTTCCAGCGGGAAGGTATACATCTTTAAGTTTCTCAGCTACAAGGGTGTAGCGGGTAGCAACTTCAGGAGTACCTTTAACGGTAGCAACAAGGTTCGACTCAAGAATCTCAGAGCTCGTTCCAGGAGCTACAACTTTGTCGTCATTGGAAGATTCAACCGAATACACTCCGCCGGCAGCAAGATACTTCGCATCCTGAGCAGCATATTTCGTCCCGAAAACGTCTGCGCCATCAACAGTCAGAAGGATGCCCCATTTAGCAACTCTTGCGGTATCGGTGCCTTCGACTTTGGTAACGTACTTAGCGAAGGTGCCGGAGATAGCGCAAGTGGAAATCAGAACAGCAACCAGAAGAACGGAAGCAATTCTCATCATTTTGTTTTTCTTCATCTCGAAAAACTCCTTTCATAGATTTGTCGCTGTGCGACTTTAATAAGTTATTCTCCCCTCATCGGAGGGAATTTTTTACCGGGCATTCGCGCTTGTAAGCGTTAAGCCCATTCGCGGAGAATGCCGCGGCATTTTTTATATTCACCTCCGGTGTGGCTTCCGAAGGAAGAATACGACTGAATTAATTAGCCTGACCGTCAGTATTGTCCGAACCGGTCGTGCTGTTGTTTTCTCCCGCTTCCTGCTTGGCCTGAGCCAGCTGCGCCTGGAGGGCGGCCAGCTGCGCCTGGAGCTCTTCGGCACGAGCCTGCGCCTTAGAGGCTTCAGTCTCGGCTGTTGCCCCGGCGTTATCAGCAATTGCAACTGCGGTCTTCTCGGCGGAGACGGCATTGGAAGTATCGACAACGGAAACGTTTCCGATCTCCTGTGTCTTCTGCGCCTGCTTTAATGCTTCTAATTCTTTCAGCAGTTCATCGGTATCCTGGCGTTTACTGCGTTCGTAAAGCTTGCGGCGGATCAGTTCGTATGCCACAAGGATCACGATTGGGACGCCGATGCATAAGATCAGGCCGGGCGTAGACTGAAGGAACATAGCAACGTTGCCTGCGCCTTTCAAATTAATGCCCGTCCACACGCCTACCAGTTTGCTGGCGGGCACGGGATCTTCGTCTGCTGCGTTGTTGAAATCACCCTGAGTGCGAAAGATAAGGTTCTCGCCGCTGCCCTCTATACCGGGAAGATTGTCCATGTTATGCCAGGCAGGCAGGTTGTCTTCCTCGGTTTTGTTCTGCTTGAGCACGCGGTGCGTTACGACCGCTGTGCCGCTGGACGCGGGATCGAAGAACGAGATCACGTCGCCTTCTTTCACCTTCGAAGCGTCGACGCTCTTTACCACGATGAGGTCGCCTGCTTTTATGGTGGGTGACATTGAGTCCGTGAGTACGATCAGCGGGGCGTATCCGCCGAAAGTAGGCACTTTTTCCTTGTTGACCAGACCTTTGACGATCATAGTCAGGTTGACTATGAGTATGGGTACTAAGATGACGCAAAGGACTATGCCAACGATCGTCAAAGCCTTATGGCCGCCTGATTGTTTTTCGGTTTGCTTTTCTTTTTTCTTAACCTTTGCGTCTGACATGCTGTTTCCTCTTGCTTTTCCACCCTTCCCTCGCGCCGCTTATCCTGTGCCGGCCTGCAACAGGCTTTCGGCCTGTCTTTGGTCTTTGCGGTACTCACGGCGACCCGGTTCCGGCTACTCTGCCTGTCGATAGCGCACACAGACGTCATAATAGTACGCTCAGTCTGCTCCGCTCCCGGCCTGACGACCCCGTAAACCTGGCTTTAATTCCGGGTGGTTCTTCTGTTTTTTAGGCGCTTTTTCTGCTTCTTTTTTTCTTTCGTAAAAGCGCGTCAACTCCGGGCAGGCATAAACCCCCCTTATATGGCTGTATCATTCTACTACATCGCTCGGAAAGATGTCAACTCCTTTTTTTATGAATTCGACATATTATTGACACATTTTTGTGCGTCCAAAAAGCCGCCGCTTCGCGTTCGTTAAAATGTATATGATCATGACGATATCATGACGATGCGCGTTGGCTTGTATATCATTTTAAGTGTCCGCGAAGTACTCGTCATCGCCATGTCGAACTCCTGTTTTTTTCCTCTTTCGAAAGGACAATATTTTGTGAGATAAGGTTGCATATGGAGGAAAGTTGAGTTGGTATAAAAGAGAGTAGTGATGTTGCAGCGAAAGAGCGTGGCGCTGTAGTGAAAGAGCGTGGCGCTGGTATGATAGAGAGCGTGGTCTTGGTAGGACAGAGTGTAGTGTTGGTATAAAACAGCGCGGCTCTGTAGTGAAAGAGCGTGGTCTTGGTTTGAAAGAGTGTGGCGCTGTAGTGGTTAATAATGTGGATTTCTATAGAATTAAAGCCCGGGGCAAGACAGCGTAAAAAGCTCTTTCTCGTAAAACACACGTGTGAAAAAGTTCAAAGTCGCCTTTGTTACGGAAAAGAAAAAAAAGGTACAAATAGCTACCACTCCAGAATTGAAGGCGAAATTTAAAACGTCGCTGTTTCAGAGGATGAGGAGATTGTTTTGTTACAGGAAAGAGAGCTTAAGCACGTCATCCAAATCCGAGGAACAGAAAAACTGCCTCTATCACAGGGGCTTACGCTCATTTCTTCAAATACAGAGAGACGAATGCCTTGAGAATTCGAGGGAAAACAATAAAAGTTTCAAAATCCCTGACGTTTATGTTCATTTAATTGGCATAAGTCTCCGGAGCCTTTGCTCTTTTCGAGGGAAAGAAAGGAATTCGCCAAAATCTCTGACGTTCATGTTCATTTTTAGCGACGTTCGTCGCATAAACAAGGCCCTGGCGTTCTGGAGGCAGCGTATGTTGCTGACGTTCTCGAGGGAAAACAATCAATGCCGTGTAAATTCTCGACTTTTGGTAAGCGAGCCGTTTTTAGACGGCGCAACCCTAGCACTTATTCGAGGGAAACAGATCAAAAGCGGTAAATGCCTCGACTTTTATCTCAGATCACGAAATTAGAAGGCACCAAAAGGTCAAAAATCGCAAACCTCACCTTCCATGCTACGTCGCGCCCGTTAGCTTGCGAAAAAAAAGAGGCGCTCAGCCTCCCTTCTCTTCCCTTTTCCCCTTCCGCGTCTTGCCCGCCGTCAGGTCGAAACTCGCCGCCACCAGGTCCATCACTTCACCGTCGCTGAGGATGTCGGTCAACAGCACGGATATCCAGTGCCGGTGATTCATATGGTACGCCGGAACTATCCCGGGCCGCAGCGTCAGTTCCTCCGCTGCTTCAGGCCGAGTCTTAAGATTCATGACGTCCACGAGCGCCCCGGGGTCCGAAACGTTTGCCTTTGCCATCAGCCATCTGGCAGTCTCCCCTTTCGTCTCCGAAGCCTCGCCTTTCTGCCCGGTATTCTCGCCTCTCTCTCCCGCATTCTCGCCTTTCTGCCCGGCAGCCGCGCCTCCCGCCTTCCTCATCACGGTGCCCAGCTTCACGTTCATGATCAGCCCGAACCACCTGGAATTGTCCTTATGCCGGAAAACGCCGTAAGTGTGGTACGCGCCCTCGTCTTCCCAGGGGTAATCCGGCTCCACGCCGTACCTGGCGAAAATGGCATCGGAGATCCGGTTGGCCTGATCCGAGCAGAACAGCACATCGCGGCAGCAATCGTTTGCCACGGACTGAAGCAGTTCCTCGTAGGCAGCGCGCACGGAATTGACGTAGGAGCCATCCAGGCCTTCGACGCGAAGCTGAAAATATTCCTCTCCCGTCATATTGTCCGTGACCACGCCGGTGAGGCGTCCTTCCCGGTCAACGCTGAGCGAAGCGCGGAATTCGCCGTCAAGGAAGTCGTTTTCCCGGCGGTAGCTCCCGTCGGTCAACACGAATCCGCTCTTTTCCAGCGCGTCGGTCAAGAACCGTTTGCGGCCGAATATTCTCTCCTCTACCGTCATCTCTCCGCGTCCTCTCCATTAATGCGTCTGCCGAGCCCGGGCGCTCTCCGGTCAGGCCACGCTGTCAGACCCCACAAGTCTGTGCTCATCCAAGGCAATCGTCCAGCGCCGCCTCCAGCGCGTCCAGATCCGCCTCCGTGGTCGACCAGCCGGTCACGAACCGCACCACCGTGTAGTCCTCGTCGTATTTCGACCAGAACCCGGAAACGATCTTCTCGCCCAGCTTCTTCATAAACCCGTTCTCAAGTATCACGAACTGCTGGTTCGTGTCCGAATCGATCCAGAACCTGAAGCCCCGCTGCGCAAAAATCTTCTTAAGCCTTTCCGCCATGTCGATGGCGTGCCTTCCGAGCTTGAAATAGAGCCCGTCGGTGAACAGCGCGTCGAACTGAACGCCCAGCAGCCAGCCTTTCGCCAGCAGCGCCCCGCGTTTTTTCACGGAAGTCATAAAATGCGCAGGTCTGTTGCCCTTCGTAAACACCACGGCCTCGCCGAACATTGCCCCGACTTTCGTGCCGCCTATATAGAACACGTCCGCCAGCCGGGCAATATCCTCCAGCGTCACGTCGGTGTTGTAACTCATCAGCCCGTATCCCAGCCGCGCTCCGTCAACGAACAGCCGCATCCCGTACCGCCTGCAGATCCCGCTTATCTGAGTGAGTTCATCCAGCGTGTACAGCGTTCCGTACTCAGTAGGATGAGAGATATAAACCATTCCCGGGAAGACCATATGCTCCCGGTTCTCGTCGCCGTAGAACTCCTCCATCAGCGCTTCAAGATCATCTCCACGGAGCTTGCCGTTCTCACCCGGCAACGCCAGTATCTTGTGCCCGGTGAATTCCACCGCGCCCGATTCGTGGCTGTTGATGTGGCCCGTGTCCGCCGCTACCACGCCCTCGTAATCCGTCAACATCGACGAGATCACCGTGGCGTTTGTCTGGGTGCCTCCCACCAGGAATTCCACCTGCAGTTTTTCAGGGTCGATACCGTCTCCGCCGCTTTCGCGTATCGCTTTGCGTATCTTCTCTTTCGCGCGCTCGCAATAAACGTCCGTACCGTATCCGTGCTGATTGTCGTAATTCGTCTCCGCCAGGCGCTTCAACACCGCCGGATGTGCCCCGCAAATATAATCGCTCTCAAATGAAACCATTGTGCTTCTCCTTGCTTAAAAACCAGAAAAGCCGCACAGGCGAAACGTATTTCTGCCGGCGCGGCTGCCGCTATTCCGTTGTCGGAAATGAACGGCCGATAAAGAGATCCTCCGGTTCAGAGGACGGTCACGTCACTTATCTTTCCGCTCGACTTTTACGTCGATCTCGGGCGTGCCGTATTCCGGATTGAACAGTTTAGCGATATTAGTCTCGTACCATTTTTTGATCTCGGCGTCGCTCATCTCGCACTTTTCGCCTTTAGTCTTTACTGTGATGGTGATGATTTGTTCTTCCATAGCGCACTCTCCGTTCGGTTATAAATCAGTTTGGGCTCAGTCCGCGCCGAAATTCGTTCCGCTTGCCGGACGATCGCGTTTTTCGGACCTGCGGTCAAATTTTAACATATTATTTACGCCGTGACAACTTATTTTCGCCGTGACAACCCTTGACGAGTCATGACGATTTTTCCCGGGACATCATCTGAACGCTGTCATTCATTCCACATTCAGCAGATCGATCTTTTTCTTTTTAAGCATATAAATATACGCTCCCAGCGAAACGACGGTGTCGAAGGCGTTGCCTATGCCGAACAGCAGCGCTATCCCTAACAGCGTGGGCGTCCAGGCTCCGGTGACGTACAATACAAAAGCTGTTCCGTAATAGACCACATTCGTGACCACCGACTCGAACAGCATATAATTCGTTTTGCCCAGACCGTAGAACGTGGCGTCGAACACGTTCTGAAACGCATAGAGCACGTAGAATCCGAGAAGTACCAGTACGAGTTCGAAGAGTTTGTCGACGTCCGAAAATTGCAGCACGTGAGTCATAAAAGGCTTCCACACAGGAATGCTTGCGCACCACAGGACCGACACGATAAAAGTGATCGCAAAATAGCCGAGAGTGTTTTTGCGCACGTTGTCCTCGTCCTCTGCCGTTTCCTCTTTGATCAGTTCGCCGAGCTGAAGTATCGGCAGAAGCAGCCAGCCCCATATGAAATTGTTGGCGACCCAGTACGTGCCCTGCTCCCCCACTACGTTGACCATACGGGCAACCATCAGCATATATGCCGCGTTGCGGACAAGAGATTCCAGCCCGGATATTCCCCCGATCTTCAGGAAATCTTTCATCCACCCGAAGTCGAGTTTTTCTCTGCTGAACATTTTAATTCCTTCCAGGTTTAGAAGTACCAGCGAAACGGCCAGGAGCAGCAGATTTACTATTATGTTGGAGTACCCGATGCCGTTGACGCCCAGCTTCGCCGAGACCGGAAGGCCGGATACCAAAAAAGTATCCAGCACTACCGACAGCACGAGACGCGCCCCGGTGAGTACATATATGTAACGGCTCCTGTTAAGTGATACCAGCGCCACCAGCGCGAACTGGGCAAGTATCGAGAAAACGTTGGCAATGCTCTCGATCCGTATGTACGTTGCGGAGGCGGCAATTATACTTTCATCTGCGGCCATAAGCCCCAGCAGCTGCTCTGCGAATATAAAAACTATCGCGGACAATACGGCATACACGCCCAGGGAGATCAGCATCCCGGTGCGGACCCGGTTGGAGAACTCTTGCTTGTCCTCCTTGATCTTCCCGATGAAGAAGAACAGAGGCAATATGATCGCTTCGCTGATCACCTCGTACAGCAGATTCACCCAGGAAAGCTGCCCGGCGATGGAAAAAGACCAATCCCCCGGCAATTGCCCAAGGAAGAACACTCTTACCGTGGTGTAGATAGTCGGACACAGTCCCAGGACAAGCAGCGCCAGGAACAGTTTGTGATTTATGTTTTTTAGTGAAGTAATAATGCGTTTCATTTTCGTTATAAAATCATGTCTGACCGCGGAATTTCAGCAATCAAAAAAAAGTCAACAACTGAGGCGCAATTGTTGCTGTTGTCGTCAATATGATTATACCTGCCGTATTTGTCCTCTGTCTACAGTTTTGTCGCAAAAAAGAACCGCAGCCCCCCGATTTTTCAGGGAGCCGCGGCTCGTCACGCCTCATCTGCCACGCATCCAAAAAGCGCGCAGCTTTCAGCCTTTATTATCTCTTTCTCACTTCTTGATCCTTCTCACGAGGCCCTTGACCAGCGCGGTCAGAGAAACGATCAGCGGCGTTGCCACCACCAGCAGAGTAGCGAAATTGACGCTGGCGGAGAAAGCGATGGGAAGGAGGCCGAAACCTACGTTGGCCGGTCCGTCAAGATTGTTCTTAAGGGCGATGAAGTAGAAGATCGCCGCAGCCACGGAGACCGCCAGGGAGACCAGCGCCAGAGGAAGCGTCACTTTCTTGCGCTTCTCGGCGGTCAGGTTGTTGTAGAAAAGCTCCCACACAGCCAGCGTCAGGAACGCCAGCAGCGACACGGTCATCATCGCGATGCTGTAAGGCACGTACCCGTCGGAAAAGTCGACGATGAAGAAGCTGTAGAAGAAGCCGCAGAACCCGTACAGCGCCACCAGCAGCCAAATAGTCCTGAAACAGCTTCTGAAGCCCCTGCCTCCTTTCTGGATCGGCGCCCTGGAAGGCCCGGTGTAAACGTCCTTCTTTTTGGCAAACCGCACCAGCACCAGAACTTCAAGCACTATAAACAGTGCCGCGTACAGCACGGCGTCAAGAGGATAGAGAGGAGACGGAGCCCCTTCCACGATAGAAAGGTACCTGCCCATTATCAGCATCACGATCACGTATACGATTATGACGGCGCCGAAAACGATACCGAGGAATGCGTGTTTTTTTGCTTTCCTGGCAAGTATTCCGCTGTTTTCGTTGCGATAGAAAGTGTGCGCCACCATCAGGCCGCTCAACGTCACGAAGAACGTAAGGAATACGGGCACTGATCTTAAGGCGTCCCGGAGCGCCACGTCAACGGATCCGCATACTATCGAGCCGATACAGTCGGACAGGCAGTACAGGAAATTCATAAAAGTGAACGCCGTAATGATGAAGAGCACCATCACTGCCAACGTGACTATAACTGTCTGTTTCTTCTGCGATCCGTTCAGTCCGCAGCATAAATAGTCATTTTTTTCGATCATCTTTTTCATCACCATTTCACCCAGACGGCGAAGTCACCGTTCTCCCTTTCGTTGAAATACAGGTGCTCCAGATCGAAAGATCCGTCGCGGCCGGTCAGCGTCACCAGTGAAGCTCCGATGAGGTCAAAATTCTCGGTGATGCCGGTGGATTTCAGACCCGCCTGCATTGCCTCGTCCTCAGATTCCACGTCAATATGAGCGAAGTACAGTTCGCTGCCTGTCTTGACGCCCAGGCCGATCACAACGCCCTCATACTCGAATGTCCAGTCTACGTTATGCGCGTGTCCCATAAAAGCGGCCTTCAGGTTGTGGTCCTTGGCCTTGTCGATGAAATCGCTGGCGTATTTTTCATTGCCGTTGTCGGCGAATCCTTCGAGCTTGAAGAATTTGTTCCTGATGTCCGCGCCGTTTTCGGATACGGCTTTCCACGCGGTCTCGTTTTCATCCTGCGGAATGTGGTAATACGCGATCACCGGAACGTTTTCCCCTGCCAGCGCGTGTTCTTGCAGGAACCATTCGGTCTGCTCCGGACGGATGTAGTCGTAATCCCTGAACACGGAAAGCTCGGTCTCGGAGAAGCTGGCGCCGGAATCCAGGTTCGCGATCATCCACACCACGCCGGTATTCTTAGTGCCGTCTTCCGTCAGGTTGATCAGGTAGTTGCTCCTGCCGTACAGATCGTCTTTGGGCTCGTAATACAGGCAATGTTTTGCGTTCCTGAACCGCTCGGCCAGTTCGTTGGGATTGTACAGGCAATGCCGGTCGTGGTTGCCCCAGATCGGCGCGTAAACGAACCCGTATTCTTCCGCTTTCTGCTCGAAATAGTCAATGAACGTGCTGAGGTGGTAGCTGTTGGCCAGCATGAACATATCGCCGGTCAATTCCACCAGATCGATCTTGGCGCCCGCGCCCTGCGTGGCGACAATATGGTCGTAGGCTTCTTTCAGCAGTTTGTCCAGGTAGTTCATAGACGCCATTGTGGAAGTGTTGGCATTCCAGTGGATGTCGGTGAGCTGAAGAATGTTGAAATTGTCGTGGTACTGAACGGTGAAGACGTAGTCTTCCAGATGTTCAGAGGACCTGGTAGGAGCCGCGCACCCGGCAAGCGACAATATCATTATTGCGGCCAGGGCGAAGCAGAATGATCTCAGTTTCATGTCTCCTCCTAAAGCTTTATGTTTTAGTGCTGCTGTAAGCGTTGCCTTTAATTGCGTTTATGTTAGCACGAATGAGGCGTTTTTTCAAGTTTTCA
>JAEFAM010000125.1 GCA_016287565.1 Clostridia bacterium
GACAATGGATCTTTTCTGATCTTTGACGGCTCCCTGCCTGAATTTTATCCCAGCGCTACGTCAAGGATCATCATCAGCACGAAGCCCAGGGAAAACGTGACTGTACCTATATTGGTGTGCCTGCCCTGGGACATTTCGGGCACCAGTTCTTCCACAACTACGTATATCATGGCTCCGGCGGCGAAGGCCTGCAGGAACGGCAAAATGGTCACCACCACCTGGGCGCAGAGCAGCGTCAGCACGGAGGCTATGGGCTCTACGATGCCGGAGAGCGAACCGTATATAAAAGTCCTGCTTTTCTTCATTCCTTCGGCCCTCAGGGGCATCGACACGATGGCTCCTTCGGGGAAGTTCTGGATGGCTATACCGATGGCAAGCACCAGCGCAGCGGTGGAACTGATATTGTTGCTGCCGCTGAGCCAGCTGGCGCAGACCACGCCCACGGCCATGCCTTCGGGGATGTTGTGCAGCGTTACCGCCAGCAGCAGTTCGGTAGTCTTTTTAAGGCCGTGGCTGGGGCCCTCTTCCTGATTGTCCATATGCACGTGAGGCGTTACCACGTCCAGCAGAAGCAGGAACCCGATGCCTACGAGGAAACCGGCGGCAACGATCAGCACCGACCACTTCCCTTTCGACGTACTTTCGCTGAGCGCCGGGATCAGCAGGCTCCATACGGACGCTGCCACCATCACGCCGGCGGCAAATCCGGAAAGCACCTTCTGGACGTTTTCGGATATCTGGTTCTTAAGGAGAAATACCATTGCCGCGCCCAGGCAGGTCCCGGCGAACGGAATGCAAACTATCAAAATAATATTGAGTATCATTTTATCCCCTCTGTGCTGCGCCCCGGACGCTTCCCCGCCGCCGTCAACGCTGGGGCCGAGAGCCGCATTCGACGCTGCGGACGGGAGCGTTTTTTTGCTCCCGGGTCCGATTGCGATTATACATACCGAAGGCGTGAAAAGTCAATGACGGCAGGGGCGTCCGGACCCGTATTGACGCGCGCAAAATAATTTTTTGACCCCCCTTGACAGCCCGTATACTTCGTGATACGATGTATAGCGTGAAGGGAGGTATTGCCGGGTATGGATATCCAACTGAAACGGGGACTGCTGGACGTGTGCGTCCTTGCCGCCATAAAAAACGAAGATTCTTACGGGTACAAGATCATCAAAGACCTGAAGCCGTACATCGAACTCTCCGAATCCACGCTCTACACCATACTGAAACGGCTGGAAACGGCCAAGATGCTGACGGTGCGCTCCGCGGAACACGAAGGCAGGCTTCGAAAATACTACCGCGTGACCCAGGCCGGTCTTAAGCGTATCGAAGAGTTCAAGACGGAGTGGAAAGAGGTCATATCCGTCTACCAATTTGTCATTAAGGAGGATCTGCATGAATAAAGAACAATTTCTGTCGGAGCTGAGAAATGCGCTGGCGGGGCTGCCGCAGGAGGACGTGGAAGAGAGAGTGGCGTTCTACGGCGAGATGATAGACGACCGGATGGAAGAAGGGCTCAGCGAGGCCGAAGCGGTCAATGGTCTGGGTCCGGTGGACGAGATCGTTTCCCAGACGCTGGCCGGGATCCCCATCTCCAGGCTGGTCAAAGAGGAAATGTCGAAGAAGGGCTCTCTCAAGGCCTGGGAAATAGTGCTGCTGGTAATCGGCTTTCCGCTGTGGTTCCCCCTGCTGATCGCCGCCGCGGCAATCGTTTTTTCGCTGTATATCACGCTCTGGTCGCTGGTGCTCGCCCTGTGGGCGATCGAGCTGGCGCTGTGGGTGAGTGCCGGCGTGCTGCTGGCCGAGGCCTTATTGAATTTCGTAAAAGGGCTGCCTTTCGCGGGCCTGGCGCTGCTGGGCGCCTCCCTGCTCTCGGCCGGACTGTCGATCTTTCTGTTTTTCGGCTGCGTTGCCGCGTCGAAAGGGATGGTCAAGCTGGCTGAGAAGGTTTTGCTGTGGATCAAGTCCCGCTTCATCAGAAAGGAGAATGGGAAATGAAAAAAGTGTTTATTATAGTTGCCGTCGTTCTGGTGGTTGCCGGGCTGGCGCTGCTGGCCGCAGCGTTCATCGGTTCCGGGTTCAGCATCGGAGAACTGGGCGGATCAAAATATGAAACGAAAACTTATTGCCCCGAAGGCGCGTTCCGGAATATCGATATCCGGGTAGACGTGGCCAACGTGGAGCTGAAGGCGGCGGAAGACGGAAAAGTCACGGTGATCTGCGAAGAGCGGGAAAAGCTGAAATACACCGTCGCCGTGGAGAACGGCACGCTCAGGATCAGCTCCGAGGACAAGCGCGAGTGGTATGAATTCATATCGCTCTGGGGAAAAAGCACGACGTTGACCCTGTACCTTCCGGAAAGCTCCTACGAGGCGCTTACGGTCTCCTCCGCTACCGGCAACGTAACGGTGCCGGGCGGATTCGGGTTCGGCAGCATCGACGTGGAGACCAGCACGGGCAACGTGCGCTCAGGCGCCTCTGCGTCCGGTGACGTGAAGATCAATTCTTCCACCGGCAACGTGGTCCTCTCCGCCTGCTCTATCGGCGGGACTGTCACCGTAAAGGTAAGCACGGGCAATCTCGCTCTCACCGACGTGACCTGCGCCGCGCTGGAGTCCAAAGGCAGCACGGGCAATATCGTTCTGACCAACGTGGTGGCGTCCGGGAGCTTCAACCTGCAGAGAAGCACGGGCAACGTGCGGTTCGAGAGCAGCGACGCGGCGGAGATCACAGTAAAGACTTCTACGGGCAGCGTGAAGGGCTCGCTTAAGTCGGGCAAGACCTTCGTCACCAAGTCTTCTACCGGCAGCGTCAGCGTGCCTTCCACCACCGGCGGGAAGTGCGACGTGGCCACTTCTACGGGGAACATAAAGATCACGGTGGAGGGCTGAGCGGCGCAAGCAATTGACGCGGTGTGAGCCGGCTTTTCGCAGCCGGTTGCCGCAGTCTGGCGCGGCGTGAAAAAAACGTAAAAAAATATTATAAAAACCTGTTGACAAGTGAACTTGGCAAAGCGTATAATGCGAATTGCCAAGTTTGCTTGGCGTTAAGGAGGTTTTGAAAATGATGGATAAAGAAGAGATCCTGCAGAAAGCTCAACAGGAAAACAAGGGCAAAGATCCGGCAAACGTCCAGGCTCAGAAGGACGGAAGCATGGCG
>JAEFAM010000126.1 GCA_016287565.1 Clostridia bacterium
GCAGTACTGATCTCCGAGGAGAAAGCCAGTGTGTCATAGACGCCATGGAGGATTACAGGATAGAGCCATACCTTGATGCGGTCCCATGGCCTGACAGAAGCCCAATCAAAGTGGTTGCGGGAATAGAAATACCCCATCACTATCGCGAAGGAGAAGTGTCCGGGGACCGCCAGCAGGGCCCTTGTCACGCTGACATAGAACCATGCGGCTCCGGATGACAGCACGTACATCAGGTTCTCCAGGCAGGCGAAGCCCAACCCGACGGCGGCAGCGTAGACGAGCCCGTCATAGCGCTCGTCGAACTCACGGCTCTTGCGAAGCAGCAGCCAGAGCATGAAAAGCTTTGCCGTCTCCTCCGGAATCGCGGCGCCGAAGAACGAGACCTTCATGGCTTCGGAAAAGGTCGAGGGCTCGTTGATGTACAAGCCCATATTCAGCAGCGGCCCGGAAATCAGGGTCGAAGCGAAGGTGGCAAGGCCGCCATACAAGAATCCCTTGAGCACGAGCCTTTTGGGTTCGCGGTTGAAATCTTTGCTATACACATAGTATAGAAGAAGCAGGGCCGGCAAAACCGCCGCAGCGAAAACAATCCACATATCAACTGCTAATTTCGTCAATCTGCGTATTATTTGCAAATTTACCCGGCCACCCCTGCGGGGCGCATGACGAATAGCTCCTGGATTGCAGTCCGTGAGTGGAAAGGCCGGTTTTACTCACCGTGGCCTTCTGGAACGGCCTTTCGTGAGTGGATCCGCGTGTTTTACTCACCGCGGTCGCTCGCTGCGAGTTAAAGGCCGGCAAGATCCTCCCTGGACAGGCCGGTACACTTTGCCGCCATTTCTACCGATAGTCCCTCCGCCAGCATTCTTCGGGCTGTTTCCAGCATGGCCTCGCGTGCGCCTTCGGCACGTCCCTCGGCACGTCCTTCGGCGAGGCCCTCGTCCCGGGCGTAGGCTTTTTCGGCGATTATGTCCAATTCCGTTCTCATATACGTTTCGTATTTCGTCTGTTTCGCGATGTCCATGTTGGCGAATGCCGCCGCGTCGTACAGTTCCCTCAGCATCTCGTCCTCGAACCCCTCCGGCCTCTGCTCCAACTCATGCATGTACTTCAGCGAGTAGGCGAACCTCTCGAGCAGCGTGCCGCACTTGTCGGCCTCTCCCTTCCCGTACTTCAGCCGGCCAAGCTCCAGATAAACGAACTGCAGCGCTCCCGTCATCAACTCCCCGGTCTTCCTGCTGCATAGTTCATACCGGCTTATCAGTCCTTCTTCCAGTATGTCCCCGCCTTCGTGGGGGATGCTGAAGTTCAGCATGCTGATCACGTATATGGGAAGAAGATGGTAGTCCATCCGGTCTATCCGCTCTCCACGCGCAGCCTTTTCCTTCCGCTCATCCATCCTCGCGCTGAGCTGCGCCCGGATAGGGTAAGTCGAGTAGCAGAGCATCCTGTCAGCGTAGTTGTGCTGAGGGGAGAACTGCATCTCCACGATGAACTGCTCGCCGGTGTCTCCCGTGCAGTACACGTCAAAAGTAGTTATTTTATCCGAAACGGACAAGCCGTGGTTCTCCTTGTCGCGGAACTCAAGGCGGGAAATGCTCTTCCCCGGGACGAGAAGTTCTATGATCCTGATAAGGAGTGATTCATGCTCCGGGGAGCAGACGACCACCTTGAAGGCGTCGTCGAAGAGGATGTTGGCGTATTTCTGGGTCATGACGGTAAAAGGTAAAAAACCGCACCCCGGACCGTCCGGAGCACGGCTGCAAAACTTGCCAGCATCAGCGTGAAAAACAAGGACCTGTGACGAAATGCGTGCAGATTTACTTGTTTCTGTATGTTTTTGAAGATTCTGTATAAGAAAGTTGCAACGAATCGGCAATCATTTCTCAATGTTGTCACTTCTTTGGCGTCATATACCAGAAATTCACACGCCCGTAGGTGATTGTCCCGGGAACGGAAACCTGCAGCAGTTCCATGTCGAAATCGAGAGACTTTCTGAACGGAATAGCGTCCAGGAAGCGCCAGCGGACGTTGCTGACGAATCCGGGGCGTCCTGCTCCTTCGCCGCAGGGCTGGGCGATGAAGGGATGCTCGAAGGGGGTGCCGCTGCTCCACGCATATCCTACGTAGTCCTCCGATCCGGTGCCGAAATGCGAGGGGAAGGATTCCCCGTCCACGTAGATTTTCTCGTCCCCTTCTCCCCACCATTTCTTCGCGCCGTTGGTGATCGAGAATACGGTCCCGACATAGGTGCCGCGTCCTTCCACGGAGAGGAAATCGAGGTCATATTGCCCTTCGGACGGGCCTACCGCGTAAGTCTCTTCCGCCCAGTTGGCGCAGAAGTGCATGGATTCCCCATCCCAGTTCCAGGACCCGTAGCGCAGTTCACCCGAGACTATGGAGATGTCGGCGTCGGAGGTGTTCCTGAGCGTGAGTTTGCACGAGCGCCTGAATGGCATCGTCCAGTATGCTTCCATGTTCTGCCCGTCGGATGAAGCCATCCGTGTGCTGAATTTGCGCATGACTTTTCCTGTGCCGAAGAAATCTCCGGCCGGAACGCTGACAGTGCGATGGCCGTCGAAACTGATTTCAATGACGAGGGACCGCAGGGCCTTCGCCATGTCTTCGGCCTGGATGTCCAGGGAGAAGGTGCGGATGGCCTTTTCCCCGCCGAGGCGGAAGGTCCTGCTGCGTCCGGGCTTCAGTACGCAGTTCAGGGGCAGGCATCCTTCGGCCCCTTCCGAGGGCTTTTCCGCGAGCATCCTGCAGGCAGCTTCGATTGCGCCTGAATTCGCCTTGAGCGCGTTCTTGTCGAGGGTCCGGACAGAGGTCCCGGCGGGATACTTCCGGTATTCGATGTTGTAGTAGAATTTCCCGACGCGGGTGTTGTCCGCTCCGAGGTTGAGTTCGTCTATCGAGTCCCCTTCGAAGGTTATCTTGCAGGATTTCGCGAAAGGAACGGGCAGGAAGAGGTTGTAGCCGCGTTTTCTTGCTTCGTTCTTTTCCGGCACGGAGGCTGCCAGCGGGTACGGGACCAGGGTCTCCGATCCCATCAGGTCCTTCATGGGACCTTCGATGACGGGTTCCCGGGCTCCGTCGAGATAGACCCGCACGATGCCTTCGAGCAGGTC
>JAEFAM010000047.1 GCA_016287565.1 Clostridia bacterium
AACGGATAGGACCCTCGAGCTGGATCACGCGGCGGTATATCTTGTCCTCACCGAAGAGAAGCTGTACGTCATCGAGGGGCAGCTGAGACTGGAAGGCAGGCCGGGCAAGCTCCGCCGCCGGGACGCGGTGCGGAGAGTCTTTATGGAGACCGGTTTCGCGGAGTACGATTTTACGGTCCCGGAAAAGGCGAAGGAAGAAACGCAGGAAGCGTCAAAGAAAGAGGCAAATGAAGGCGCGCAGGAAGCGGCGGATCGCGGCGATCGGGGCGACAATGGTGCTGTCTCCCCTGCTCAGCCGGAGACCGACACGGGCGTCAAGGATCTCTCCATCGAGGAAATGATCTCCTGCGGCTACCTCTGCGCAAAGATCCACGGAGAACCCCGGAGGATCGCAGCCATGAGCCGCAGCGCCCTGAGAGACGCCAGGCTCTTCGTAAAATACGCTTCCAAATATCTTGCGGACCGCAGCGTGGAGACAGACGAAGAAGATTTCAAAGACGATCGCTTCTGCCCGAAGTGCGGCTGCCGCTACCCGGATCCGGAGCGCAAGATCTGCCCGAAATGCATGGAGAAGACGAAGATCTACAAAAGGCTCCTGGTCTTTTCCAAAAAATACAAATGGCAGATGCTCTCGGTGCTGGGGGCAATATCGCTGCTCAGCGCGCTGGGCGTTATCGCCCCGTACGTATCCACCTCGTTCTTCTACGACAAGATATTGACCGACGGCACCAGATGGTACGGGCAGATCGCGTTCGTACTGGCGCTGATAGTGGGGCTGAGGCTCCTCAGCACGCTGGTGGGCGCATTGTCCGGGATCATATCCGCCAGGGTATCCGCCCACGTGACGTACGACCTAAAAAGGACGATCTTCTCCGCCATCGAGCGCCTGTCCCTCTCCTTCTTCACAGCCCGCCAGACCGGCGGACTGATGAACCAGATCAACAACGACGCCAATACCATCTACTGGTTTTTCTGCAGCGGGGTGCCCGAATTCCTGAAGAATTCTGTACAGCTGATCGCCGTGTTCGTGATAATGCTCATAATGGATCCGGTCCTTGCGCTGTGCACGATGGTGGTAGTGCCCGCCTTCGCATATATAACCTGGCGGATCTACAGGCGCATGATGACGCTCCACAACCGCCGCTACACCAGCGCCAGATCCATGAACAGCGCTCTTTCAGACGCCCTTGCCGGTTTCCGGGTGGTCAAGACCTTCGCCCGCGAAAACGAAGAGACAAAACGTTTCGACAAACGTTCCCGCCGCCTGGCCGCGGACAGCAAGAACGTCACCATATTCAACAACACCGCCTTCCCCTTCGCCTCCTTCGTCATGTACCTCTCCAATATCGTGATCTGGGTGATCGGAGGCTGGATGGTGATAACGGGCCGCTCCGGAATGACTTACGGCCAGCTGATGGCGTTCCTGGCGTACGTAGGGCTTATGAACGAGCCTATGTTTATGTTCGTGGATATGATCTACTGGTTCTCCGACTGCACCAACGCCGCCGGAAGGCTGTTCGAGATCGCAGACGCGGAACCGGACGTGCGCGAATCCGAGGAACCCGTAAAGCTCGGAAAAATGCAGGGCAGGGTGGAATTCAAAGACGTGGAATTCGCCTACGACAAGGGCAAGAAAGTTATTGACGGAGTCTCGTTCGAAGCGGAGCCCAGGCACGCCGTGGGCATCGTGGGTCACTCCGGCGCGGGCAAGAGCACGCTGGCCAACCTGCTGATGCGGCTGTACGACGTTGACGCCGGAGAGATACGCATCGACGGGGTCAACGTCAAGGACCTTTCTTTCGCGGAGCTGCGCCGGAACGTGGGCATCGTTTCCCAGGAGACGTACCTGTTCGTAGGCACCATCGCGGACAACATCCGCTATGCCCGGCCTGAGGCATCATTCGAAGAAGTGCTCACGGCCTCCAAGATATCCGGCGCCCACGACTTTATAGTGAAGCTGCCGGACGGGTACGACACAAAGATCGGGTTCGGCTACAAAGACCTTTCCGGCGGTGAACGGCAGCGGCTCTCGATCGCCCGGGCCGTGCTGCTGGACCCCACCATATTGATACTGGACGAGGCCACCGCGGCAATGGACACGCAGACCGAGCGGCGGATACAGCAGGCTTTGACCGAGCTGTCCAAAGGCCGCACGACTATTATGATCGCTCACCGGCTTTCAACGCTCAGGGACGTGGACAAACTGGTGGTCATCGAGAACGGGAAAGTGCAGGAATCCGGCACGCACAGTGAACTGCTGAAACAGAAAGGCGTATATTTCAAGCTGTACAAGCTGCAGCTGGACGCGCTCAAGAACATCGGGGTGAGTGAAGAATGACAGATGCCAATATACCGGACAACGGCGCGGAAAAAGAAGCCGTAGAGAAAAGCTCGTTGACCGACGTGATAAAAATAGAATATATCGGGCCGGACAATGCCGAATTCACCGTGAAGAACGGCTATATCGGCATCAAACTTGACCGTCCCGTCCCGGAAGAGGAACCGGCGGAGGAAACTCCGGCCGGGGCTGCGGCAACCGCGGCGGCAGAGACGACAACCGAAAATGAGGCGGCAGAGGCAGCGGAGAAGCCCGACGAGCCTGAAAAAACCGGTACGGACGAAAAGCCGGAGAAACTGGAAAAACCCTACCGCATCACCGAAGACGGACGCCTGGAATACGACCGCGTGTTCCTGCACCGCTGCTTCCCCAACGAACTGTCGGAAGGCTACGTTTCCGTGCTCGACCGTGACGGCGCAGAGCTGGGTATGATCCGGTCCATAGACGATTTCCCCGAAGAGACCCGGGAACTGCTGAGGCTTGAACTGGGCCGCAAATATCACTTCTTCACCATCAAGAGCGTGCGGTCCGTCAACGAAAAGTACGGCTATTCGTACTGGAAGATCACCGACGAGGCTGGAGAACGGGAGTTTACGGTGCGGGACACCTACCGCAACATCACGAAAGTGTCGGAAGACAGGGTGTTCGTCACGGACGTGGACGGCAACCGGTTCGAGATACCGTCGCTCTCAGCCCTTGACCGCAGGAGCCGCCGGAAGATAGAACTGTTCCTGTAAGCGCCGCTCAGGGACGATCATGAGGCCATGAATATTCTGAAACGTTTGTTCAACAGAAAAAAGCGCAAGACGCCCGCTCAACTGCAGAGCGAGCTGGTGGCCTCATTGCCCCTTGGCGACGTGCCGGGAGAACTGATCAGCGCTTTCCGGTTCGACATCGACAACGACGGCCGCAAATGCGACGGAGCGGTGCTGTTGACCGACAAAACGCTGGCGGTATATATCGACCGCGAAGAAACGGCACGCTATACCATTTCCGACTGCCTCCGCTTCGAATTCAGAGCCTTAGTCGGCGCCTGCGAGATAGACGTCACGGACTCTCAGGGCGAACACGTGATATGCCGCGCGGACAACGCCTCCCGTGACCTGCTGGCCAAGAACGCCCGCCGCCTTGAGCGGCTCCGAGAGACAGGCACCTACAGCACCGACGAAGAGCTGGAGATGTACCGTGTCTGCCCCAGGTGCGGCCGCAAGCTCCAGCGCGGCCTCAGCGTATGCACCCATTGCGCCGATAAAAAGTCGATGCTGAAACGGCTCCTGGTGATGGCCAGGCCCTACCGCAAATACCTGATCATTTCCGCGATACTGTTCTTCGCCGGTTTCGCGCTCCAGCTGGTGGGTCCATACGTCAACAAGCTCCTGGTAGACGGATACGTCGACAACGCCCAGGCGAAGGCCGCAGCGGCAGCGGGAGGCGCAGACCGGGCCGTGATCTTCCGGGGCTTCATACTCACCATAGCATTGATGCTGCTCATCCGTATCGGGCAGTCCGTCATAACCTCCCTCAGGAACCTGTCGGTAATGCAGGCAGGCACGGGCTTCATCGTTGACCTCCGGCGCATGGTATTCGAAAAGATACAGCAGCTGTCGGTCAGGTCCATATCCAAACGCACCTCCGGAGAGCTGATGCGCAGAGTCACCGGCGACACCTCCCAGCTGGAGAATTTCATAGTGGGACAGCTGCCGAACATAATCGAGCAGACCGTGCTGGTGGTATCCGTCACCGTGATACTGTTCATATTCGACTGGCGGCTGGGGCTGCTCATACTGGCGCCTCTCCCCCTCTGCCTCATAAGCTGGGCCTCCATCAGCCGGTTCTTCCACCGCATTTACGGCCGTCAATGGGAAGCCGAGTCCCGCAGCGGCACCGTATTGTACGACATCTTTTCCGGCATCCGCGTGGTCAAGGCATACCGCACCGAGCAGAAGGAGTTTGCCCGGTACGACGGCGCGGCCAAGGAAGAAAAGGACATTGCCGTAAAGAACGAGACCGTGTTCAACCTGGTGGACCCGCTGTTCGGACTGGTGATGAATCTGGGAACGATCTTCCTGCTCTACTACACCGGCACCAGGATCCTCGGCGGCAATATGACGCTGGGCGACGCCTCGATGCTGGGAGCGTACGTGGGGCTGCTGTACGGCCACATCGGCTGGGTGGCGAACCTTCCGAGGATAATCGTCAGGACCGTGACGTCGATGATAAAAGTGTTCGACGTGGTAGACGAGAAAGCTGACGTTGCCGACGCCAAGGAAGCGCTGACGGTCAAGATAAAGGGCGATATCGACGTGGAAGATCTGACCTTCGGCTACGACGAAGGCACTGACGTGCTGAAAAAGGTCAATCTCCACATCGACAGCGGCAAGATGGTAGGCATCGTGGGCAGGTCCGGCGCGGGCAAATCCACGCTGATCAATCTTATTATGCGTATGTACGACCCGGACGGAGGCTGCGTGCGCATCGACGGTCACGATCTGAGGGACATCTCCCAGCAGTCGCTGAGGTCTCAGATCGGCGCCGTGCTCCAGGAGACCTTCTTGTTTAAAGGCACCATATACGACAATATCGCCTACGCCCTTCCGGGCTGCCCCAGAGAGGCCGTGCTGTCCGCCGCCAAAGCTGCGGGCGCCCACGATTTCATAATCAGGCTGCCGGACGGATACGACACCGTGATAGGCGAAAACGGCCACACCTTGTCAGGCGGAGAACGCCAGAGAGTGTCTATCGCCAGGGCGCTGCTCAGAGATCCGCGCATATTGATACTTGACGAGGCAACGGCGTCTCTGGACACCGAGACCGAAAAGAACATACAGGACACGCTGAAAAAGCTGATAAAAGACAGGACCACCATTGCCATCGCCCACCGCCTGTCGACTCTCAGGAACGCGGATTTCCTGGTGGTGCTGGACAAGGGCGCCGTGGCGGAAGTGGGCACCCACGAAGAGCTGATGCGCCGTAAAGGCATCTATTACGGGCTGGTGATGGCCCAGAGGCAGATGGCCGGCAGGAAGGGCAAAACCGGCTGAATCAGGGTTCCGCCCTGCCTCAGCCGGTCTCTTTATTGCCGATTTAAGCTTTTATAAATCTAATTATCTCACCCCATACTGCAGGATCCTGCTCCGTCATCCGGCCGATGGGTTTGTCGGAGAAATATTCCTTCCGGGCCTCGGGCGTCTCCAGCTGTTTCTCCCCTATCCGGCGGTAATATTCTCCGATCCAGGCGTTCATGGTCCCCAGGGCTTCCGCCGTGTATTGAGGGTTGTGCTTTTTGCCCTCCACGGTCACGACGCGCACGTTCGGATTGTTCAGCTTAAGGACCTGCCCGGCGTTGTATTTGTAATTGACCATGGGATCGTCAGTGGAATGGAACCACAGGAGCTTGTCACCGGTGGAAGCCAGGTACTTACGGTTGTCCAATGCGCCATAACGCGGGTAAAGCTTCTTCTCGAACCGTTTTACGACGTTGGCCGGCAACCGCAATTTCACGAATCCCATCATCTCGTCCGCGATGCTTACGAACCCGGAAATGATGACCGCGCGGGTGACGGAAGGATTCAGATTGGCAATGTTGAGCGCCGTGTATCCGCCCAGCGAGTGGCCAACCGGTATGATCTCCTCTCCCGGCCTGAGCAGTTCGAGCAATTCCACGACGTCCCTGGTGGGAGCGTTGACGGAGTCCATCTTCTCTCCCCCGGAGGCGCCGCAGCCCGTATAATCCAGCGTCAAAACCCTGAATCCCGACCGGCAGAGCAGCTCTATCTCCGTCAGATATGCGGTGTGGCCCGGGCCCATGCCGGGGCAGAACAATATAAGTTTTTCGGCGTCGAAGCCAGGGTAGCAATATGTGAAATACTGTACCGTCACTCCGGCGGAATTCTCGAAGGACTTCTGCTCACATATAAGGCCCGGAAAATCCCCGGGGCAATAATACGGTATCGCCTCGTCCTTGTCGTACCGCTGAAGGAAGTTTTTGGAGTATATTTTAGTGATCAGACCCATACAGTTTCCGCCTTTCTTATTCGTGCGCGCAATATCATTTACTGACACTGTTATACCTTAAAAACGCCGGTCAGAATATTCCCGGAATAATGAGAGAGATCCCCATTCCTATCAGGAACGAGGCGGCGTTGGCCGCCAGCGCGTAAACGACGCAGATACCTGTCGACCGCTCTTTTTCCGGCAGCTTTCTCAGGAAGATGGAATAGATCACGGCTTCTACGGCGAACACCAGGAATTCCAGCAGGAAATAACCGAAAATGAATCCGAACCGTCCGAAATTGAGATCGATCACGTTCAGGGCAACGTTCAGCAGGATCTGGGTCACTATATTGACGACCAGTATGAACAGCAGCGATTTTTTGTCCCGGAATCTGAACAGCAGCGCGATAAGTATCTCGACGGCCACGGTTATGACGATCCGGGCGATCAGCGAAAGGGCTTCGTGGTACCATTGATACGTCCTGCGCAGCGTCAATTGCGTGTTTCCGCCTGCGCCGATACCGGCCACATCCACTGTGAAATATGAATCGAACGCGTACCGCTCGCATACGCCGCTGACCGCGAAACTTCCGCTCTCGGGGAAATACAGGAGCAATTTGAAATTCTCGGGCGGATGATATCCCCACGAAAGTTCTCCGGACTCGACTTCCCTGATCGTATTCTGAAGGTAATAATACCCGTCTGCGTCTTCGTAATTCATAAACGCGCGCCAGACCTGTTCCGGCACGCCGGTCTGATCCTGACGGATGGTGTTCTCATCACCCTCCCAGGCAACGAAAGGCCCGGAGTAAGGCTTCTTGGACAAAAGCGTTCCGTAGCAGAGTCCGTCTCCTGCGTTTTTCAAAGTGATCCGGATCGAGGGTTTGGGGCCCGAGTCTGCCGAAGCCGGCAGCAGCAGGAACGCCGAGAGGAGCAATACGCTTACTAAAATAACAAATACCTTTTTCATTTTTGCCTCCTTGCATTGCAAAGACCCTGTTTCAGACGTTGACGGAGCTATACCGTCCCCGTCGTTTCTTTTATAAATTCAACGCACCGCTCAGGGTGATTGATTGAAAATTCACCGTGGTAAAGGCCCGGGAATCTATCGACCCGGCAGCCCGGAACCAGCTGTTTTATGGCGTCAAGGGACTTCAGTATACCGCGTTTTTCTTTTGCCCCGGCAACAGCCCTGACCTGCGCCGAAGTTTCGGACAGCGATTCATTCAAAGAGTACGAAACGCTCGCTTTCAAGAACGCTATCATATCCGGCTTGGCGATCCTGCAGGTATCCCGGTAATAATCTTCGAAGAACGCTTCATCCATCCTGAGCGACTTGAACTGCAGTCTGGCAAATCTTCTGTTTTTGATAAGCCCGTAGCCGGAGCCGAAAGCCGGACCTATCAATGCTCCGGTCAGGCCCGAGGGGATAACGGAAGCGCTCTCTATCATAGCGCAGCGGCAGATATCTCGCCTCCGTGACAATATCTCCAGCGCGATCTGGGCGCCCAGCGACAATCCACCGATCATCAGCACTTTCCCTGAGCAGCGTTCGTCAATGAACTCCACTATTTCAGAAGCGTTGTCCTCGATGGACGTGAACGGTCTGTCGCTCTCGGCATGGCCGTCGAGCACAGGCAGTATCACGTGATGATCGGACTGAAGCATTTCCGCTTCCTTCCGGTAGTTCCACCAGGAAAGTCCTCCTCCGTGCAGCAAAATTATCGTCTCCCGGTCTTTCGATCCGAATTCATGATAATTCATATTACTGATCCCCGCGCCGTTTTATCGCGCTCGTCCGTCACGAAATGTTTCACGCCCTCGCACTGGCGCCCCAGCTCCGTCCTTAAGAAATCAGGATAATACCGCACGGGATCGTCCGGCGCTATCCAGCGAAGGTATTCTGTATGACCGTCTTCCGTAAAGCTGCCTGAAACCGGTTCGTAATCCTCCGGCACCTTCATGTAGAAGAAAAAAGAGATCTCGTAGATCAGTTTCCCATTGTTCGCTGGAGCGTCTCCGTAAAAATAATTTTCGTGTATAAATCCCAGCCGGTCGATCTCCATCCGGACGCCGGTCTCCTCGTACACTTCCCGGACCACCGCCTCCTCGGCGGTCTCGCCGAACTTGATCCTGCCGCCGACGGAATACAGATAATCCGGCCGGGCGCCGTTGCCCGCCATCAGCAATTTGCCGTCTTTGATTATGATGGCCCCTGCGCGGATATTGACCAGTCCGCCATCGCAGGGAACGCACACGTCCTTGTTCATACTGCCTCCGTAATTGTCGATGATTTCGATCGTCCTGCGCCAACAGTATAACATTTCGGCGGGGCCAAATCAATCTGCCGGCCGGGTCAAATCTTTACAAACCCCGCTGCCGTACATTATAATAGACGACGAAAATACGAACCGTACTGCGAAGCGCCCTGAAGCCTCGCGATACGGTATCCCGGGGCGTGAACGATATGCTAAAACAGACCGGAACTGACAAACGGGACAACGGCCGCAGAAACGCATTGACGCTTGCCGCCGTATTCGCCGCGGCTGCGGCAATTATCTGCGTCCTCGCCGGCTGCAGCAGGAAAGTTGACGTTTCCCGCGTCAACATAGGCGGCGTGCCTTTAGGGGAGCTGCGGTTCTACACAGAGATGTCCGGAGCCACGGAAGCGGCAAAGTCGAAAAAGGCCGAAGCGGTCCGGTCCCACGTGAACATGCTGTTGACGGAAGCAGGCGGCCGGGAGCTGGAAATTGCCACCGAAGACCCCTCTGCGGCCTCCGAAACCGAGCCGGACGGATCGCCGGCCCTCATATTCAAAGAGAATGCCTCTTACGGCTACGACAATTACTCTGTAAGGTTCGGACGCGCCGGGCAGGTATCGTTTGAGGGCGGCAGCGAATGGGCCCTTAAAATGGCATTTGGAGCGTTTCTGGAGGCATACGTGCTGAACGGGAAAGGGATCGACGCCGAGGCCGCAGCCGCGCAGGGCATCCGTGAAGGTGATCCGCTCATCGACTACAAGGCCCCTGACCGCGAAGCATATATCAACGACCCCTCTCTTCTCCCCCTTCACTGGCTGGGCGAATGGACGCCTCCCTCCGTGATGCTGGACTACGACCTTAAAGTCGCCTGCCTGGAGCGCAGGGACAAGCGCCACGTGTTTACGGCTTCCCACCGGGGCGACTGGCACAGGTACCCGGAAAATTCCATCGAGGGCATCATCTCGGTCTGGGCTATGGGCGGCGACTGCGTAGAGATCGACCTGCGCTTCACCAAGGACAAGGTCCCTGTGGTACTGCATGACACCACTCTTTCGAGAACGACGGATTTCGCGGACAAGGCAGGCAAAAACGGTTTGCCGGAATCGGACAAGATAGGCGACTGGACACTGGAGCAGCTCCGTCAATTGCGCCTAAAAGAAGGCCTGGGCGGAGACGACGCGGCGGTCACCCCGTACCTCATCCCCACCCTGGAAGAGTGCCTGATTGCCGCCAAAGGACGTTTCTTCTACATCCTGGACAAGCAGAAGGCGTGGCGGTACGCGGAACTGCCGGAGATCGAAGAGATACAGCCTCTCAGCAAGAAGCGCTACCTGGCGCCCTGGATGGAGCGCGGGGACAATTTCGAGTCGGTACTCATTGCCTACGGCACTATCGACGAGACCGAGGAAGGCACGCTTGACGCGGACGAGGCACTGAAGATCCAGAAATATATTTACGATACGTACGGACGAAAAATGTATTTTTACCTGAGAGGCTGGACCGACCGGGGCACCGCGGAACCTTATGCGGAAACGCTGGAAAAAGGTTCGCTCACCAACTCCGGCATAATCGTTAACGGCGGCTTCGTGGGCTCGGACACCGGAATGCAGAAGATCATCAAGGAACTGGTGAAAGCCCATCCGAAGACATTCTTCGGAAGCTGGACCATAGACTCCAACGGCAACGACTCGAAGGAAGTCTGGGATAAAATGTACGAAGTCGGGCTCAGAGGAATGATGTCCGACGACATATTGGCGCTGGTCAAGAATGCGGCGGAACTGGCGAAATACGTTTAGGCCGGAACGCGGCTAAGCGGTGATCGAGGAGTGATATTATGAAAAAGATCTTATCTTGCGTGATTGTAATTGCCCTTATCCTGGCGCTTTTCTCTGTTGTCCCCCACGCGGATGACGATAGGAAAGAGATCCAGAACGTCAATCTTTCGCCGGAAGGCGTATTGACCTGGGACCCCTATGAAGGAGCCACCAGATACTGGATCACATTCGAGCCCCAGGACGCCTTCGAGCCGGAAGGCTGCTCCGCGGACCTGTACCAGAGAGCCAGGGACGTGAATTTTGCCAGCGGCACCCACTCTTTCTCCCTCGTGGCCTGCAACGACAACTGGGGCAACCTTTCGCAGATCTATTACGGGACCTTCGAGTATACGGCGCCAGTGGGGCTGGGGAAAGTTGACAATCTCCGCTGGGACGGCAAAACCGCCAGATGGGATCCAGTGGACGGCGCAGTAGGCTACAACGTTTACCTGTACAATGGCGACGTGAGCACGAACTATTATTACGTCGAAGAAACGTATCTGGACTTTTCGAACAGCATCGCGCTGGTCCTCGGCAACGACTACAGATTCGCTGTGATGGCCATTGCCGACGGGGACGGAGCCAACGGAGAGATGTCGGAGCTCAGCGGTTCCACGCCGGGATGGTTCGAATACAGGGATATCCAGAACGTCAATATATCGGAAGACGGCATATTGACCTGGGATCATTATGAAGGGGCGGAAAGATACTGGCTGAGGTACGGAGACGGAGCCTGCGAGACGGGAGATGAACTGACGGTGGATCTGAACAGGCTGTTCACCGAGTACGGCGCCGAAAGCGGCACATACCGCATCGACCTGGTGGCCTGCCTTTCTAACTGGACCGATATATCGCACCATTACGATGGCACTTTCGATTACGTAAAGCCTGAAGTTACCGCCACACCGGAGCCTCAGCCCACGGCGCCCGAGATCCCTCCCGAAGAGACGCAGACGGACGAAACGGCCGCTCCCGCCACGGACGTTCCCGCAACGGAAGCTCCCGTCACGGACGCGCCGGTGGTCACGGACGCGCCGATAGTCATCGACGAACCGTCAGCAACGGACGGCAATGGAGACGTCAACGACGCCGCGACGCAGACCTCCATAACCGTTCCCGCCACTGCCGGTCCGTCGGACAACGACAACAATACCGGCGTGAAAAAAGGCGTCAGTCCCGCCTTGATCATCGTTCCGGTCGTGCTGGTCCTGGCGGCCGCAGGCGGCATAGCCTTCGCAGTGATAAATGCCAAAAAGAAATAAAGACTGAACAATAAAAATACCGGCTCCCCTCGATCATCCGGGAGCCGGCTTTCCGGGCGCCGGAGCGGCGCCTTTTTTATTTGCGTTTTACTGCAGAGCCCGTTGTCAGCCCTGATACTCGAACACGGCCACGCGCTGGGCTCCCAGCACTTCGGCGTTCCAGGAGGCCACCTGCGTAGGGTCATCGGGATAGGCGCCCGCCAGACCCGAAATGAAATCGCGGCCAGTCTTGTCCAGCCCCTGCTCCGCAAATTCCACGAAATCGTCCGGCAGGCCCACCCAGTGGCGCGTCTCGTCCGTGGCGATGTTGTTGGTAGCCTTGTACACTTCCCAGACCCATTTGGGCGTCGGCCACAGGCGGATGGAATCCGAGGCTCCTATCTTGCGGTAAAAGCCCTGGTTGGGGCCGTGCTGGCCGTGATGGCCCATCTGCACGTACTCGGAAGCGATCTCCTCCATCGGCCACATTTTAAGGAGCTTGGAGGAATTGTCCGTGTAGGAATCCCCCAGGAACAGCACGCTGTGGCTGCCGTAGGTCATGCGGAGGACGGTGGAAGTGCTGTTGACGTTGGCGTTGCTCTTGGCCCAGGTCTGGAGCACTCGGAAATTGACCCCGTCGACCTCGATGTTCAGCACGTTCTCGATGCTCTCGGGAGTGATCACCGCGCCGTTGACCAAATTGTAATAGTAGTCGTATCCGGCGTCCACAGGTTTGGCGTACTGCTCTTCCGGTATATCGGCTCCGTCGATGCCGTTAAAGCCGCATATGGAATAATAGTTGTCGAAGCCGCGCTTCAGCTGTTCCACTTCTTCCAGGTCGTAATCCCCCTCGCCCGCAGTGGTCTTCCACTCAACGCCGAATTCGGGGAAATTGAAATAGAAGTTGTTGACCTTGTAATTGTCCGAAGCTGTGTAGCGCTCCAGCATCTTGGCCGCCTCGCCTATATGGTCGTTGTGCCCGTGGGAAAAGAACCAGGCTTCTATCTCGAAAAATCCGTCCTGGTCAAGGCCCAGTATGGCGCGGATGGCGGCGGGAAGGTACGGAAGCGCGTCCTTTCCGTAGCCGGCGATGCCTCCGTCGATGACGACGATCTTGTCCCGGGGAGTCCTGATCACGTAACTCATCAGCAGGCTCTGGTCCTCGGGGGCAAGCTGGTACAATTCCACGTCGTGGGGTTCGGGTTCCGCAGTCGGACCCGGTTCGAAGGTCGCTCCGTTAGGATCGACGTTGTCGGGATCGCTCTTTACGCCGCAGCCTCCCAGCAGCGCGCAGGACAGCGTCACTGTCAATATCGTTACAAACAAGCCGTGGCGTTTCACCGTACCATCCCTGCCTTCTTTGTCATTTAAAATCGCTTTTTGTTGTCCCGGTTGATCGGTTCGTTACCGTCATGATCCGGCCTTGAGGGTACCCACGGCCTGAGCGTTGGCAGCAAGTTCTTCGGCGGTAAGCGCCCTGTCGTAGAAGCGGATGGAACGGACGGTGGCGTCGTAGGACTTGTTGGGGTCGTTGTGGCCGATAAAAAACGTGCTGGTGGCCTGGAGCGTGTCTTTCGCGTCCACTTCGGAAAGCAGTTCGCCGTCGGAATACAGGCGGATCTTATCGCCCAGTTTGAACGTAACGGCGATGGTCTTGTCGTTGACCGAATCGAATCCCACTCCGGCTTTCTGAGGACGGGAGTTGGAAGGAGAAGTCTTGAACTCGATGGCGCCGTTGGAGTTGCGGATGAACAGCGCGAACTGGTCGTTGGGCAGAACGTTCAGCAGCGTGGCAAAATTGACGCCGGTGACCACGAGGTCGGAGATGGAGTATTCTACGGTGAATTCTTCTCCGTTGATGAGGTCGAACAGTTCCTCGGGGAACTCGATCCTGGCGGCGCTGATCTCAAGTCCCTTGGCGGACCAGCCGGCGGAATCGCCCAGCATAAAGTCGATGTCGTTGCCGTTTCCGGTCAGATCTTCCCAGAGCTCGGTGTTGAGATCCTGGCCCCTCTTGGTGTTGTAGCTGCCTTCGAAGAGAGCTACAAGGCCGTCGGTCACGTAGGGAATGGTGTATTCGGGAGCGGGAACTTCGGTGGGAGCTTCGGTGGGAGCTTCAGTAGGCGCCTCGGTGGGAGCTTCGGTGGGAGTTTCGGTGGCCGGTGCCTCGGTAGCAGGTGCTTCGGTGGCCGGTTCCTTGGTGGTGTCGGCGTCTCCGGCAGGTTTGGTGGCGCAGGAGACTGCGGCAGCGGCGATCATAACCACCGCAAGAATAAGTACAAGCAGTTTTTTCATATTTACGATTCCTTTCTCGTGGATCATCTACGAGTATTTTTTTAGATCTTCTGTATTATATCACTTTTCCGGAGAAACGGGCAACTTTCAATATTATAGCCGTTTTCTTGTTTTTGGGAAGAAGCGTTTCGGGGCGCGCGGACCGTCAATAAACGAGCCTGTCACACGTATTTTCTCACTATCTCCAGAATGACATTGTGGTTTATGGCGTTTCCGGCAACGACGGAGCTGTTGACGCCTCTTCCGAACGGCAGTTCCTTTCCGAACGCGTCTGTCACGACGCCTCCCGCTTCTTTCAGGATCAGGCTTCCCGCCGCGTAATCCCAGGGAGCAAGGGACAGTTCGAAAAAGCCGTCTGCCCTTCCCGCGGCAAGCATGCACAGATCGTTTGCGGCGGTGCCCGACCGTCTCAGATCCGTGGAGCGCAGGAACAGTTCTTTCGCCGCGTTCATGCTTCTGACGCCCAGCGTGTCTTTTCGGTACGGAGAGGTGCCGAATATGATGAGCGACTTGTCCAGCGTCGCGCCGCCTGCGAATATGCGCCTCTCGCCCAGGTACGCTCCCCCGCCTTTCGCAGCGTGGAAATATTCTCCCGTGTATGGCTGCAGCACCGCTCCCCAGACAGGCTCTCCGTCCAGGAGGAGACCCGCGGAGATCGTCGACTGGCGGTAATCTTTAATGAAATTCGTGGTGCCGTCGATGGGGTCGATGACGAAAACGTATCCTTCCAAAGAGCCCTTTGCACCGCGCCAGGGCACGTCCCCGGGATTGCCTTCATCTTCCTCGGCAAGGAACCGGGCTTCCGGCAGGATCCGGGAGAATTCTTCTTCCAGCAGCGCCTGCACCGCTTTATCGTAAGCCGTCACGAAATTGCCGGTGCCCGCCTTCGCTTCCACGCCCAGCTGCCGCGTCAGATGCGCCGGTGAGTCGTCATACTCTGCGGACAACACCAGTTCTCCCGCGTGGAACATTGCCGTTTTGAAACTTTCCTGTACTGCTTTCGATATCATTCCGGTCAACTCTTTTCAATATACCTCGAACGAGAAAATATGGCATTTTTCATTGCCCCAGGTGGCCTCGGGCACCAGACGGACGGCGGCCCAGCTGCCGCACAGGGGGATCCGGTTCAGGCGCTGGTGGTTGTCCTCCGTGAAGAAGAGCGTTTCTTCATTGCCGTCACGATCGACGCCTGTAATGCGGTATCGCTTCGTCAACGCTTTCGGCGGGTGGAAATCCGGCATATCCAGGGGCTTGTTGCACATCATATTGTGCGTGAAAACGCAGCCTCCGATCCGTGGCATGCTTTCTCTGTTCAATTCGCTGTCCCACACGATCCGGGCGCCGTGCACTTCGGAAGGCGCGCCGAAGCGGTACTCGATCACGTCCCCGGGAAGGCAGATAAAGCCGTTGTCCGCCTCTCCCGCAGGCCTGTCGAACCCGTTGCGCAGCGCCTCTGCTCCTTCTCCGCCCACGAGTTCCGCCTCTTTGGACAGCGTGGGTATCTCGCGCCGGTCGAAAGGCAGATAGCTGTCGTCGTCCATCAAAGTCTGCTTCAGTTCGTCAATATGGTGCAGGTACACGTCTCTCGGTCCGCAATCTTCCCGGGAAGCGATGGCCGCGGCCGTACCCACCGCCTGCCCCAGCAGCGCGCAGGTGCCCATGACGCGGGTGGAACTAAGGGCCCAGTGGGTCACTGAAATATTGCGCCCGGCGCAGAACAGATTTGGCACGTTCCTGGAATACAGACAGCGGTAAGGGATGCCGTAGGGAGAAGGCGCGGGATAGACCGCGTTGGGCCGGTCCGTGTTTTTGAAGCCCCGGGGATCGTGGTCGTCCATGGGCCAGCCGCCGTAAGCCACCGTGTCCTCGAAGCGGCCTCCTGCCTGAAGGCTGTTCTGATCCAGAATATAGTCGCCTACGTAGCGGCGGCTTTCGCGCTTGCCCGGAAGGATACCCACCCAGTCGAGGCGCCAGTTCCTTGTCTTTTCCCGCATCGAAGGATCGTTTTTTACGAAATCCCAGAGCCCGTAGGCGATCTGAAGCAGCTCGTCACGGGTCTTTTCCGTATCGGCTATGGAGTCTCCGTCGCCGCCCAGTTCCAGATACCAGAAATTCTCATAAGGAGACGACATGTTAGGGATGCGGTGAGGCAGGTCCTCTTTGGTGAAATGCTTTGCCCATTTAGGAGGGATAAAGTCGCTGGGGCGCGATTCCTGCCGCGCCTGGATCATGCAGCTCATACCCATGGTCTTGCGGTCTCCGGGCAATACGCCTTTCCCGATGCTCTCCCCGAACTCCGCTTCCGTCTCCCTGCCGTGGCGGTATTCGGCGCCGGACAACGGCGCCAGCACGCTGTCGCCGGAGCAGTCCGCGAACAGTTTCGCTTCCACTTTATGGAACTGCTGGGTGGTGGATTGCCATCCGGTAACAGAGGCGATGCGGCCTCCGTCCATAGCGCAGTCGTTGACGGAACAGTTCAGCAAAAGCTCGATATTGTCCTCGTTCCTGGCCATCTCGTACATGCTCCCGTCCCAGACGGAATAGTTTTTGTCCGGATTGCGGTAAAGATTTTCCAGGCTCAGCTCCTCAATGAGACCTGTCTCACGCATATTGCTGCCCCCGGCGCCGCAGACCCACATGCGGATCTCGCTGGAAGCGTTGCCGCCCAGCATGGGACGGTCCTGGACGAGCACGACTTTCGCTCCGTGGCGCGCGGCGGCAACGGCAGCGCAGAGGCCTGACAATCCGCCTCCTGCGACGCACAGATCCGCCCTGTGTATGACAGTTTCAAAGCATCC
>JAEFAM010000127.1 GCA_016287565.1 Clostridia bacterium
TGCGCTCTTTAACGTTGATTGTGACAATTGTTTATTCAGTATTGTTTTTGTCAATTAAATGGAGGCTGGGTAGGCACGGAATAATATTAGCGTGCAATATGCTTAACGGCGCATGGCAATGAGGAGAAAAGAAATGCCGTGCAACGTAACGATCGAAGCAGCATGATCAAAAACCGCCGCGTGCAGAGGACAATAGGTGTGACCGCATGCGGCCTATTTGTACTTCCGCTCTTTTTGTGTTATACTAAAGGATGGTGAAAGAGATTGACCGGAACTCTTCGCATGAGCGCGGGGGAACGGCCGGCGGTCCTTAGACCGTGGAGATCTGGGAGGAAAGTACGTTGGATAGACGCATTGACGACTTACCTGTAAATATATACGAGGCGGAGGCCGGGGAAGCTGAGGCTTTGGCGGAAGCTGCCGCTTTGGACGCCGGCGCGGATACCGCTGCAGAGGCTCAGGCTGAAACGGCTGAAAGCGCCGCCGACGACGTCTCAGCAGCCGGAGAGACCGACGCTGCCGATGCTGACGATGCGGTCGACGAGACCGCTGCCGATGCCGTTGACGACGCCGGGTACGACGACGAAGACGACGACGTGAAGATCGTGCCCGTGCGGGTGCCGGTGAAGGAATTTGACCGGGAGCCCCTGGAGAAGAGCGGTTCCGGCAGCATTTTCGACGGTATCGACGATCTGGACGAGAACGGATACGGCTCGGAAGCCGGGAGCGAGTATTCCGGCGCCGCAGACAGGCATAACGCAAATGATCACGCCGGCAACGCCGCGGGAGAATTGGAAATAGAAGCGGTGCCTATGACGCCCGTGCCTGAGCGCAAAGGTCAGGACCGCGTGGCGAAACGCAACTCAGCCGACCGTCCCGGGAGCAAAGCTTCCGGCGCCGGTACCGGTAAAAACGCAGGCAATAAAAACGGCAAAAACGATAAAAACGCCAGAAACAAAAAGAACGGCAAAAACGGGAATAAAAAGGGCAAAAAAAGCGGCAAAAACGGTTCCGGCTCCGGCAGATCCGCGCAGAAAAATTCCGCGGCCCAAAAAGGTTCCGACAGCCGTTACGACGAGCGCTACGACAGCTCCCCGGTAGTGGGGCGCCATGCGGTGACCACGTCCAGAGGCGTGGTGTACGTAGAGAGCTACAGCGACGACGATTATGAGATCCGCAAGGGCGTAAAGAGCAGGGTGGCCAAGATAATTGCCGCACTGTTCATCGTTGCCCTGGTGGCAGTCGCAGGCATAATGTTCGTAAAATATTGCGAGCGCACCGTGGCGGGCGACAAAGTGTACAACGGCATAACGCTGAACGGAAAGAGCGTTGCCGGACTCACCCGGGACGAACTGCTGGCATATATGAACAAGACCTACGTCGAGCCTGTTTCTTCATCCACCATAGAAGTCAGGGCAGGGGACAATTCCCTTGTCTATCCGCTGAACGGCATTATCAAGCTGCCGGACACCGAATCTCTGGCAGACGAGATATATCAGTACGCCCGTTCGGGCAACGTAGTCACCCGCGCCTTTACGGTCATGGGCCTCCGAAGCGAACCCAAAAACTACACTCTCGGCTACACTGTCAACGAATCCACCATCAACGCCATCACCGAGAAGATGAACGAGACGAACCGCGCCAAAGTGGATCCCACGTACAGAGTCGAGGAAAACCAGGTGGTATTCACCTACGGCAGCAACGGTCTTGAACTGAGCATCGACGACATCCGCGATAATCTGATGAGCTATACGGACAGCCTGCTGAGCTCGCTCACCGAAGGCACCGCCACCTCCAGCGTCAGCGGCACCGTTTCGCTGGTGCCCAGGATGACGGAATTCAAAAAGCTGCTGAAGATAAACGTTGTCAACGACCTTCCCGAAAAAGCGGTGCAGGCCAGGATAGAGCGCAGGTCTTCTACGGAGGTGTACGTGTCTCCGGACACGGACGGCGCATATTACGACGAAGCGCTGCTGGACGAGATATTGACCAGGATCAATTCCGGCGAAGGAGAAGAGGGAGCCACGGAGGTACTGCCCCTGCAGAGGGAAAGCACGTTCTTCACCAAACAGTTCTATGAAAGCGTGATATTCCGCGACGTGCTGGGAAGCGCTTCCAACGTGAACGAGCAGGAGGAACAGCCTGACAGAGCGGCCAAATTCGCGAACCGCGAGAAGAACATAACGATCGCCGTAACGTTCCTTGACGGGCTCGTAGTGATGCCCGGAGAGACTTTCGATTTCCTCACCGCCATCAAGGCCTCCGAAGCCAGATCCGGATACGTTGACGCCTTCGAAAACTACAACGGATTCGACAGCGCTGCCAAGGGCGGCGGCATCTCCCAGGTGAGCACGGCGCTGTTCAACGCAGTGTTCCTTGCCGGATTCCAGGAATATAACAAGACCAAATACGCATACGCGCCCAACTTCGGCACCCTTGGCTTCGACGCCTACACCAGCATGGTGATACGGGTCAATTTCACCTTCAAGAATACGTCTCCGCTGCCGATCAAGCTCCGCGCCTCTTACGCCGACGGCAAGGTCAGCGTGCAGATACTGGGCACCGTCTTCGTCAACGACGATTTCAAGGACGAGAACGGCAATATGATCGACAGCTCCATCATTCCCGACTGGGTGGTCATCGAGAACAACAGGCCCGAAAAGCGCTTGTCTGCGCAGGTGGCCAGAACGGAGAAGTTCACCAGATACGAGTTCGAAGATCCCACTATGTTCGTGGGAGAGGAGCGCGTCACCACGCCCGGCATCGAAGGATATACGCTGAATCTGTACATGGTGGTCAGGACCGGCGGAAAAGACGACAAACAGTTCCTGGGCGTCGAGAGCTACAACTCCCGCAACGAGATGGTGATGAAAGGCAGCGCGGCTCTGCCTACCGAGGTCCCCACCGAGATACCCACGGAAGAACCCACCGAAGTGCCTACAGATATACCCACAGAAGAACCCACCGAGACTCCGGACGTCACCGAAGGACCCACTCCAGAGCAGCCT
>JAEFAM010000048.1 GCA_016287565.1 Clostridia bacterium
ATATCGCCCTTCACTACCGTGTAGAAAGTATAATCGACAGGTTTCGGAGTTTTCAGCGCAGGAGCCACTATGTTCTCATCGGAGGGGAACAGGCTGCAGGAAGCAAATATCCCGGCCATTATGGCGCAAACCGCTAAACTCAAAAGAATAAATAATACTTTTCTTTTCATTTCGATCCTCTTTCGACTTTCCGGGGAGCCAGGCCCTCCGGATCGTTTTACCTCTTTCTTCTCTTCAAAGCCTTTTCCCCGGCAACGGAATAACCGTAAAAGCCGAGGATCCCGGATAACGCGTAATATTCGCCGTGGCTGTATGCGGCCAGCCCCGCGTCGTTCATATCGACGGCGCCTTTGGAGTCGAACAGTTTCTCCGCCACGTACACTCCGTCGATCTGTCCGATGAACATATCGTGAGACCCAAGTTCCAGGACCTGCTTTACGCTGCACTCCATATTCACTGGAGACTCCCCTATCATCGGGATCCCGTAAAGCGGAGAAGGAACTTTTGTAAGGCCCGTCTCGGCGAACTTGTCCACGTCTCTGCCCGACCTGACTCCGCAGAGATCGGCGGCTTTCACCAGATCTCTGGAGACGAGATTGACGCAGAACCTGCCGGACTCGGAGATGAGGCCGTGAGAGTATCTGCTCTTACGGACGGAGACCGACACCATAGGGGGTTCGGAATTGACCGTGCCGCACCAGGCGACGGTGATTATGCCCGGCTTCTCCATGGTCCCGCAGGAACACATGATCAAAGGTACCGGGTTCAGAAAAGCAGATGGCTTGATCGTTTTTTTCTGAATAAAATCACTGCCCGACAGCGATCTTTCACTCTGTCTCTTCATATAGTCCTGCCTCCGGGGCCGGATTCCTTAAGGCCTCAGCGTACGGGCGGCTGTTAAAACCGCATAGCCTTTTATATTATACTCTTTTTTTACGTATTAATGCAACAAGCACTGCCGCACAAATCGCCAGGGCCGCCGCGGCGATAAGTGACCACATTATGATCCTGCCTGCATCGACTTTTTTATTGCCGCTACCGGAACCGTCATGAAGATCTTCGTACCCTTCGAAAACGTACTGAGCCGCCGGGATCCACTTGCCGCGGAGGAAATCGCGGCCCCTTACGACTATCCTGTCGGCGTACACGGAGATATAGTAGCCCTGGCTGCCGTCCAGGTTTTCGCCGGTGATCACGTTGTAGCTGGTCCAGAGATATGCGGTGGAAGCGGTGTTGAATATCTTTACGCCGGAGTCGGAAATGAACAGATTTCTTTCGGAGTCCATGGTCCAGTGGCTGTGGCCGTTGAACATTATCAGCTCGGGATAACGCATCAGTATCTCACGGAGTTCGGAGTCGTTGACAACGCCGTTCCAGTTCTGTCCCGGCAGGCTTCCGGCCACCGTATCGTAAAGCGACTGGTGTATGAACAGGAAGATGGGCCTGTCGCCGTTCCTGTCCTCCTCGAGGGCGTTTTTAAGCCATTTAAGCGTGTTTTCGGACAAGGTGGTATCTACACCCCTGACAAGCTCGTCGTTGCCCAGAAAGACGAAATGGAAGCCTCCCAGCCAGAAATCGTAATGGGGCGAAGAGGGGTTCTTTCCGTCCGGCAGGCGGGCGTACTCGAGGAACTGTTTAGTCTGGTCTTCCAGCGTGCCGTTGTACAGGTCGTGGTTGCCGATGGCGAGGTAGAGGCTCGGCAGGCCTTTTCGGGCTCCGTAGATCTCCATCATATTTTCGTATTCCTGCCGGTTGCCGGAATCCGCCATGTCGCCGACTATAAAGATCCCTGAACTCTCCGGGCAGACGGAGCCGATATCGTCCAGCAGGCGTCCGAAATTGACGTTGTGCGTATGGCCGCCGTCCAGGGTAATATGTATGTCGCTGATCACCTGGAATTCGAAAACGGGTTCAAGGCTGCAAGAATATCTTTCTGCTTCGGGGACCGGGACTTTTACGCATTCGGAAGACTGCTGCCCTTTTCTGTTGAGCGAATAGACCCATATCTCGGAGGCTTTTTCAGGTATCAGCATTTCCGCCGGATACGTATAAGAGACCGTCCCGGAAGTAAGCTTAAATTTCGGAAGGCCGGTGTACTGCTCCAGCACTGCGCTGCCGTCGGACCAGTAAGGCTGGACGTCTGAGGCAAAATAACCTTCGGGCATGGTGACGCCGAGCACGTGTTCTCCCGTCTTTTCGTTTTTCGTAAATGTGGCGGACAAAGGAGCCGTGGGCCCCGCGGTTTCCTTCCCTTCCGTTACCGTGATCTTTATGGTCTTAAGCGCTCTTGAAAGGTCGCTGGTGTCGTCGGGCATCAGGCGGATTATATAGTCTCCCGGTTTTATATCTATGAAAGCCGAGCCGTCGTTTATGACGCCGCAGGACAGTATGTCGAAGGGGTTGCCGGATCCGGGGCCGCCGGACGCCTCGTCCACGTATACCCAGAGAAGCGACGCCTTACCGTCGGGCTTGTAAAGTCCCACCCAGTCTTTTCCGCTGCCACGGGCTGTGATTATTATGGGCTCGTCGTAGGCATATTCGGTCTTCGAGACCTCCAGGTCCGATCCGCTTGCAAGGACGCGGTCAACGCCGCAACTTCCCCGGCCTCCGGGTCCGACGGCAAAAACGGACAGCAGGCAGATCACACCCGTCAATATTCCCGCGGCGATCACCGCAGCGTTTCTTTTCATACAGCCGGTTCCCTCCTCAAAGAATACTCCCCGGATAAGCGTTCATATCCGGGGAGCACTCAGGACTTCACTTTATGCGAAGATCAATATTTGCCTCTGGCAATATAATGAGTGTGCAGATCGTGATGCGCGATCTCGCTGCCGGGGTTGCCGTAAAACTCGCTGTACATCTCCTTGATGGCGGGATTGTCGTGAGATTTGCGGATAGGCAGAGCCTTGTCCTCCTCGTAGAGGATCTTGGCGCGCTCGGTGCGCAGATCGGTCCAGCTGCGTACGCTGGAAGGCTGGATGATCTGGCCGCCGCCGTTGACGCAGCCGCCGGGGCAGGCCATGATCTCGATGAAATCATACTGGGCTTCGCCTGCGCGGATGGAGTCGAGCAGCTTTCTGGCATTGCCCAGACCGCTGGCAACCGCAAGCCTGACCTTGAGTCCGGCCACTTCGACGGTAGCTTCCTTGATGCCTTCGATGCCGCGTACCTGGACGTAGTCGATCTTTTCCATAGGAGCGGATTCGCCTGTAAGCACGTCTGCCACAGTTCTCAAAGCCGCTTCCATAACGCCGCCGGTAGCTCCGAAGATAACGGCCGCGCCGGTAGCGTTGCCCATGGGATCGTCGAAATCGCTGTCGGGAAGGGACTTGTAGTCGATGCCCGCTTCACCGATCATCTGAGCAAGCTCTCTGGTGGTCAGGACCGCGTCGACGTCAACGTAACCGGAAGAGTTCTTCATCTCTTCGCGCTGAGCCTCGAATTTCTTCGCGGTGCAGGGCATCACGGAGACAACGTACATCTTAGCCGGGTCGATGCCCATCTTCTTTGCGTAGTACGTTTTGAGCATGGCGCCGAACATCTCGTGAGGAGATTTGCAGGTAGAAAGGTTGTCGAGGAAGTCGGGATAGTTGTGCTCACAGAACTTGATCCAGCCGGGGCTGCAGGAGGTGATCATGGGCAGCTTGCCGCCGTTCTGGATGCGGTGGATGAGCTCTGTCCCTTCTTCCATAATGGTCATATCGGCGCCGGTGTCGGTGTCGAAGATCTTGTCAACGCCCAGCATGCGGATGGCGGATACCATCTTGCCGGTGGAGCGGGTGCCGATGGGCAGTCCGAAAGCTTCGCCGATGGAAGCGCGGACGGCGGGAGCGGTCTGGAACACCACGTATTTATCGGGATCCGCGATAGCGTCCCAGACTCTCTTAACGTGGGAGTTCTCGGTAAGGGCTCCGACGGGACATACGGCAACGCACTGTCCGCAGTTCACGCAGGAGGTCTCGCCCAGAGGCTTGTCGAAGGCGCAGCCGATCCTGGTCCTGAATCCGCGCTCGATGGTCTCGATGACGGAAACGGTCTGGACTTTCTGGCAGACGGAAACGCAACGGCGGCAGAGCACGCACTTGTTGTTGTTGCGAACGATACTGGGCGAGCTGTTGTCGATATCCTGCATCTCTTTATCGGTGAGAGCCTTGAACCTGATGTCGTTCACGTTCAGCTGCTTGGCGAGTTTCTGCAGTTCGCAGTTCTCGGACCTTACGCAGGTAAGGCACTGACGGTCGTGGTTGGACAGGATCAGTTCGAGGGTGACCTTGCGGGCGTCCCTGACTCTCTGGGAACTGGTGAGGATCTCAAGTCCTTCGGAGACGGGATATACGCAGGCTGCCTGAAGCGCTCTGGCGCCCTTGATCTCGACGACGCACATACGGCAGGCGCCGATCTCGTTGATGTCTTTTAAGAAGCAAAGAGTGGGTATGGTGACGTTGGCCATTCTGGCGGCTTCCAGCACTGTAATACCGGCAGGCACGGTCAGGGCTACACCATCGATTTTAATATTTACAGTATTCATATGTCGGCCTCCATTATTCCTTAACGATAGCGCCGAACTTACATGTTTCCATACAGGTTCCGCACTTGATACACTTGGACTGATCGATGACGAAAGGCTTCTTGATCTCGCCGCTGATGCAGTTTACAGGGCACTTTCTCGCGCAGGCGCTGCAGCCGCGGCACTTGTCGGCGATGATCTTGTACTGAAGCAGGTTCTTGCACACGCCGGCAGGGCACTTCTTGTCTACCACGTGGGCAATGTATTCGTCCTTGAAGTAGCGCAGCGTGCTGAGGACCGGGTTCGGAGCAGTCTGTCCGAGGCCGCACAGAGCCGAGTTCTTGATGGCGCTGGCAAGAGCGTACAGGTCGTCGATATCGGAGAGCTCGCCTCTTCCGCTGGTGATCTTTTCGAGAATGTCGTACATCCTCTTGGTACCGATGCGGCAGGGAGGGCATTTTCCGCAGGATTCCTCAACAGTGAAGGAAAGGAAGAACTTGGCCAGGTCGACCATACAGGTGTCTTCGTCCATTACGATGAGACCGCCGGATCCCATCATGGATCCGATCTCGATCAGAGTATCGTACTCGATAGGCGTATCGATGAGGCTGGCGGGAATGCAGCCGCCGGAAGGTCCGCCGGTCTGGGCAGCCTTGAATTTCTTTCCGTTGGGAATGCCGCCGCCGATCTCTTCGATGACTTCGCGAAGGGTGGTGCCCATGGGGATCTCCACAAGGCCGGTGTTCTTGATCTTGCCGCCCACTGCGAACACTTTGGTTCCCTTGCTCCTCTCGGCGCCGATGTTGGCGAACCACTCGGCTCCGTTCAGGATGATCCTGGGAACGTTGGCGTAAGTCTCTACGTTGTTAAGGATGGTAGGCTGTTTGAACAGGCCTTTGACCGCCGGGAACGGAGGTCTCGGTCTGGGCTCGCCGCGGTGGCCTTCTATGGAGGTCATCAGGGCGGTCTCCTCGCCGCACACGAAAGCTCCTGCGCCGAGCCTCAGCTCGATGTCGAAGGAGAAGTTGGTGCCGAGGATGTTCTTGCCCAGCAGGCCGTACTCTTTAGCCTGCTTGATGGCGATCTCAAGACGCTTGACGGCGATGGGGTACTCTGCGCGGACGTAGATGTAGCCCTGATCGGAACCGATGGCGTAGCCGGCGATGGCCATTGCCTCGAGGACCACGTGAGGATCTCCTTCAAGGACGGATCTGTCCATGAAAGCTCCGGGATCGCCCTCGTCGGCGTTGCAGCATACGTACTTCTTATCGGAAACGCTCTTGCGGGCAAAATCCCATTTCCTTCCGGTGGGGAATCCGGCGCCGCCTCGGCCTCTGAGGCCGGACTTGAGCATCACGTCGATGACTTCTTCGGGAGTCATGGTGGTGATCACGCGGCCGAGCGCCTCGTAACCGTCTTCCGCGATGTATTCGTCAATGTTTTCGGGATTGATCTTTCCGCAGTTTCTGAGGGCAATGCGCACCTGCTTCTTGAAGAAATCGGTCTTCCGTGCGTCAACAACCAGAACATTCTGCTCTTTATTATTTTCAATTTGCATAAGTTTCCCTCCAGTTTACTGAGCCACGGCTCCGATTGTATACTCGCTGACGATCCGGCCGCCTGCCAGATGCTCTTCGACGACTTTCGCCGCCTTCTCAGCGTTCATCTCAACGTAAGTAACGATATTGCCGTCTTTGTCGATGACTTCCACGATGGGTTCGAGCCTGCAGAGTCCCATGCATCCGGTCATAGTGACCTGAACGTTCTTGATCCCCCTGTTTGCCACTCCCTCGACGATGGCGTTCATGACGGGCCTTGCGCCGGCGGCGATGCCGCAGGTGGCCATACCGACCACTACGCGGGTGTCAACTCCGCCTTCTTTAAGTTCCATTTCGCTTCTGATTTTGGATTTAAGAGCTCTGAGCTCTTCAAGTGATTTCATTTAACGCACCTCCGAATATATTCGAAAAACATCATCCGCATTTAAGTTCGCGCCCCCGCAGTCCGGCAGCCGCTCCTCTTTGGGCACTTTTCCCGGCGAAGGGATCTGTATTCTGTTAATGCGGCGAAATATTTCTCAGTAAGTTACAGGATGATCAGTACCTGGCGAGAATTCCGGGAATCTGATCAGGAACAAGGCGTCCGTAGCAATCATCGTTGATCATGATGACGGGCGCGAGTCCGCAGGCACCGACACAGCGGCATGCGTCAAGAGAGAACTTACCGTCCTCCGTGCAATCACCCACATCCATATTAAGTTCCTTCTTAAGTCTGTCGAGCACGCGCTCCGCGCCTTTAACGAAGCAGGCGGTACCGAGGCAGACGTTGATCTTATACTGTCCCTTAGGCTTTAATGAAAACTGTGCGTAGAAAGTAACGACACCGTAGATCTCAGCGAGAGGGATCCCCGTATGATCGGAGACGAATTTCTGCACTTCGATGGGAAGGTAACCGTAGATCTCCTGGGCCTCATGTAAGATTTTGATGAGGGAACCCGGGTTATTCTTTTCGGCCTCAATTACTTCAAGCAGCTTCTTGCCTCTCTCGTCAGAGAAGCATCCGCAATCTAAACCCATTGAAAAAACCTCCTAATTGTTTGTAAATGCTCTTAGCACTCTTGTGATTATATCATTACGTGAAATCGTATTCAAGAACATTTTTTCACGATGATCCCGTATTTTTCCATTATATAGTGTACATACGGCGGCGCGGCACTAAATATGCGGCCTATACCGTATAAGTGTATATGCTCCCCTCTTCAAGTTCCGTAACTTTTACGTGTTTAAGAGTCAGCTTATGCTCGTTGACGAAAATATCGCTGCTGTTGCCGTAGGGCACGAATATGTTGAAATCGGTGCCGGAGGGAGCGTCGGAGGTGATGATCAGCGTATCGGAAAAGAAAAGGTCCGAGGTGTTGACCGTGCCGCGATAGATATTGTCGTCGGTCCATAAAAAGGCGGCGTGCTCCGGCATACGCTTGACCAGTATCGCCTTTACGGAATGGGGCTTCATCGTAAGGTTCAGGAAATTCCTGCCGGAAGCCAGCATACCGCCGCGCATCATATCCGTAAAGATGCAGGGAGCGGATGTGCGGAGCACACGGTCCTCGGAGAAGTCCTCGAAATTGAAGAGCAGATGGATCTCGGTCCTGACGGAATTGTCCGGGACCGGCGCAACGAAGTGAGAGCAATAAGGATACTCCCAGAAATCCAGGGGATACGCGGCAATACCGCAGGGCGGCATCAGCCCTTTTATCAATTTCGACACGGTTCCGGTCAATTCCTCCGGCGCCTCTCCCAGCATCATCGCGCTGCCGGAAAACGCCAGTCCCGCGGCCAGAACTTCCGCCTCGTCCTCCGACAACGAAGTCCCTCTCCCGTCTCCGAATGCGACCGGCCCCGCGCAGATCCTGAACAGCTTCTTATTGTATACCGACCTGTAAAACACGTTCAGCACCGCTTTTTTAACCGAATTCCAGAGTGCTCCATCGCCGGAGTCCTCGCCGCGCGCCGGGACCGACCCGCCGCTCATAAAGGCGTCAACGATCCCCGCGCACTCCCCCGCCGGTCCGGAACCGATGATAAGCGCGTCGTCACCTGCCGAGCGTTTCAGCTGCTTCAGGAATTTTCTAAGCAGCGCCACTGAATAGTCACGCTGGTATACCACCGGAGTATGGCCGCCACCCGGCCTGCACAGCAAAGCCTCCAGGTCGTTCAGTTTTACGGTCTTTACGCCCTGCTCCGCGGCCGTCTTCATGAAATTGCTCATATCGCTGACGACGTCCTGGGAAGCGAGATTTAGCGGAAACGTGTCCCCGAAGGAAGGCACGTAATTCCTGTCGTCGTACAGCCTGTAGTTGTAATCCTTGAACCTGTCGGAAGAACCTTCTATGAGCGCCGGAGAATATCCGATACCGAAACGGACTTCTTTCCCTTCGCAATCTTCCGCAGCCGCGCCGAATCCGCCGGGAAGGACATCCTGATCCACCGTATAGTCGCAGGAGTAAGGGCCTTTCTTCTGCCAGGCCGCGTCGGATATCAATACTTTCTCCGTCTTGCCTTCCATTCCTCCGCAGCAATTCCCGACGAGCGTTGCTATCATATCCTGCGCTTTCCGGAACTGTGAAGGGTCATTCTTCCCTGCGCTCTCCGCAAGTTCAGAAGTCCATCCGAATATCTTCGGAGGCGCTTTTTTCAATTTCTGTTTGGCCGCGATGGAATCCGCCGCTTCGGATAAAAACAGCACCGGAGGCAGGGTGTCGTCTATCATTATGCTCTCCAGCCTGATGATGCTGCCCTGAGGCACGGTCCTGTTTTCCATATTGTACACGGCGGTGACGCGGCCGGGAACGTAGGTGAAATACGTGAATATCTTTTCGAAAGACGTAAAGCCGAGATTGACGGTGAATACTTTCGAAGGGTCTTCGTAGTTAAGATTCGCCGCCATGAAGAAGTCGCGGGAAAAAAGCACGGGAGTATCGGCGGAATTGACGCAGGCTCCGGAATCGCTGAACGACCCGGCGTCGAAAACGTATGCGCCGGAGGGATCGAATTCGGTTATGAGTTCTATCTTTCTGATGGCGATATCCGCTTCGGGCTGTATGTATATTACGAATTCTCCGTCGACGGCGGTCTCTCTTACGTCTACCACCACGCCGCAAAGCAGATAAGCGTCAGAAAGCCGTGAGATATCTCTTCTCACGGACTGTGTCTGGCCGTTTGTTCTTGTTAATCTGAGTTCTATTTCCATTTCGAGTTTTTATTTCAGGCCGAAAAAAGCAAGTATCTTTCTTATGAGGCGCACGAACCAGTTGGCCCTGGTCATGCTTTCCGCGGTGACGAGCTCCGTCCTGCCCAGTTCTTCTCCGTCCAGGTAGTATACCACGTAGCCGCACACCACACCTTCCTCCACGGGCGCTTTAAGATCTTCATTGACCACGATGGAGGTCTTCACCCGCTCTACGTCTTTAACGTTCAGCAGCACGTACAGGCTCTCGCTGGTCTCCGTGCGGATCTTCTTGTTCTTGCCCTCATAAATGTCTACTTTCTTTACGAAGGTCCCGGCGGTGCAAAGTTTGGTATAAGTGAAATTGGCCAGGCTGTATTCGGCAAGTTTCCTTACCTTTGCGGCCCTGGCGTTCTCGTCTGTCTCTCCCAGCACCACGCTGACCACGCGCTTCTCGTCTTTGGGAGCGGTGCAGGCGATGGAATATTTGTCGGAGCTGGAATAACCGGTCATGGAACCGTCGGAGCCTTCGTAGAATTTTTTACGGTTCAACGGGTTGGAACTTACCATTTCCGTGTCGCTCTGGCCGGTGGATTCGTGCTTGAACATTCCGTATGTCAGGTTCATATAGCTGAGCACTTCGGGATATTTCCCAACAAGTTCCGCCATTATGATGGCAATATCTTCCGCGCATGAATACTGTTCCGGGTCAATTCCGGTGGAGTCGGTGAACAGCGTGTTTTTCAGTTTGAGCCGGAGCGCTTCGGCGTTCATCAGGGCAACGAACTGCTCTTCATTGCCGCCGATGAATTCGGCCAGCGCGCAGGCCGCGTCCTGGGCGCCGTTGATGCATATGGCCTCTACAGCCTGTTCGACTCTGATGGTCTCTTTTTTGCCGTTGTCCAGATATACCCTGACTTTGCCCACGGAAACGTCCTGGGCGTGCTTCGTGACAGCGAAGGAGGTGGTCAGCGAGATCGCGCCGCTGTCGATCTTTTCGAAGGTGATGAGGAGCGTCATCAACTTAACGAGGTTGCCTACGTTGACCCGGTCCGTGCCATTGGCGGAGGTGATAAGCTGCACCGATTCCGTGTCTGCGCTGGCGTATTTCGTCTCTTCCATTCCGTCGATGGTCAGCGTTCTGTATATGGCATTCGCTTCGTCTCTGCTGAAGTCGGCGCTCACGGAGAAAAGCATGGCGAAATATGCGCACAATGCCGAGAGCGCGAAGGAAAGCGCTCTTAAAAAGATCTTCTTGTTCATCTTATTCATCATTCGTTTTTTCACCGGTCCCACTCCTTCCGGGTCCTTCCGTCATCTGTAGATATATGCCGAAGACGCTCTTTCGATGGCTTCTTCGGACACGGGGCTGTCGCTGTAGAGCACGCAGAGCCCGTCGCCCTTTTTAACGTCCACGCCGCTCTTCACGATGAGCTTCACGCCGGCTCTGGGATCGATCTTTCCTTTAAGCGAAGTTCTTCCCACGCCCAGCGCGTAAGCGGCCATTCCGATGGAATATGCGTCGCATTTCTCTATAGATCCATCTTTCTCCGCCCGGATCACGTATGAATACTTAGGGATCCCCAGCGCCGCGTCGGGATCGTCGCACACCGAGGGATCTCCGCCCTGGACTTTTATCATCTGGGCGAATTTGCGAAGCGCGGAACCGTCCTCTACGGACTTAAGAGCCATCGCCTCGGCTTCTTCGAAACCGATACCCAGGCCCAGGCTTATCATATGCGCCGCGAGCTCGAAGCAGTGCTTCTTAAGGTCTTCGCTGCCTCCGCCTTTAAGAGTCTCCACGGACTCCTTCACTTCGATGGTATTGCCGATGCACATTCCGAGAGGTTCTTCCATGGAATTGAGCACGGCAACGGTCCTGCGCCCGGCTTTTTCGCCTATCCCGCACATGGTATCGGCCAGGGCCTTGGCGTCTGCTTTCGTTTTCATGAACGCGCCGGAGCCGTATTTTACGTCAAGCACGATGGCGTCAGCGCCGGCGGCGATCTTCTTGCTCATTATGCTGGCGGCGATCAGCGGAATGGATTCGATGGAACCGGTAACGTCCCGAAGGGCGTAGAGTTTCTTGTCCGCAGGGGCAAGTTCCAGAGTCTGTCCGGCAACGCAGATGCCTGTGTCGTTGACGATCTCCACCATCTTCTCGATAGGTATTGACGTGGACAATCCGGGTATTGATTCGAGTTTGTCGATGGTCCCGCCGGTGAATCCCAGGGCTCTTCCCGACATTTTTGCCACGGGCACGCCGCAGGCGGCGGTGATGGGGCCCACGATCATGGTCGTCTTGTCCCCGATGCCGCCTGTGGAATGTTTATCCACCTTCACGCCTTTGATGCCCGAAAGGTCGACCTGTTTTCCGGACTCGGCCATTGCCAGCGTCAATGCGGTGGTCTCGTCGTAATCCATCCCGCGGAAGAATATGCTCATCATAAGTGCCGCGGCCTGATCGTCGCCGATCTCCCCGGCGGTATACGCGTCAATAAAGTACCTGATCTCTTCGTCCGTCAGGACTCCGCCGTCACGTTTTTTGATTATAATATCGACTGCGCGCATTTTTTGACCTCCTGCAGATCTTTTTCGTAATCGTCCCTGAGATCTCTGTTGTATATGAGACTGGCGGGATGGTACAGCGGTATGAGCGTAAACGCCTGACCCTCCGAAAAGCATTGTCCGGAAAGCGCCTTTCCGTGAAGCTCGCCTATATTGTCTTTCAGTTCGGCGCCAAGCGCCATGCCGACGGCAGCGAGGGCCGTATTGCCCAGCGTCACAACAAGCGCCGGTCTGATGATATCCAGTTCGTTTCTCAGCCAGGAAGAGCAATATTCCAGTTCGAACTTTTTTACGGGCCTGTTCGCGAGGGTACCCTGCCGCTTTCCTGGCCTTGCCAGCCTGTATTTCACCGAATTGGTGATGTAGAGCTGGTCTCTCGGTATTCCGGAGCGTTTCAGGAAATCGTCCAGTATCTTGCCCGCTGCGCCTACGAAAGGTCTTCCCTCTCTGACTTCGTCTTTTCCCGGAGCCTCTCCCACGAGCACGATCTTCTCGGAACCGGTTCCGTCACCGAACACGAATGCAGCCGGAACGTCCGGAAGCTTTCCGAGTTCAGCGGCCTCCCGGTACTTTTCTGCCACGTCTTTCCGGGCGTCCATATTCAAACGCCGGAGCATCTCAGATCTGTCCATTTTTGATCTCGTCCAGTTTCTGCTTCGCCAGCTTCAGGTCCTGCCAGAAAGGAAGCTTCTTGGTCTCGTCCCTCAGCAGCGCCGCCGGATGGTAGGTGGACAGGAACCAGACGTCCTTTTTCTGTATCCATTTGCCCCTGGCCCTGGTGATTGTCTCCTCGGATGATACCAGGTTCGTGTGGGCAACGCTGCCGAGGCACACGATGATCCTGGGCTTAATAAGGGCAAACTGGGCTCTTAAGTAGTTCAGGCAGGCGGCGGCTTCTTCGGGAAGCGGCGTCCTGTTCATGGGAGGCCTGCACTTGACCACGTTGGCGATGTAATAATCGGCGGGGTCGAATGAAAGCGATTCCAGCGCCGTGTCAAGGAGCTGTCCCGCGGCGCCTACGAAGGGCAATCCCTGTTCGTCCTCCTGCCTTCCGGGTCCTTCTCCTACGAACATCAGCGTTGCGGTCCTGCTGCCTCTTCCCAAAACCGAATTGAGCCGCTGGCTTCCGAGAACGCATCTGCGGCAGTTCCTGACGCCATTTTCAAGATTATCCCAGTTAAGTTCAGAAGGTCCGTTCATTCCCTGCCTGTCGTCCGTCCGTGCGCGGCCGCCTCAGCCGCCAAAAGTTACCTGTAAAGCTTTATATAGCGGCCTTCGTTGTCGTAAAGTTCGTAAACGTCTCCGTATTTATCGAAGACACCCTTTTCCGCGTAGGCGACCATGGTCTTGCCGCAATAAATGAAGCGCTCGCCGTAGATGTTGCCCACGTCCCGGTGATTGTAGGTGCCGTTGACCAGTATGTCGTTCATGCTGGTGGCGTACATCACGTGGAAGCCCTCGTCCACCAGACGCGTATACTGCTCGGTGCCGTATTCCACCCAGTTGCCGAAAGGATAGACGTAGAAAGGCGTGTAGCCTATAAGGGGCTTCACCTGTGTGTTCCAGCTGTCGAATTCCTTGTCCAGCTTCGATCCGGTGAGGGTGCGAAGGTCAAGGTGCGCGTAGCTGTGGCAGCCGAAATAGAATCCGTGTTCCTTGAGATATTTGATGACTTCCCGGGCATCGGCTCTCTCTTTTTCCACGTCGTAGCCTTTAGAGGCGTACCTGGTGTCGGTCCTGTAGCCCAGTATGCCGGCGTCTCCGCTGCAAGCCAGCAACAGCCTGGCTCCGGCAAACGAGAAGTCCGGATGTTTGAGACAGAACTGCTCGGTGATATCGCACACGTCGCGCTCGTACGAATATTCTTCGGTACCGTCCGCAAAATAAGTGTAGGAAGCGATGTGGCCTTCGTAGACGACGATCTTGTCGATCCTGCCGGTGCCGTGTTCGTCCTCGGGGAAGCACACGTTGTCGCAGGAGATGATCACGCCGGTCTTGCCCTTGGGAAGCTTTATGGACTTCTTAAGGTTGGCCACGAGCCTGCCGTCTTTGTATTGATAGTCGAAAATATAATTGGCGTCGATCAGCACGTAGTTTTTCTCGTAGAGGCTTTCGAGCAGCCTCACGTATTCTACGGTGGTGTTGTTCCAGTCGTGCCACTTGCTGTTTGGATTGATGGCCAGGTCAAGTTCAGGGAACGCCACCAGGTTGTGGACAAAAATGTGACCCAGCTTGCTCACGGGGCAATCCCAGTATTCCTTGTTCTGATCGAGGGTGACGCAATACACTTCCTCTTCCCTGCCTTCGATGGGCACCATCCTGGCGCTCTCGGAGCTGCCGTATACGGGAGTGTTGTCGGGAATGTTTCCGGAGCCCTGAGTGGGCTTCACGGTGGGAGTGGCGGTGGGATCGGGAGTTTTGGTGATAACGGGAGTTGCGGTGCCCGTGGGAGACTGATCGGCAGTCTTGCCCGGCGTGGCGGTGCCCGCGTCTGAAGCGGGACCTTCGGTGGCGGGTGAAGTCCGGTCCGCCGTTTCAGCCGGTCCGGGAGTGGCTTCGCTGCCACCCTGGGTGTGAGCGTCCGGAGTAACTATCATTACGTTGCCGGTGTTGACGTTGGATGTCGGCGCGGGGTCGCTGCCCGCGCAGCCGGCAAGGAACATTGCCCCGGCAATCATCATTGCTATGATCAGACAGAACGAGATTCTTTTTTTCATAAGTCCTTCTCAGCAAAAAGGCAGCCGGTAAATACCGGACTGCCTGGAAAAACGATCGTTTTGATATTACAGAAACTGAGCCCGGGAAGATATGGTCGCGCCTCGGGAATCTATCTTATTCCTCGGCGTCTTCCTCGTAATCGAGCCACTCGATATCGATCTTGGTGCCGCAGTGAGGGCATCTGAAGCTGTCGACGTTCTCGTCGATGCCCAGTTCGTCGAAGTCGAGTTCGGTGCCGCATTCGGGGCAGGTCAGAGGCTCGTCGACGTCCTCGTCGTAATACTCGTCGTACTCGTCGTCGTAGACCTCGTCTTCGAGATCGCAGATCCTGTCCTCGTACTCGTCGATGACGTCCAGCACCTGGTCCTGGGTGTCCTCGAGATCCTCGGTGGAGATCACGATGTCTTCGACGATATCCACCAGCGCCTTGATGATCTTTCCTTCGTCGGTGGAAGCGTCGAACTTCATGCCTTCCATAAGGCCTTTGATGTAATTTATGCGCTCAGCAAGATATCCCATGATATTTCCTCCTTTAAGCAATTATGATCGAAGATCCGATTGGCAGCCGTACGCTATCAGGCGCGGCCCAGATATTCTTCGGTCCTGGTGTCGATCTGGATCCTGTCGCCGATGTTGATGAACAGCGGGACTTTTACCTGCGCGCCTGTCTCCACGATAGCGGGTTTGGTAGCGCCGGTAGCGGTGTCGCCTTTGAAGCCGGGCTCGGTGCTGGTGACTTCGAGCTCTACGAAGAAAGGAGCCTCGATGCCGAAAACGTTGTCCTTGAAGGAAAGGACTTTAACGACTTCGTTCTCTTTAACGAATTTCAGCGCGTCGCCCACGGTGGCCGCGGAGATCGGGATCTGCTCGTAGGTCTCTACGTCCATAAAGTAGTAAAGGTCTCCGTCGCTGTAAAGATAAGTCATATCCTTGCGGTCGATGCGCGCCAGAGGCATTCTGTCGGTGGGATTGAATGTTTTCTCGATAGTGGCCCCGGTGATGACGTTCTGGATCTTGGTCCTTACGAACGCAGCGCCTTTTCCGGGCTTTACGTGCTGAAACTCTTTTATCTGATAAACACCATTATCCATCTCAAAAGTTATTCCGTTTTTAAAATCTCCTGCCTGAATCATTCTGGTACCTCCGTTAAAAATTTATTTATGCGTTAATTATACATTAGGCGTTCCGTAAAATCAATACGATTTTTACGTCGCCTTCCCTGTTTTCGCAGGGTTTACGACAGGATCATCCGCGGGTGCTCCGTATAAGTTCCGCAAGTCCCGAAACAAAAAATAAAAGGCATCCGAAGATACCTTTTAGTGGAAGTAAAGAGATTCGAACTCTGGACCTTTCGCACGTCAAGCGAATGCTCTAACCAGCTGAGCTATACTTCCGAAAACGTCCTGCTTCCGAGAAAGCTTCGCTATTATACAACGACTGTTTTTATTATGCAAGAGGAAATTTTTAAAAAATCCGCCGGTGTGAATTGCAAGTTTAAATGACGCAGGCTTCTGATAGAACGGCAGCGAGTGGTGATCGCTCAAATGCAGTGGCATATTCAAGCTTTCTTCTAGGGTAA
>JAEFAM010000128.1 GCA_016287565.1 Clostridia bacterium
GGCGCGGATCCCTCCCGCTACGAGATCGTCCACGCTCCCGAAGTGGTGACCGGAGAGGACAAACCCACCGACGCCGTCAGGCTGAAGCGCGAGAGCTCCATGATAAAGGGCATCAAACTGCTCAGGCAGAACGACGACGTTGACGGCATGGTGTCCACCGGAGCCACCGGAGCGCTGGTGGCCGCGGCGACAGTACGGATCGGAAGAGTGGAAGGCGTTATCCGCCCCGTGTTCTGTCCCGTGATCCCTTCGATGAAAGGCAGTGTCACAGGCATATGCGACAGCGGCGCCAACGTCGACTGCACTCCCGCCCAGCTCGTCCAGTTCTCCATAATGGGCAAGCTTTATATGCAGACGGTCTTCGGCGTTGAAAAACCCAGGATCGCCCTGCTGAACATAGGCACCGAGACGGAAAAGGGCGACGACCTGCATAAAAAAGTGTACAAACTGCTGGCCAGGGTCCACGGAGACGATTTTGTGGGCAATATGGAAGGCCGCGATCTTCTCTCCGGCAATTACGACCTGGTAGTCAGCGACGGTTTCTCCGGCAATATCCTGATCAAGGCCACCGAGGGCACTGCCCTGGAGCTGCTTAAGATGATCAAGAAGCAGATCTATTCGAAGACCAGGTACAAGATCGGGGCAATGTTCATGAAACAGATGTTCGCGGACATCAAGGATATGATGGACTACCAGAATTACGGAGGCAGCGTGCTCATCGGCACCGACAAGATAATCGTCAAGGGCCACGGCAGCTCCGGAGCCAAATCCGTTGCCACCTGCATCCGCCAGGCCATTGCCATGACCACCCACAATCTGAACGACAGGATCGCCGGGGCGATCGCCGAAGCGGAGGAGCTTTTCGCCGAAGACGCCGCTCAGAACGGCCAGAACGGCCAGGACCCGCACAACGACCAATAAACAGTGAATGTGAAATAGATCTGACAGGAGGAAAATCTGATGTTTGAAAAAGTTAGAGACATTCTTGCGAAACAGTTTAAATTGAGCGAAGACAGGATCGAACTGGATTCCAGGATCAAGGAAGATCTGGGAGCGGATTCCCTTGACGTGCTGCAGCTGCTGATCACGCTGGAGGAAGACTACGATATAGTGATCCCTGACGAAAAGCTGATGGAATTCAAGACGGTGCGGGATATAGTGGATTATTGCGATAAAAACGTTAAATAAAAAAGCGCCGGAGCTTTTCCGGCGCGGGGCGCAGGCGCGAACGCTCCGACGCGAATGCCCGGGCGCTAAAGTTCAGGGCGCGAAAGTCAGGGCGCGAAGAGCCGTCAGACGCTGGCGGTGCCGCTGTTGCCCGCGGATGCTTCCACGGCCCGGCGTATTGACTGAAACCGGTCCCAGATGCGCGGATCGGTGAACGCGCGCCAGCCCGCCTCGTCTCCTTTTAAGATCATTGCCCGAACCTCCGTGGCGGAGATGGCAACGGTCTTGGGCACGTACAGTTCCGCGATCCGGCGGTCCTCGCCGTCGAACCAGTTGACGCGCCTTTCCTCCTTGCCGGACACCAGCAGCATCGAGCCCTCGGGCAATATCTCTCTTGCCCTGTCCAGCACGTACCTCCCCCAGGCGGGAACGTTGCCCACGCCCAGATCGGGAAGCGGCTCGATCAACAGGCTGCCGGACTCGAACTCTTCTTTGAATACCGACGATATCATTCCCTTTCTCTCTTCGTAGGAAAGGGGATTTTTTTCTGTCAATGACTCCTGGGACGACCCGATCAGGATCAGCGTTTTTTCGCACAGCGAGAGCGCGGTGGCAACGATCTCTTCGTGCCCTTTGTGGAACACCTGGAACCGCCCTACCACCAGGCCGCTGTCGTATATTTTGGCTTTTCTAAGCTTGCGTTTCATGATCCGTCTCCGGCCTTCTGTCTCTGGCGTTCAGCCGGGCAGCCTGTCAAGCCCGGAATCGTACCCCTCTATAGGCCTGCGCTTGAACGCGCTTCCCTTTATTTTAGCGTCGATCTTCTGCCTGACTTCCTCTTCCGCCTCTCCCGTGCGCAGATACCTGTCGAGCTCCGCGTACCTGAACCCGAAAGCGTCCTCGTCTGTCCTGCCGCAGAGCCCGTCGGAAGGGGCTTTTTGGACAAGGTGCCTGGGTATCTCGGGCATGGTGAGTCCGATGGCAATGACCTCGGTCGCCGTCAGCGTGGCGAAGGGCGCGAAGTCTCCCACCGCGTCTCCCCATCTGGTCTCCCAGCCTATCATCGTCTCGGAAAGGTTGCAGGTGTTGGCCACGCGGCCGTTCACGGACTGGGACAAGGCGTACAGCGTGCTCATGCGGATCCTGGGAGGCAGGTTCGAGCGGGTCTGGACGGATATTGCCAGAGGCCGTTCCTCGGTTCCTTCCGCGTCGATTATGGAATTCAGCACTCCCCTGGTGGCGGCGGAGATATTGACCGTATAACCCGCGATCCCCAGCGAGGAGACCACTTCTTTCGAATCTTCAATATCCGGCTGTACCCCGTCGGGCATCATGACGCCGATCACTCTGTCGCGGCCGAGCGCCCTGGCGCAGAGCGCGGCAACTACCGTGGAATCTTTGCCGCCGGACACTCCCACCACCGCGGGAGAATCGGGGCCGTTGACGGCAAACCAGTTCCTGATCCAGGCCACCAGCGCCTCACGCTGTGCCTCCGGATCGAAGCCGTAACCCGCTTTAACGGAATTGTCTGAAACTTTGCTGACGGTGTCTTTCATATCGCTCACCCCGACGTTAATTGTACCGACATTAATTATATATCATCCGTCCGCTTTCGGACAACAAAAAAAGCCGGTTTCCCGACTTTTCATTTTTATGACCCCTACGAGAATCGAACTCGTGTCGCCGCCGTGAAAGGGCGATGTCTTAACCTCTTGACCAAGGGGCCATGGTAGCGGCGGTGAGATTTGAACTTACGACCTGCCGGGTATGAACC
>JAEFAM010000129.1 GCA_016287565.1 Clostridia bacterium
GGTGACACTGCCGACCGCAAGGCCCCGGGCTGGGGTAAGGAAAAGTACCTTGATTCCTCGGGCCGCAACGATTTCGAGGAGTTCAAGGTCTGCGAAGATGACGACAACGTGTATTTCTTCGTGAAGACCGCCGAAGAGATAACGTCGCCCGAGGGCGAGAACTGGATGAATCTGTACGTAGGCTTCGTCAATTCCACACTGGCGGATTCCTGGAACGGCTACGATTTCGTGCTCAACTACAAGGCGCCTTCATCCGACGGCAAGCTGTACCTGGGCAAGCTCGCTCCCGGCAGCGACAAGTATTCAGTCGAGCCTCTCGCCGAAGTCCCATATCGCATCAGCGGCAATATGATGATGGTGGCCATCCCCAAGACCCTCTTCGGCTTCGCCTCCGGCAACGGCACCGCGGGCAACGTTTCCATCGTTTTCAAATGGGCGGACAACTGCACCGTCGGTGACGTTGACGCTTTCTACACCACCGGCGATTCGGCTCCCATCGGCCGCTCCGGCTTTTATTACGGGCCGTGAGCAGGGTAAATCAAGTTAAGCTTCAAAAAACTTAAGAAGCCAGAAACCGCTGAAACCGGGGACAGACCCCGGTTCCTTTGTGCCCAAAAGGCTGTGGCAACGATGGACATGGCAACGGGGGACAGACCCTCGTTTTTGCGAAACTCAAGGTGTATTTTTGGTCGCAAAAACGAGGAAGGAAACGGGGGTGTGTCCCCGGTTGCCCACCCCGTTTCCTTGCCCGGTCTCCGGGTCCTTCGAACCGGACTGTGCCCCGGAAACCGGAGTCTGTCCCCCGTTGCCGGCGCCTCTGGAGTCCCGCCTGCGGCGCAAAAAAACCGGACCGGCGAATAGCCACCGGTCCGGTCCGTCTTTGTTATTGACCTTCAGCCGTCAATACTCGGCCTTCTCTGCAACGAGCGCGTAGATCTTGCCCTCTTCGATCGCGGTGCTGTCAACGCCCAGCATTGCGTAGTCCTTGCTCTCCAGGGTCGCGTCGTCGCTTACGTAGAACGCCCAGTAATATCCGTCGGTCTCGTAATCGAGTTTCTCGCCGTCAACCACTTTGACGTACAGTCCGTATGCGGTCTCGTCGCCGGACACAAGCTTCACGTCATCCGCCACAAGCGCGGCGCCGACAGTCTCGGCATCAGTAGAGATCTTGAAATATTTCTTCTCCCCCGCCTTGTTCACGACAACGAAATCAAAAGTCTTGCTGCCGGTGCCCTTTTTAACAGGATTTTCCAGTTCGCCAAGAGCGATCGACTTCTTACCGCAGCCAGTCATTGCCAATGCCGAAACCGCAGTCAGCACAACGCACAACATGACCATAACCAAAACAAAAATGTTTCTTTTTGTCTTCATCTGCATTCTCTCCTCTTTCACAGAAATATGTTGTGGATCCCTGCCGGCGCTCGCGGCAATTCACGGGACCTGCGTTCCTCGTACCGGGTATTTCGACTGCGGCAACACACTCCGTCCGCCTTCTCGACCTCCCGGTCAATGACTTTTCCCGGGCCTGCGGAGCCCGGTAGACTTCGTGCTTTTTCCTGATTGCCTCACGGCGACGTGCTCGTGCGGGATTCTCGCCCGCTTCCCCGACTACGCGCTGGCGCTATTATATATTTTTCGACTTCCTTGTGCAATACCGGGCAACTCCCCGGCAACGGGGGACAGACCCCCGTTGCAGGCTCGCTTCGCCCCCGTTGCAACGTGGCCAGGATGCTCCAATGCAGCCACCGGCAACGGGGTCTGTCTCCCGTTGCCCGAATTCACAAAATATTACACGGCTCCGAAAATTACCGTGATAGCCGTGAAAATTCTCGAAAATCAGGTTAAAAGATCAACTGATCAGGGCCTCAACGCCTCGTAGAATTCAAAGGGAACCGAGAGGTTGCCCCGGCCTGAGCCCAATTTGATGTCGGGTTTGGCGATTCCGTGAAAGTCGGAACCGCCGCTGGGTTTAAGGTCGAACCGCCCGGCAAGTTCGAATGCCCTGGCGGTAGTTTCCTCGTCAAACGTCGAATAGAGGGTTTCGATTGCGTCGAGGCCTTCCGCTTTTGCCACGGGAAGAAAGTCCAGAAGCCTGTCGTAGGAAAGGTTCAAAAAAGGATGCGCAAGCACGGCGACACCGCCGTAAGACTTTATAAAACGGATCGTCAGATAAGCGCCAAGACGCCTTGCCGGAACGTAGTAGCCGTTGCCCTCCTTCAGGATCGTCTGAAACCCTGAAGCGACACTCTCGAGCTGCCCTTTTGCCACCAGGATCCGGGCAACGTGCGTTCTGTTGAACGTATCCGCATCCGTCAGCGACGCCGCTTCCTCATAGGTCACGTCGTACCCGTCGGCCCTCAGCGCCTCGATCAGTTTCCGGTTGCTGTTGCTCTTGGCGATCTTCGCCAGCTCCACGTAATCCTCGATCTCGGACCAGCTTTCCTCCTTGAAAAACAGGCCCACCACGTGCAGCTCCGTCCCCTCAAAATCCGTAGAAAACTCGCAGCCGGGGACAACGATAACGCCGCTCTTCTCCCCCGCGTCAACGAACTCCCTGAGCCCCTTCGAGGTGTTGTGGTCCGTCAATGCAAGCGCAGACAATCCCTTTTCCTCGGCCATTCTTACAAGCTGCGCCGGGGAAAACGATCCGTCAGAATAATATGAATGACAATGCAGATCGCAGGTTTTCATGGTCGTTCCGTCGTTTCAAACAATTCAGCCGGTCAACCATATCGTTGACCGGCTACCATTATATTTCATTTGGCAATATGTTGCAATCTGGACCAAAAACACGACTGCTCCGGAGGCATCCGAAAGGGCGGCAACGGGGGACAGACCCCCGTTGCACCCGCCGCCTCGAACATGGCAACGGGGGTCTGTCCCCCGTTGCCGCCCCGCTCCAAGTCACCTTTTCCCTGCCGTTCCTCAAGTAAA
>JAEFAM010000049.1 GCA_016287565.1 Clostridia bacterium
CGACGGCGAGACCCACAAGATCCAGGCTCTGGCTAAGCTTCAGAACGGCGACATCGTCAAGCTCAACAGGAATGCCGACGGCAAAGACCGCGACGCTTACGTGAACTACAAAGCTCAGCTTGTTGAAGAGCCCGTCACCGAGCCCACTACCCAGGAGACACAGCCTCAGACCGGCGACGCCACCGTGGCAATGTTCGCCGTCCTCGCTGTCCTCGCTCTTGGCGCGGCAGTGGTTTTCGCGAAGAAGAGATCCTTCTGATCCGATCCGATCTCTGATATTTGATCGATAGCGATCTTGCAGAGGGCTTGCTTGAAAAAGCAGGTCCTCTGTTTTTTTGCTCATGGCGCTTTGAGCAAGCGATGTTGCGTCAGCGCGAATATCACTGAAGCCGTCGCGCTTCAGCCCTCCGGCTTCAACCCCGTCAGGTTTCCCCTTTTGCTTTTTCCCCCGACCCGTGGTATAATCTCCACACCTAAGCAAAAAACAAACAGGAGGGTTCTTATGGCTGACGTAAATCAAAAGCCGATCGAACACAACGTTGACGCGCCCGGAGAGCCGATCAGCGAGCGCAAGCGTAAAAAGCGTGAGAAGAATCTCATATTTTATCCTTTGGGCACCATTGGCCGCGACATGATGTATTATCTGTTCACCAATTGCCTGCTTTCCTACATTATGTTCACCAAGCAGCTCACGCCAGGCCAGCTGCTGGCCATCACGGGAATAATGGTTGCCGCCCGCATATTCGACGCCCTCAACGACCCGATCATGGGCAATATCATCGAGAGCACCCGCACCAAATGGGGCAAATTCAAGCCCTGGATGTTGTCCGGCGTCCTGCTCACCTCCGTGGTGATATATCTGGCCTTCAACACGTCCCTTCAGGGCTGGCCTTTCATCATATTCTTCGGAGTCATCTATTTTGCGTACAGCATCACCTACACGATGCACGACATATCCTACTGGGGCATGATCCCCGCCATGTCAAGAGACGCTGACCTCAGGAACCAGTACACTTCCCGGGCGACCTTCTGCGCGGGCATCGGTTCCACGCTGGCGTCCTTCCTGATCCCCATGCTCACCGTCGGCAAGACGGCGCTGGGCGGCAGCGCGGTCAAGGCATACGGCATCGTTGCCCTGGTGATCGCCATCCTCGGCCCTCTGTTCATTCTCTTCCCCATCCTGGGAGCGAAAGAGCACCGGGACGATATGGCCGAGCCCAAGACCAAGCTCAATTTCCGCCGCATCTTCCGCACCATCACCCAGAACGACCAGCTCCGCTGGATGATCGTCATCTTCCTTATCCAGCAGATCGGAAACTCGCTGGTATTCGGCGGCATCGGTTCGAACTTCATCTACTTCCGGTTCGGTTACGAAGGCGGCTACTATTCCATCTTCTCCATCGTGGGAGTCGCAGCAACGGCCGTGCTGATGATCCTGTTCCCTGCCTTGTCCCGTAAATTCGCCCGCAAGAAGCTTATGACCTTCGGCATCATTATGGTGGCAATCGGCAGCGGCATCGAGCTGCTGGGCGGCCTCGCGCTTCCCTCCAACGTCATTGGCTTCGGCGTGCTGACGCTTGGCTACATGCTGGTCAATCTCGGCCTCTACGGCTTCTACCTCATTATGATGATCTCCATCATCAACACGGTAGAGTACAACGAACTCAAGACGGGCCACCGCAACGAGGCGATCATCACGTCAATGCGTCCGCTGCTCACCAAGATGGGCAGCGCCATAGTGGTGGCATTCACGTCCCTCACCTACCTGATCTTCCGGGTCACCGAAAAGACCAACGCGATTGCCGAGTTCGAGAAGCAGGCCGATCTGGATCAGATCACCGACGGAGCCAGAATGGAAGGCATCAAGGGAGTTATTGCCACGGTCGGAGACTGGCAGAAGACAGGCCTCCTGCTGGCAATGGTGCTTATCCCCCTGGTGTTCGGTTTCGTTTCCTACCTGCTTTACCAGAAATTCTACAAGCTGGATGAAAAGAGATACGACGAGATCTGCGCCCAGCTGGAAGAGCGCAAGGCGTTGGCCGAAGCCGCCGCAAATCAAGGTGCGGAAGCCGTTGTGAGCGGTGAAGCGCCTGTCAGCGTCGAAACGGTTTCAAAAGACGAATAAAACGAATTGACGTGAACGTCTAACTATGAGGACCCGCCGATCGATGCGCGGGAAGACCACAGCCCTTTAATTACTTGGAGCATTATTGGACTTTGATAATTGAATTGTTGAACTCAATTCAGCATACCGAATGCAGAAAAATGCCCTGCGGAATCACTTCTGCAGGGCATTACTATGCTACAATCTCAACTTGCCGGTTTTCATAGCAGTGATGAATAATAAGCGAATATGGTATATTCTCTGTTCAGGGTTATATCACGAACGATATAATTGCCTTATGAAGCGCTTTCAACGCTCAGCGTCAGCGTAACGTCGGTATTTCCGAGCATGTTCTTCAACTGCTCCGCGCTCCTATCGGTAATGTGTCCGAGCCGTGTGTACGCCCAAGAGTTGGAACCGTAGAACACCACAATCTGATTTCCGGAATACAGCACGATATCTCCTGCGGCGGTCGTAGTCTGACTGTCGTTTCTCGGCAAACTTGTTCCGAGCGAGCCGACCTGTTCAAAGCCGCCGTATATTGACATTTGTACCGTCAGCGGTTTATCTTTTACCAGTTCTCTAAGCGCGGCGACGGATTCGTTATCTTCCCAGTCAACGGTGACCGTCGTGCTGCCGATCCTCATTGTCAACGTTTTCACCGCAGGTTCTTCTTCCGTTTCTTTGCTCGTTTCACTCTGCGTTTCTTCCGGTTTGCTTTCTGCCGGAGGTACAGTTGTTTCCGCCGTACTTTGCGTATCGGCGTTTTGTGAAGTCGCTTCCGGTTGTGAAACGTCGTCCGATACCGGCGCTGTGTTCGGGTTGCCGCAAGCGGAAAAACAGATCAGCAGCGTAAAAACGGCAAGCGCAACGGCAAAGATTTTATAAAAGCTTTTTCCCGAATTCATACACTTCCTCCAGTTCGCTCAGGTGGCTGCTTGCCTCTCCGGCATTATTGATCCCGCCGCAGAAAATCGAGCCCGCTAGCTCTGCTTTCTCAAAACAATCTACCCAGCCCTGCAATCCGTTCACCGCTTTTTCGGGCGTAGTTTCTTCATCCTCCGCCGCGACCGAAAGCAGATACACCCGGCGGAACTTATAGTCGGACGGATACAGCGGGTTCATCCTGTCGAGCAGCGTTTTCATCTGCCCGCTCATTTCGTAATAATAGATCGGGGTCACGAATACGAGCGTATCGGCGTTCCTGACCTTTTCGGCGATCTCAACCGCGTCGTCCTTCAGCACGCATTTCTGCGTTTTCTGACAGGCAAGGCAACCAATGCAAAACTTGACGGTTTTACCCTTAAGACCGATCAGCTCAACGTCGTGCCCGGCGTCTTTCGCTCCGGCGATCAGCCGCCCGGCGAGGATATCGGAATTGCTCTTTGCCCTCAGGCTGGTCGTGATCACTATTACCTTGCTCATTTCAAATTCTCCTTCATAAATGCTTCGATCTTGTCAAAGGGAATGATATCCGTCTGATCGTAGAGGTCTGTATGCGACGCGCCGGGGATGATATACAGCTCTTTGTTGTACGCGTATTTGCTATCCTTCACCATATCGGCGTAGGCGTCGCGGCTCATATAGCAGGAATGCGCCTTGTCGCCGTGGATCATCAGTACGGCTGAGCGGATCTCTTTCGCGTAGGTGAACAGCCGCGTATTCATAAGCGAAGTACCGGTGCTCGCCGTCCAGCCGTCATTTGAGTTCAGAGAACGGGGATGATAGCCGCGCGGCGTTTTGTAATAAGCGTAGTAGTCCTTGACGAAGTAAGGCGCGTCATCCGGCAGCGGATCGACCACCCCTCCGGCTCTGACGTATTCGCCTGTTTTGTAATCCTGCGTGCGCTGCGCGTTGATCGCGATTCTCGCCTGATGCCGCGCTTCCTCGTTGTCGGCAGAGTCAAAGTATCCGTTGCCTGCCACGCGGGACATATCATACATGGTGGACGTCACCGTCGCTTTCACTCTCGTATCGACGCAGGCGGTCTGCAAAGCCATGCCGCCCCAGCCGCAGATGCCGATGATACCGATGCGTTCGGGATTGACGTTTTCCTGTACGGAAAGGAAATCGACCGCCGCCTGAAAATCCTCCACGTCGATATCCGGGGAATGCATCGCGCGGGGATAACCGCCCGATTCGCCGGTAAAGGACGGATCAAAGGCAATAGTTAGGAAACCTTGCTCCGCCATCGTCTGCGCGTAAAGTCCCGATGACTGCTCCTTGCACGCGCCGAAGGGTCCGCTGACGGCGATGGCGGGCAGTTTTCCGTCCGCATTCTTTGGTACGTACATATCCGCCGCAAGCGTGATACCGAAGTGATTGACGAAGGTCACTTTTTTATGTTCGACCTTTTCGCTTTTCGGGAAGGTCTTATCCCACTCTTTTGTAAGCGTAAGTTGTTCTGTTTTCTTCATGATCGTTTTATCCTTTCATATTCTTTCTGACTGCCGGATCATAAAATCGAACCGGTCTATTCTTTTCTGGTTTTCGTGCATCTGTTCTATCAGATCGCACCGCTTTGACCGAAGAAATCTTTTCAAATCGTCTTTATTTCCTGCTTTGTAAAGCCTTACCGCTTCGTTTACCGTATCGGCGTCAAAACCCGATTCCGATAAACAATCGGTCAGCGCGATTTCATAGTCGCCCATAGTACAGCTGCTCCTCCTCTGTTTTTCCTTGCAATATTATAGTATCACCTTGACAAACGTTTCGCTAATGGTTATAATGAATATCGTGATATGCAATTTATGAATAACAGGAGGCGCTATGGAACTACGGACGATCAAATATTTTCTTGCTGTGGCAAGAGAGGAAAACATGACGCGCGCGGCTGATCTTCTTCACGTAACGCAGCCGACGCTTTCAAAGGCGCTAAAAGCGCTTGAAGACGAGCTCGGCAAAAAACTTTTTGAGCGACACAGCTTTTCGATCTCGCTGACAGAAGAGGGAGCGCTGCTCCGCGACCGTGCGGAAGACCTGGTTACAATGGCAGACAAGATCGAACAAGAATTCGTTTCGCTCGATGATATAACCGGCGGCGAGCTTTTTCTCGGACTGGCGGAATCGTATCAAATTAAATACATAGCCGACGCAATCAAATCATTAAAGGAACGGTATCCCAAACTGCATTATCACATTACCAGCGGAGATACGGAGCAGGTGGCGGATAAACTGCAAAAGGGACTTCTTGATTTTGTCGTACTGGCGGAGGAACCCGATCCGAAGAAGTACGATTTTATTCCGCTTCCCGAAGCCGACGTCTGGGGTCTGGTTTTTCCTATTGACGATCCGCTTGCAAAAAAGAAGAGCTTTAAGGCGAAAGACCTTGTCGGACTTCCGTTGTTCTGCTCCGGTCAGGCGTGGGAAAACGAAATAACTGTGTGGGCTGGAGACTCATTTGATAAATATCATCTGGAAGGGTCGTTCAAGCTCTCATACAATGGTTCGATATTTGCAAAATCGGGTCTCGGGTATTTGTTGACGTTTGATAAACTGATCGACGTTTCTCCGGAAAGCGGACTTGTATTCAGACCGTTATCTCCGAAACTTGAAACGAAGCTGTATCTTGTCTGGAAGAAATATCAGACGCACACGCCTATTGCCGAGAGATTTTTAGGGCAGATCAAGTCAGTTTTTCTTAACAGATTGACATTATATAAAAATCAATAAAACCAAAGTCTCCGCCCGATGAATAAGTCGGGCGGTTTCTTATACAGGAGGTGAATTACACAATGAAAACTGAAAAGAAGGCAACCTGCTTTCCTTTCTTCCCACATCTTTTTGCAATCTATTAGTGATATTGTCCCGGCGCATTGCGCGAAACTGCGCGCTCGGGAAAAGCGTTGCCCCGCCTAAATAATACCAGTGACGAATATTTCTATCCCGATTATTATCAATATCACGCCGCCCACGATCGTGGCTTTTTCGGCCAGCTTCGCGCCTATCCTTCCTCCCAGCCGGACGCCCAGGATACACAGCCCGAACGTCACCGCGCCGATGATCAGCGATTCCGTGACCGCGAGCGCCGGCTTGTATTCCGCGATGGCAAAACCTACCGACAACGCGTCGATCGACGTGGCGATCCCCTGCAGGATCAGCGTACCGCCTTTGAGATTCTTCTTAGGTTCGGTCTTCTCGCGCTCCACCGGGTCAACGTGTTCCCCGTCGTCCGGCCTGATCCCCTCGAAGATCATCTTGATGCCGATCAGCAAAAGAAGTGCCAGCGCGATCCACGGGATAAACTTCTGAAAGGCGCTGAAGGCCTCGGCAACAGACCGCACGCACAGCCAGCCCAGCAGCGGCATGATCATCTGGAACAGGCCGAAGGTCCCGGCAATTGCCAGCACTCTCGAGCGCTTCATTACCGGCTCGTTCATGCCGTTGGCAACAGACACCGAAAAGGCGTCAGTGGCCAGTCCGGCACCGAAAAGGATGCTGTTCAGAAAGAAAAGAAAGTCGAAAGTCATCTGTCACTCCCACCGGTACACGGCGGCGATAGTTTTCTCGTCCTGCATTTTGATCACGAAATTGCCCGGAAGCATCTTGTCCTCGCCGTTTTCCCTGTACGCCAGGAAATAGGTGGAAGTGATAAAGCCGTCGAGGCACCTGGCGTTGTAGACGTTGACGCCCGTAAGTTCCAGGGGGCCGTTCAGTATCAGCATATTCTTTTCCAAAGTTGAGCGGATGATCTCGTCGGTCTCCGCGTTGAAAGCCGTTATCGCCTCCGAAGCCGCCCGGAGCAGTTCCGCTTTACCGGGGAAATTGCCGTCGGAAGGTCCGGTCTTCTCAAGCTCCCGGAGGATCACGGGCCGCCTGCCGGTCTCGAACGGGTACGTGCCTGCGCCGCGCAGAGCGTTTATCATAAGGGCGCCTGTAAAGTAGCTGGAGATCCTGATGGGAAAAAGATATTCCGGCTTCGTCATCAAAGCGCACATACGCCCGGTCAGTTCAACGGCCTTATCGCGGTCAAGCTGCTTCAAAACCTGCCACTCCACGTAGTTGGCCGTGCCTTCGATCTCCTCCACACGGCTCTCGTACTCGAATTCGTACGGGAACCTGACGCTTCTCAGCTTTCTGTGGGCAAGCAGTTCCCGGAGCGCCTCGCTGTCGAAACCGTCGATCATTGCCAGCAGCAGCTCGTTTTCACGAAGTTTCAGGGCAAGATTTTCGGCGTCGTACCTGTACCGGTACAATGCTTCCATTTCGTTGGGCCAGCAGTCCCAGCCCTTGATCCGCTGATATCCGTGGAACATTTCGTGGACAAGCTTCGACGTCAGCACGGACAGGTCAAGCTCTTCCTGCACCATCCAGATCGCGATCTGCTCGCCTTTATAGACTATGGAGGTGTTGGCGCAGAAATCGTTGGTCTTTTCCACGTATCCCCCGTCAAAAAAGCAATTTTTCTCGTCGTACAGCGCGAACTTCAGCGGCTCGAACCCGGGCCATACGCTTCCGAGATCCAGCGACGAAATGGTTTCTTTTACCTGATAATATAACGATTCGAGATCCACGTGAACCGACCTTTCTCCTGTTATTGTCCCTGCGCCCGGCGCTCTTTGGTGATCTCCATATATATGGAGGCCGGTTCTCCGCCTTCCGGGATCAGGTGCTCCGGCATTTTCTCTCTCTTAAATCCCAGCCGCTCATACAGCGCGATAGCTTTGGCGTTGTCGGGGACGGGATCAACCCATACCCTCTCGGCGCCGTTGCGAAAAGCCTCTTCGATCGTGAAGGAAAACGCCTTCGACGCGATTCCGCGGCCCCGGGCAAAAGCAAACAGCTTGATATCCAGCGCAGCGCTGTTTCCGTGTGCTTCGTCAATATTGTAGAACGATTCGCCGCAATATCGACCGTCGTCAAAAATGCTAAAGTGGTTTCTCGCAGGTCTGCCGGAATCGATCCAATTGAACCATTGACCCATCTCCTCGTCCGTCTGGATCAGTCCCTCCGGAAAGCCGACGAAACGCATCACGTCTCCGTCAGCCCAGAGCCGCTTCACGTTTTCTATATCTTCTTTGCGCGTTTCTCTGATCTCTACCATACGACGGACCTCCCGGTCAAGGACCGGTGAATTTTACCATATTCCGCCGCCCAATTCAAATTGCCACCGGATACCGGGCCGGAGTTTCCGAAACATTTCTTGCAAACTGACTGAAAATAGTATACTATCCGGACAGACAGCGCCGGGAAGTTATCGCCCGGGACGAACAGATATCAGGATATGGAGGACGCGGCCGTGAAACTTTGCGAAATACATTTAAGAGACCCATTCGTGCTCGCCTTTGACGGCGTTTATTACCTGTACGGCACCCGCCGCGGAGAGACCACAAAAAAGAGACCCTGGCAGGGCCTCGACGTGTACACCTCCGTCGATCTGGTCAACTGGAGCGAGCCTCATGAGTGTTTTACGAGGCCAGCCGATTTCTGGGCGGACCGGGACTTTTTTGCCCCTGAAGTATACCGGTACGGCGGGGCGTTTTATATGTTCGCCAGCTTCAGAAGCGAAACTCATTGCCGCTGCTCCCAGATATTGAAAAGCGACAGCCCCCTGGGACCGTTCCTGCCCTTCACCGACGGCCCCATAACGCCCGACGGCTGGACCTGCCTCGACGCCACCTTTTACGTTGACGAAAACGGCACGCCCTGGACCGCCTTCTGCCACGAATGGACGCAGATCGGCAACGGGACCATCGACGCGATGCCGCTCACCAAAGACCTGTCCGCCCCCGCGGGAGACCATCAGGTGATCCTCCGGGCCGGAGACGCTCCCTGGGGATACTCGCTCATCGATCCCGGCAGCAACAATTTCGTTACGGACGGTCCCTTCTTCCGGAAAGGCAAGAATGGCAAACTTTACATGCTCTGGTCCGGTTTTCACGCCGGTCCCCAATACTGGTACGTGCAGGCGCTGGCAATAAGCGACAGTGGCAATATCCTCGGTCCCTGGCGCCACGCGGACGATTTCATTTACGATGAAGACGGGGGCCACGGTATGATTTTCGACGGCTTCGACGGCGGCCTCTATCTGATCCTGCACAGCACCAACGTCAATCCAAACGAGCGCCCCAGGCTGTTCAAAATAGCCGAGACGGATGACGGGTTCGAGCTCGGCGAGCGGATAGGATAAGATCGCTGACCGGGACAAGCTCGCGGCACAGCTCATTGCAGACTGCAAAAAAATGACGCCCGCAGGCGCCATCCCGACCGTTGTATTGACGTTTCCGGAAACTGACGATCAGCTGTACATGGCAATTTCCACAGAATCCATATATTGGCACATTGACAGATTAAACTTTTCGTAATCTGACTCTTTGAATTCATCCGTCGTACTGATGACAGACTGTCTCACGTAATCCGACTGATTATAAAAAGTGATCATGATCGGGACTCCGATTATTTCAGACTCTCCGCGGATCGTCAGATATCCGTATTCCTCGATCTCGAGGATCTCTTCGGGAGCGTTTACGGTTATTGCCTTCTCACCGTCCGCGTCGCCGACGAACTCTTCCGGATCCTTCGTATACCTGTAGATCAAAGCCGCGGCATTGACGATCCGATCCCAACCGACCCTGTACGTAAGAGCCCATTCCGCGTACAGATAACCGTTTCTTTTCTCTACACCCATAAGTTTCATGATACTGCCCCCTCATATCCGATCGTGCGTCCGATTCTGTTCGCCAAATACAGATTTGGTCGCGTCAACCGCGTCCTTGCTTATGCGTTTTTTTAGCAGATCACGGGGCAGCTTCGTTATCCGACCACTGTAATCATTTCCTCGATCGCATTTTTGAGCGCATCCCTGCTCAGACCTTTATCGGCGTTTATCGCAAACGAATACCCCTCCCAGGTCCAGACCGCAGTGTAGACCTGCCCTTTATTTCCTCTGATCTGAACGTCTATGCCGTATATCTGTACGGTCTCTTTTTCCGGATACTCATTATAGTTCCCCAAGATATCCTCTTGTCCTGTCCCCTTGCGGACCATGATCATGCTGCTTGTCTCAGCGGAAGGATCTCCGTCAAAATACAAGACCTGTATCATGGTCTTTCTAATTGCCTGAAACACCTTGTTGGGATATCCTTCGAACTTGCCTGGTATGGTGATGTCAAATCCCGCCAGCTCGGCTGCCTCGCTCAGCGTCGCGCAATCGACCCACGGGTTCGGCATTTGCATATTTCCCGAATCATCCGGCGTGCTTACGTTATCGACCAATCCCTGCGAACAGCCAACACACGAGATCAGCATAAGCGCGGCAAGCAGCGCAAAAATTATTGTCTTCATTTTCCCATTCCCAAATTTAAAATTGCAAATTGAAAATTGTAAATTGCAAATTAAAAGGTGAAAATTTTATAATTGCAAATTGAAAATTGTAAATTGCAAATTAATGAAGAGAAAAGGAAATTATCATTTGCCATTTTCAACTTCCCATTTGCCATTTCCCATTTGCCATTTGCCATTTCCCATTTTCAATTGTCCATTTGCCATTTATTATTTCCCATCTGCCATTTGCCATTTCCCATTTGCCATTTCCCATTGCCTCACTCCCACTCCACCGTGGCCGGCGGCTTCGAAGTGACGTCGTACACCACGCGGCTGACGCCCTTGACCTCGTTGGTGATGCGGGCGGAGGCCCTGGCCAGCAGCTCGTAGGGCAATCTCGTCCAGTCGGCAGTCATAAAGTCGTCGGTGGAAACGGCGCGGAGGGCAACGGTGTATCCGTAAGTCCTGGCGTCTCCCATCACGCCAACGGTGCGTGTGTCGGTGAGCACGGCGAAATACTGGTTCGTGTCGCGCTCCAGCCCGGCTCGGGCAATTTCTTCGCGGAATATGGCGTCTGCGTCTCTCAGCAGGTCGAGCTTTTCTGCGGTGATCTCCCCTATCACACGGATGGCGAGCCCGGGGCCCGGGAAGGGCTGCCTCCACACGAGTTCGTACGGTATTCCCAGTTCGAGGCCTACGCGCCGGACTTCGTCCTTAAATAGGTTCCGGAGGGGCTCGGCGATCTCGTCGAAGTCGATGACGGAAGGCAGGCCGCCCACGTTGTGGTGGCTCTTTATGGTTGCCGCGTCGCCGGCGCCGGACTCGATCACGTCCGGGTAGATGGTGCCCTGGACAAGGACGTTGACCTTGCCGATCTGGCGGGCCACGTCTTCGAAGACGCGGATGAATTCTTCGCCGATGATCTTGCGCTTGCGCTCCGGCTCAGTCACTCCGGCCAGCCTTGCCAGGAAACGGTCGGCGGCATTGACACGGATCATATTAAGGCCGAAGCGCCCCTTGAACGTGCGCTCCACGATGTCGCCTTCGTCTTTTCTCAGGAGGCCGTGATCCACGAACACGCAGGTCAGGTCGTCGCCTATTGCCCGGTGCATCAGCACGGCAGCCACGGACGAATCCACGCCGCCGGACAGCGCCAGCAGCACTTTTTTGCCCTTGTATTTGTCACGGTAATACGCTACGGAATTCTCCACGAAGCTGCCGGAAGTCCAGTCGCCGCTGACGCCGCATATATCATACAGGAAATTGTGCAGCAGCGCAGCGCCGAACCGCGTATGAGTGACCTCCGGATGGAACTGCACGCCGTATATTTTCCTCGAACGGTCGCACATGGCAGCGCATGGGCAGTTCTCCGTGACGCCGATGGCTTCGTACCCCGGTGGCAATTCGCTCACGTAATCGGTGTGGCTCATCCAGCAGATATCGCGCTCCGGTACACCCTTGAACAGAGGATCGTCACGGTCAACTACGGTATGTTCCACTTTTCCGTACTCGCTGATCTCCCCCGCGGACCGTATCTCGCCGCCGTCCATATAAGCTATGAGCTGGCAGCCGTAGCAGATGCCCAGCACCGGTATGCCAAGGGACAGCACCTCTTTAGGATAATGAGGCGACGCCTCGTCGTAAACGCTGTTGGGACCGCCCGTAAAAATGATCCCGGCGTAGCCCGCGGCAAGTATCTCCTGCGGCGTTATCCGGTTGTACGGTAAGATCTCCGCAAAAACGTGCTGGTCCCGGACCCTGCGTGCGATCAGCTGGTTGTATTGGCCTCCGAAATCGAGGACAAGGATCTTTTCCATAAAATCCTCCGTGAATGGTTCTGTATGATCCAACTTGTTTCAGTATGTTTCAGAATTTTGCAATTAGTTGACGAAGCGCCGGACAGAGGCGACTCGTACGCCTCCCTCAGATCCGGATCTCCTGATCGGGCAGCCCGCAGGCCGCGCCGCACCCGTTGTCCCTTAATTTGGGCTCCAGGGCATTGACGTAATTCTCCACCTGCTCCGCGCACCTGCCGGTGTAGCGCGAAGGCTCCAGCATAGCCTTGATCTCATCCACCGTCATGCCGAACTCGGGATGGGAGGCAAGCAGCTCCGGAAGGTCGTTGGACCCGCCGCTCTTGATGCTTGCAGTGGCCTTCATGGACTCCTGACGGATGATCTCGTGAAGGGCCTGGCGGTCGCCGCCGCGCTTGACCGCTTCCATCATCAGGTTCTCGGTAGCGATGAAAGGCATGTAGTCCCGGACGCAGGCGTCAATCATGACTTCGTTGACCCGGAGGCCCGAAGTGACGTTGTTCGCCAGGCGCAGGATGGCGTCTGCGCAGAGGAAACCCTCCGGCATGGTGATGCGGCGGTTGGCCGAATCGTCCAGCGTTCTCTCTAACCACTGTGTAGAGGCCGTAGAGGCGGTGTTAGCCGGGAGGCATATGAGATACCGGGCAAGGCTGCAAATGCGCTCAGAACGCATAGGATTGCGCTTGTAGGCCATTGCAGAGGACCCTATCTGATCTTTCTCGAAAGGTTCTTCGATCTGGCGGTCATGCTGGAGCAGCCGCACGTCTTCAGCCATCCTGTAGAGGCTCTGGCCGATGGACGCGAGGCAGTTCATAATCCTGCTGTCCGTCTTGCGTGGATAAGTCTGGCCGCAGACCGGGAAACACTCTTCGAAGCCGAATTCTTCCGAGATCATACGGTTCATTTCGTCTATCTTTTTACCGTCGCCGCCGAACAGGTCCATAAAACTGGCCTCGGTGCCGGTGGTGCCTCTCGATCCGAGGAATTTCAGGGAGCCGAGCACGAAGTCAAGCTCGTCCAGATCGGACTCCAGATCCTGGAGCCACAGCGTTGCCCGCTTCCCCACCGTGACTGGCTGGGCAGGCTGGTAATGGGTATAGCCGAGCGTAGGCGTAGAGGCGTATTTCCTGGCAAAGGCCGCCAGATTGACCATAACACGGATGAGCTCCGAACGGATAAATTTGAGGGCGTCCCGGTAGATCACCAGATCGGCGTTGTCCGTAACGTAGCAGCTGGTGGCTCCGAGATGGATTATCCCCGCGGCTCCCGGCGCTGCCAGTCCGTATGCGTACACGTGAGCCATGACGTCGTGGCGCACGACCTTTTCCCTTTCCTCCGCGGCCTCGAAATCGATGTCGCTCACGTGAGCTTGCAGTTCCTCCACCTGCGCTTCAGTTACAGGCAGCCCCAGCTTGTGTTCCGCCCTGGCCAGCGCCACCCACAGCTTGCGCCAGGTCTCGATCCTGGTCTTCTGGGAGAACAGCTCCAGCATATATTCCGACGCGTATCTCGAGGACAATGGTGATTCGTAACGTTCTTTCATCCGGCTTCCCCGCTTTCGTAAAAGCTTCTGGATCTCTGCCCGGCCCTTCAGCCGCGGCAATTAAAAGTTCGCCATATTACCGTATTATGATGCTCTCGCGCTCCGGCCCCACCGAAACGTATTTGATGGGCGCTCCGATGCGCTTTTCGATAAATTCCACGTATTTGCGTGCGTTCTCCGGCAATTCTTCCCAGGTGCGGCATTTGGACACGTCCGTGTTCCAGCCGTCCATGTACTCGTACACCGGTTTCGCGTCCGGCAATGCCGCCGGGAACGGAAACTCGTCCGTCACCACGCCGTCGACCACGTAATGCGAGCACACCGGCACCTTCTCCATATAGCTCAGCACGTCCATCTTCGTCAACGCGATGGCCGTGGCTCCCTGGGTCTCCACGCCGTACCTGGTGGCAACCAGATCGATGGGCCCCACGCGCCTCGGCCGCCCTGTCTTAGCGCCGTACTCGAACCCGGCGTCCCTGAGCTGCTGGGCTTCCAGGCCGAACCACTCGCAGGTGAAAGGTCCCTCTCCCACGCAGGTGGAATACGCTTTCACCACGCCTATGACCTCGTCTATCTTGGCGGAAGGCAGGCCGCCTCCCACAGGCGCGAAGGCCGCTATGGCGTTGGACGAAGTCGTATAAGGATAAATGCCGTAATCCAGGTCCCTGAGGGCTCCCAGCTGGGCCTCGAAAAGGATGTTTTTACCTTCCTTCACCGCCTGTTTCAGGTACGCGCCTGTGTTACAGACGAAAGGCTTGATCTTATCGCAGTAATCTCTGAGCCAGGCGTTCAGATCTTCCATAGTACAGGGCCTGGCGCCGTATATCCTGGTGAGAGTCAGATTCTTCCATTCCAGCAGGTCTTTAAGGTGTTCCTGCAGCCGCTCGGGATAGAAAAGCTCCCCGGCCAGCACGGTCTTTTTCTGATATTTGTCCGAATAGAAAGGTGCGATGCCCTGCTTCGTCGACCCGTACTTTTTATCCGCCAGACGGGCTTCTTCCAGTCCGTCCAGGTCTCTGTGCCAGGGCAGCAGCAGCGACGCTCTGTCGCTGATCTTGAGATTGTCCGGGGATACCGGCACGCCTTTTTCGGATACGGTCAATATCTCCGACCACAGGTTTTCGGGATCCAGGGCAACGCCGTTGCCGAGGACGTTGACGACGCCGTGGCGGAATATGCCGGAGGGCAGAAGATGCAGCGCGAACTTTCCGTATTCGTTAATGACGGTGTGTCCCGCGTTGCCGCCTCCCTGATATCTGATGACGATATCGAACTTCTCCGTGAGCAGGTCCACCATACGGCCCTTGCCCTCGTCTCCCCAGTTGATCCCAACGATTGCGCAATTTGACATTTTTACGTTTTCTCCATTCTTCCGTTTTACGATTTTTATACGGGCTCTCGGGCAGTCTGCCGCTTTCCGCGGCCGCTCTTCCGGGCCATTGGACGTGTCAAACGTCGAACATCAGGTGTGCGTAGGACGGATAGGGCCAGCAGCGCCTGTCCGTTATCATTTCAGCCCTGTCGACCAGTTCCCGGAGCGCCTTCATAACAGGCAGGACCTTGTCCCTTATGTAAATGCTCTGGGCGGTGATGTCCCCCGCGGCCTGAACGCCTGCGGCAGCGGCCGAGAGTTCGTCGGTGCGCTTCATTATGCCGGACAACAACCCTGACAGTTCAGAAGCGATCCTCTGCTCGTAGGAGCATTCCACGCCGCAGCTGTTTTTGGCAGCCCAGCTCTCCATAACTTTGGAACTGAAAGCCGAGATCGCAGGCATAAAGCCCCGTCTGGCCATATCGAGCATGGTGGCGGCTTCGATATTTATGATATTGACGTAGTTGCCCAGCAGAATCTCGTACCTGGAATGGATCTCCGCTTCCGAGAAGACTCCGATCCTGGTGAGCATTTCCACGTTTCTTTTGTCCAGCATC